>JAGOSA010000007.1 GCA_018062505.1 Minisyncoccota bacterium | reverse complement strand
TATACGCATACGCTCATAGAACATGTTATTAAAACTGGGCATAGCATTGAAAAATAAATTTCTAGCATAAACAGATGAAAACTTTCTTAATTATTATCGCAATAATCATCCTCGCATTTTTCTTGATTCCCGTTTTTCCGGCTGTAGGGCAGGGGTGTTCTGCTGTGGCGCTTGAAGGCCAAGAACCTTGCGATTTCCACAAGGAAACTGGATATGAATATTTCTTTCGTAATGGAGGGTCAATAAACGATTTCTAGTCATTTTTTAAAAAAATATGCAATATAAAAGGCCCCTTATGAAATAAGGAGCCGTTTTGACAAGCAAACCCTGTATTTATTTGCTCTGAAGGTAAAGTATTCGGTTCCTGAATTGTAACAATTCAGATGATTTATATGATATTTGTGCTTCATTTGTCTCGCACGCCCATATTGTTTGGGTCATATAATCAATTAAAGAACTGAGTAAAACCTGCAATGTTTATTCTTATATTAGTAAGGCTCTCCAACACGAATCGAGTGAGATGTTCTTACTAATTTTTGCTTAAATGTATTATATACCATATAGTATAATTGTCAAGTTTTAATTTATACCAAACAAAAAGCGCCCTTAATTCAGGTGCGCTTTTCTTTTTGCGACTTTTGGCTTGTTTGTATTGTTTGATACAGTTCTCCAGATTGCACGGCGCAATCTCGGGCTATTGTCTCGTTTTCGGTTGAGATTGCCGCCGGGTTTGTGTCCCCAAATGCTTCGCATTAATTTGTTGTCGATTACTTTCCCTCTGTCATTGTAGGCTTGTTCGAGGATTTTGGTTTGCCAATTTTTTTCTTGATAATTCTTGATCAGTTTGTCGGCGATTGCATCTATCTCGCCTAAAATATCCAAGTGGAAATTACAGAGCAAGACGTACTTTTTGCCGTCTATATACCTGAAAACAGAAACAGAGTAGTTTCTTCGAGGTGCCGATTCGAGCGATGTAAAGGCAACCCAAACTCCAGCAATAGTAAGGCAAACAGACGTAAAGGCGTTCATATATATAGACAGTTCCGCCGATAGTGTATTGATTTGTTGAGGGTTCATAGGCTTGTGGTTTTGTTAACATTAAAACCGCAGAGGCAATTTGTCAAATTAGCCATGACTTACGCCCTTGCCAATAACTTGCTATACTTGCCAAATAAGCAATATTTAGCAATTTATGGCATTTATACAACGTATGGAAAACAACAATATGGAAGGTTTCAATGCAAACGAGATCGATAACAGAATTCAGGAGATCCACCAAATTCACGAGGAACAGTATGAACCTCTCAAAGAGCAGATAATGAACACAACAGATTTTGCACAAAAAGGTCTTCTTATTGAGCGATTCAATGAAATGGCCAAGAAGCTTGGTAAAAAAGAGCACATGGTTATGAACGAAAACGAAGAAGCTGTTCTCGAACCTGTGCTTGAAGAAGACTTGGCTGCATAGTCATATGAAAATATATCTAGCCGCAGATCATGCCGGTTTTGAACTGAAGACATCAATCGCCAAAGAACTCGCGGCCGCTGGTCACGAAGTTGTTGATCTTGGCGCACAAGTCCTCGCTCCAGAAGATGATTATCCTGAGTACATGCTTCAGGCTGCAAAGGCTGTCACGTCGGACCTTGGAACGCTTGCTATTGTCTTTGGCGGATCCGGGCAAGGTGAAGCAATGGCAGCGAATCGCGTAGATGGCGCTCGTGCTGCTGTTTTCTACGGACATCAGCATGAAATAGTAAAGCTTGCTCGCGAGCACAACGATGCCAACATCCTCTCTATTGGCGCACGCTTCGTTTCTCAAGACGAAGCAATTGATGCAATTAATGTATTTATCAGTACGCCATTTTCTGGCGATGAGCGACACGTTCGACGTTTGGCACAATTCTAATATGATCGAAATTATTCCAGCTATTCTCCCAGAATCAGTCGCAGACATTCGCAATCAAGTTGCGGCTGTTCTTGGTAAAACTCGTTTGGTCCAGATCGACATGGTGGACGGCATTTTTGCTCCGCGCGCGACGTGGCCATACAATGGCGAAGACATTGGCTTTGTCGAAGCTCTTGAAGCTGAAAAAGAAGGCATGCCGTATTGGGAAGAAATGAACTTTGAGCTCGACCTCATGGTTAAGAACGCGCACGACCACCTCGACTACTTCTATAAATTTGCGCCGTCTCGAATCGTGCTCCATGCAGAAGCGGAAGGCGACGAAGAAGAGTTCGCCAACTTTATTGAAGCGATTGATCCGTACATTCGCGACAATGTCGAAATCGGTGTCGCATTTAATGTTGATTCAGATATAGATGCTTACCGGCACATCCTCAAGGAAGTTGATTTTGTGCAATGCATGGGAATTTCAGAAATAGGTCAGCAAGGCCAAGAGTTTGATGAGCGCGCCTACAATCAGATCAAAAAAGTTGCTGATGCATTTCCAGGGCTTCCGATTGCTGTCGACGGTGGCGTAACTCTCGAAAACGCCGAAAACCTCATTGCAGTCGGTGCAACACGTCTTGTCGTTGGTTCAGCGCTTTGGAAAAGCTTGTCGCCACTCGACACGCTTCGCAAGTTCAAAGAAATCGCACACTTTGCCGAAAATAAAAATGGCGAAGCCGATGAGAATGCAGATTCGGATGAGTAATTTCTAAAATTAATATAAAACGTCCGATTGTATACACGTATGCACATCGGGCGTTTTTATTTTGGCTTTCCGCAGGTATAATGGATGCAATGAATGAGCACCAGCTTGCCGTGCAGGCAAATGAAATACGTGAATCGATTATTGAAATGCTTCTCGCTGCTGGCAGTGGGCATACGGCAGGCCCACTTGGCATGACGGATATTTTTACGGCGCTCTTTTTTGGTCAGCGCGCAGATGGGGCGCAAGGCATTCTCCGTCATGATCCGCAGAATCCTAATTGGACAGAGCGCGACCGTCTCGTTTTATCTAACGGACACATTTGTCCTGTCTACTATGCAACACTTGCTCACGCTGGCTACTTTCCGACGAGCGAGCTTTTGACGCTTCGTAAATTTGGTTCACGTTTGCAGGGCCATCCGCACCGCGAATACTTAGATATTCTCGAAACAAGTTCAGGTCCTCTCGGATCTGGTCTTTCTCAGGCTTCTGGTATGGCGAAAGCAATTTTGATGGACAAAGGCGAAAGCGCTGATCAGTATGTGTACTGTCTCATGTCAGATGGCGAACTCAATGAAGGCAATAGCTGGGAAGCAATTATGTTTGCAGGCAAAAATAAGCTGCGAAACTTGATTGCGATCATCGACCGCAATAACATCCAGATCGACGGCAACACTGAAGACATTATGCCGCTCGAGCCGCTCGCTGATAAATGGCGCGCATTCAACTGGCATGTCGAAGAAATCAATGGCCACAACTTTGAAGAAATTGCAGATGCGATTGCGCGAGCGAAAACTATTTTCGAAAAGCCGACTGTTATCATTGCCCACACAATCCCAGGAAAGGGAGTCAAAGAGTTCGAGCGCGACTACCACTGGCACGGCAAACCACCAAGCGCAGATGAAGCCAAGATGGCGCTTAACGAGCTCAGGACGCTTGGAGGAAGAGTTAAGAGTGAGCATCATTAGCATGAATCCTGAACTATCACTTCAAAATAAAACATACTTCAAAAAAGCTAATTGGTTGCTCGGAAGTGCTCTAATTGGAATTTTCCTTACGTTGTTATATGCAACTTTGTTTAGCGCTTCTTTTGCTACTGGTGACTTTGAAAATGCAAAATTTGTACGAGCCTTGCCGGGAACTGTGTATTTTTTGATTGTTTCTTTTTCTCTACTTTGGGCAAGTCTTTATTTTAAGAGAGGTAAAAATGGCGTTCCATTTTTTATATTCAGCATTGTGCTTATTGTATCTTCTCTCTTTCTAACTCGAGATGCTCTTATGACTACGGGGCTAATGACAGTAACGATGAATCTTATGCAATCAGTGTTTGTTACAATTGTAGGAAGTTCTATTGCAGTATTTCCATTAGCAATATTGTTTTGGATCGGCATCATAATCAACATACTTTCTTTAAAGAGTCATGCAGGCTATTTTAAAGTTTCAAAAAAGAAATTTCTTTATTATATTTTTATTTCACTCATGTGCACTTTTCTGTTTTGGGGAATATTAGCTCTAATTCGCTCATCTATATAACATGCTTAACAAAGACATAAAACTAAATCAAAAACTTTTCTTCGATGATGTCGAGCAAGTGCCAATTCGCAAGGGCTTTGGCGAGGGATTAGTAGCTGCAGGCGAGGCAGACAAAAATGTTGTTGCTCTTTCTGCAGACCTTACTGAAAGCACACAAATGGAAGCATTCAAAAATGCATTTCCGGATCGCTTTATTGAAATCGGAGTTGCTGAACAAAATCTCGTCACTGTCGGCAGCGGCATGGCAGCGCTCGGCAAAATTCCTTTTGTTTCTTCATATGCGATGTTTTCTCCCGGCAGAAACTGGGAGCAGATCCGAACAACGATTGCGTACAATGATCGTCCTGTTGTTATTGTCGGCAGTCACGCTGGTATTTCTGTCGGACCAGACGGTGGCACGCATCAAGCGGTTGAAGATATGGCAATTATGCGCGTCATGCCAAATATGATGGTTATTTCGCCGTGTGATGCGATCGAAGCACGCAAAGCAACGATTGCACTTGCGAAACTTGCAACCGAGGGAAAAGGGAAGCCAGCATACCTTCGTCTCATGCGCGAAAAAACGCCGATCATGACGACAGACGCAACTCCTTTTGAAATCGGCAAAGCCAATATTATGTATCGCCCAGACGGCATTGCTCACGTCGGCATCATTGCGACTGGTGCGCTTGTCCATAAAGCAATGTGGGCCGCTAAAAAACTAGAAAAAGACGGCATTCGCGCCGTCGTCATGAACATTCACACTATTAAGCCGCTCGACACGCAAGCAATCATTGCGCTTGCACGAGAAACAAAAGCAATCGTCACAGCTGAGGAACATCAAATCGCTGGTGGACTTGGCGGTGCTATTGCAGAAGCACTTGCGAGCTCGCTACCGACGCCAATCGAATTTATCGGTGTCCACGACAAGTTTGGTCAATCAGGAAAGCCTGAAGAATTGCTGAAGCACTACAAAATGACTATGGAAGATATTATGGAAGCAGCGAAAAAAGTGTTGGGACGGAAAAATTAGTTTAAATTGTTTTCTCGTGCGCTTGATGACCCGAGACTATTGAGTCCGTTCCTTATTTTGTTGAGAGTTTCATAAATTTCGTCGATTTTTTCTTGTGCAGCAGAAACTTCATTATAGGTTTCTTGAATCATTTTCTGTATTTCAGTCTTATTGATCATTCCAGCTTCAGTTTGAGGCAATAGTTCAATCCTTAAAGCAAGCGGGGAAATACTACTAAGTATCTCATTAGTCTTCTCAGCTTGGTAACTAAGATGCTCGTTGAGCATTGTTATTGGCTCTTTGTATTCGTTCTTAATGACATT
The DNA here is from genome assembly GCA_018062505.1 of Minisyncoccota bacterium. Lineage (GTDB taxonomy): Bacteria > Patescibacteriota > Minisyncoccia > Phycocordibacterales > UBA9973 > JAGOSA01. Next base: position 25,255 of record JAGOSA010000007.1, on the reverse strand, counting down.
TTCAATAGTCTCTTGGTTGAGAGCTGGCCCACTATTTACAGATGGATTTTCCATTGATGACATAAATAGAAAAATAATTAATTTAGATTAAAGTTCTGTGGCGGTTTTTTGGTATCAGTCTGAATGTTCTGCTTCCAGAAATCAATTTTTTGCTTTAATTCAGCCTGCTTTTCAAGAAGCAGCTTTTTGTCAGCCTGAAGCTTTTCGACATTATTTTTTAGACCCTCAAGCATCTTTCTTCTGCCTGGCAAACTAGCTGCCTCAAACTCAGCATCATATTGAGAGTCTGTGACCTTGTTTTGATCTTTGGTTGCTCCAACTTCAAGAGACATACTGCTCTCGAAGTCATCGCGCTGCTGCGTTGCTTTCTCAATTTTTCTTTCCGTATCTTCGATGCAGTCATTAAGCTGTCCGCTTGTGATTTCTAGCTCAGCAACAACATTATCCATTTTGTCTGGATTAAACATTGTGCCCATATCGTTATTTGGATGTATTGGCAAATTCATTTTTTCCATATTATTTAGTCTTTGTGAGAATTAATGATGTTGTTAAGCTTTTCTTTTGCCTCTGGCGGGAGTACTTCGTCGTTGTCTCTGAGATAGTCAGACAAAAGACGCTGGAGTTCACCCGGTTCAAAGCCGATATTGTTTACTTTTTCATCCGAATACTCATCAATAACCTCTACCTCTTCAGGGTTAAGGTTTTTTTCCGCATTGTTGTCGTCTTCGCGGGGAGTTGTTGGCGGTAATTCAAAGTTAAATTTTTCTGGCATATAAAATATTTCTTAAAAATCAATTATTTATATTTTCTTGAACGCATATTCAGGCGGCGCCTTGGTGAGAAAGGCAAGAAGCTGTGTTTGATTGAGAAGGCCGCGCTGCGCTCCTACATATTGTACCACTGACATGGCATTTATCGGAGCCCAAACAAATGCTTCTTCAAACGTTTTGCCGACAGCAAGCGCTGAAACGATTGTTGAAGCAAAAGAATCGCCTGCGCCAGTACGTTCAAATGGCTTGTGAGGATAAACTGGCATGAAATACATTTCTCCGTGGTTATATGCATATGCGCCATCGAATCCATCGGTAACGATAACAATCTTTGGCCCAAGCGCAGCAAGATCTTGGAGCAAAACCTTCGGATCAGTCGGCGGCAACTCTAAAATGCGTTCAGCTTCTTCTTTGTTGAGGCAAAGGAAATCAGCTCGCTCGTAAATGCCGCGCAAACCTTCGATGCCAAGCTTCATCTGAAATGTCCCAGGCTGGAAAGCAAGCTTGATCGACGGGTGTATGTGTAAATAGTCGAGGATCTCTGTATGAAAATCCTTTGCAGATTCGCCGAGAGATGAAAGGTACATCCACTTTGGCTGGATCTTGAGCTCAGGGAGCGTGTACTTGAACGGCGCATGCTTCACTAATATAGTGCGATCAACATCGTACCAGAGAACATAGTGGTAGTTTGTCGCATGTTCACTTGAAATGTTGATGTAGCCAGTTTCAACGCCGTTTTTAGCGAGTGCTTCGAGGCAGTTTTTGCCGTTGGTGTCGTTTCCGACTGCAGCAATGAGGGCAGAGTGAAGGCCGAGACGAGCTGCACACACCGCAGCGTTCGCACTATTGCCGACAGCGCGAACTTCTTCGACTGATTCATAGGGGACTTTATCGCCAAATGACATGCAGAGTTCGCAAGCAGTATCGTCGATCTTGCAGTGAACGCTCGCATCTTTCAATTTGATAAATGCATCAGTAACAATGTCGCCAATTGCCAAAATATCTATTTGCTGTTCTGATTCCATAGCAAAAGTATATATCAAAAAAACAGATTTGGGGCGATTGATCTGTGTGTTATTATTCTTTACATGCAAACAACAGGAGATTTGGAACTACTCAAAGACACAGCCGCTTATTTGGTCAATCCGCCAAAAGGAATTTTGGCCGCAGATGAAAGCGCAAAGACGTGCTGCAAGCGTTTTGTCGATGTCTCGCTCGAATGTACTAATGAATCTCGCCGCGCTTTCCGCGAAATGATTTTGACAGCGCCTGATCTTGAAAATCACATCACAGGAATCATTCTGACAGACGAAACGATTCGCCAGTCGACAAAAGATGGTGTTGCTTTTACACATATCTTGATGGAAAAGGGAATTAAGCCTGGCATCAAAGTCGATGAAGGCATTGCTGGATTCAAAAATGAAAACGATATTGAATTTGTGACTAAAGGCGCCGAAGGTTTAGCTGTGCGAATGCCAGAATACAAAAAGCTTGGTGCAGCTTTTGCGAAGTGGCGCGCTGCATTTTCTGTGACACACGGATTGCCGACAGAAGAAGCGCTCGATGCCAACGTCCGATCGATGTGTGAATACGTTCGCGCTTGCCACAACAATGACATTGTTCCGATTGTTGAGCCAGAAGTTCTCATGGACGGCATGCACAGCATTGTCGACATGGAAGAAACACTTCACAAAGTTATTAGCGCACTTATGAAAGGATTGAAAGAGTCTGGCGCCTATATGCCTGGCGTTATTTTGAAGACCTCGATGGCTTTGTCTGGCAAAAACGCAGACAATCGCGCAAAACCGGAAGAAGTTGCCCAGAGAACAGTTGGTATGCTCAAAGATGTCGTCCCGAACAATATTGGCGGCGTCATTTTCCTCTCTGGCGGACAAACTCATGACGAGGCTGATGCAAATTTCGATGCGATCTTGCGCCATGCCGACGATGTGCCATTTCCGATGACATTCTCATTTAGCCGTGCGTTCCAGAACGAATCGCTCGCTCATTATGCTAAAAACCCTGAAGATGTCGCTGGTTCGCAGAAGATTTTGATCAATAGTATAAAAGACGTTGAAGCAGCATAAATAAAAAAATTATATTAAATGAAAGATGAAATTAAAAAATTCTTCGAAGGCGATGTAGACGATGCAGCTGAAACGCTCGCAACACATTCTCGTGACGCAAGTATTTTTGAAGTCATGCCGCAGCTTGTCGTTTATCCGAAGCATGCAAAGGATATAGAGAAGCTTGTGCAGTGGGCTATGCAGAAAAAAAGTGATGCTGCAGAAGGTTCGCCAGATCTTTCTATTTCTCTTTCTCCTCGCGCGGCCGGTACCTGCATGTCTGGTGGCAGCCTCAATGAATCAATTATCATCGACGTCATGCGCTATATGAATCGCATCGGCGACATTCGTCCAGTTGCTCCATACAAAATGCGCCCTAATTTTCCGGCATCAACGGACGTCGACATTGCAGCCGAAATAAAAGTTGAGCCGGGCGTTTTCTATCGCGACCTTGAATCTAAACTTAAAGACGCAAATCTTCTCTTGCCTTGTTTTACTGCATCCAAATCCATTAATGCGCTCGGTGGTATGCTCGGCAACAATTCTGGCGGCGAGCTCACGCTTCGCTATGGCAAAATGGAAGACTACGTCAAAGAGCTCAAAATAGTTTTCTTCGATGGACATGAATACACAGTTAAACCGCTAAATCGCCGCGAACTGTATACAAAGATGGCCGAAACAACGCGCGAAGGAGAAATCTACAAGCGTATTTTCGACATTGTTTCAAATAATGAAAAGACAATTGCGGCCGCAAAACCGCTCGTCAATAAAAATTCGGCTGGCTACTACTTGTGGAATGTTTGGCGCAAAGACGAAAGAGGCGAAGAGGTTTTTGATCTTGCTCAAGTAATTGTCGGCAGCCAAGGCACGCTCGGCATTGTGACTGAAATGACGCTTCGCACAGTTGAGCTGCCAGAAAAGTCTCGGCTTGTTGTTGCCATGCTTCCGAACCTTGAACGACTTGGCGACATCGTTGATACTATTTTGCCTTTTAGTCCGACATCGATCGAATCTTACGACGACAAAACATTTAGCCTTGCCGCTCGCTACTTCAGAGAATTCATCAAAGAGAAAGGTTTGTTCGGTACGATCAAGTATGCGCTTCGGTTTATGCCGGAGTTCGGCATGATTTTGCGCGGCGGCGTGCCAAAGCTTATTCTGCTCATTGAATTTCAGGGCAATGACGAAGCAATACTCGAAGCCAAGTGCAATGGCGTCATGGAGATGCTCAAACCGTTTGATCTCAAGAGCCGAAAAATTATCGACAATAGGGAAGTCGAAAAATACTGGAGCGTTCGCCGAGACTCATTTGCGCTTTTGCGAAAGCATTCAGGTTCGCGCCATACTGCGCCGTTCATAGACGACATCATTGTGCCGCCGCAGTACTTGCCGGAGTTTTTACCGCAGATCAATGCGCTCGTTGGTGCGCACAAAGAACTTATCTATACGATTGCTGGTCACGCGGGCAATGGCAACTTCCACATTATTCCGCTTATGGACTTCAAAAATCCAAAAATTCTCGAAATCATCCCTGAACTTTCGGACAAAGTCTACGATCTTGTCCTGCGTTACCAAGGCTCGATTGATGCTGAGCACAACGACGGTATCATCAGGACGCCGTATCTCATTAAGCAGTACGGACCTGAAGTCGTGCGCCTGTTTGGCGAAGTTAAAAAATCCTTTGATCCGCTTACTGTCTTTAATCCGGGCAAAAAAGTTGGCGGAACGCTTGAGTATATGAAAAGCCACATTGCGCTTGAGCATACGGAGAAACATTCGTCATAACTTTGTTTTTGAAATTGATTAAATAGAAAACTCCCGCATCAAAAGATGTGGGAGTTTTATTTTCGATTAGAATTTTTCTCGCGATTTCGCTGATATTCCTAGATAGACTTTCTATCAAGGTAAGCATGTGTCGGGAAAATGCGCTTTTTGAGGAATTTTTTGATGAAGCCTTTGTATTCGATCAATTCATCTGCATCGTAAGGCTCAATCGTATCTAAATACTTGATAATAAGGTTCTTGCGGAAGCAGATAGTACTTTTACCATCCAGTTCTGTTTCGATTGTAACAACATACCAAGATTGCTGATCTTTAGGCTCTCTAAGCTCAATTTGAAGTGCATGTACCTTGTCGTTATATAAGATTTTGCAGACAAATGTTTCGCTGTCAAAATGAGCTGCTATGGCATTGAACATACCATTGATCTGCTTTTTGATTTTGCGCTTTAGCTTTACGAGAGCGACGACTGTTTCAGAAATTTGCTTGGCTAGTTCCTGAGCTTGTTCTTTCTTATTGATTTTTATTACTACCATTTTCCTTAGTTTTCATCATTAAATCAATAAAAAGGCAACTAGTCAATACTCTGCCAATTATGAAGGACAGTTGTAAGATTGGCCTTGATTAAATCGTCATAATAGGTATACTAGAAACCTATGACAACACTGCAAGCACAATTCCGCAAAACGAGCGAAAACCTCGATTCTATACGAAACTCCGGCAACCTTCCGGCTGTTTTTTACGGTTCAGGCAAAGAAACTACTCCTATTTCTGTCCCAATGATGGCTTTCGATAAGGCCCTCAAAGAAGCAGGCGAATCGAGCACTATTCACCTCGTTCTCCCAGACGGTGAACTCGACGTCCTTATTCACGAAGTCCAGCTCCACCCTGTAAAACATGTCCCAATCCACGCCGATTTCCTCGTCGTCGACATGAACAAGCCAATCGAAGTTGCTGTTCCTCTCGAATTCGTCGGTGTCTCAGGTGCAGTCAAAGGAAACCTCGGTGTTCTCACAAAGGTTATGCACGAACTCGAAGTTAAGGGCTTGCCGAAAAACATCCCTCACCAGATCGAAGTCGATATCTCATCTCTCGAAACTCTTGAAAATCAGATTCACGTCAAAGACATCAAGCTTCCAAACGGAGTCGAAGCTATGGTCGGCGAAGATGAAGTTGTCGCTCTCGTATCAGCAGTCAAAGAAGAAGTCGAAGAGACAGCTCCAATGGACCTCTCAGCAATCGAAGCAGTTGACCAGAAGGGCAAGAAAGAAGAGGAAGGAGGAGACGAAGCTGCAGCAGAGTAACGATTCCAACATCTGCAGGTTTCCAAAAAGTTCCAACGTTTCAACTATGTACCCAAAGAATTTCACAAAAAAAGCAAGGAATATTGCGCTCGCCACTGCGACGCTTGTCCTTGCTTTTTTTGTTGGTTACTCAGCCCACAACAACTACAAAGCACAAGCGCAGACAACAGAACTCTCTACTGCTCAGTCTGAGCGCGCAATACTTGAAGCCCAGCTTGCTCAGCTCGAAGCTGAAATTGCAGCCAAACAGAAGGAATTGACCAATCAAAAGGGTCAATCTGCCTCCATTTCTAATGAAATCAAGATAATCAACACGCAGATTTCACAGGCTAAGCTCAAAATCCAGTCTAAAAACCTAACAATCAGCAAGCTTTCAAAGGATATTTCGTCAAAAGCCAACACAATCGACAATCTCGAAGAAAAACTAGATCGCGAGAAGGAATCGCTCGGCCAGATGATCCGCCAGACGCACATTATCGACGAGACGCCTTTTGTCTATGTTGCTCTCGGTACAGAATCAGTCTCTGACTTCTATCGCGACCTCGACTCGTTTGAGACACTCAAACGTTCTGTCAAAGTCTCACTGGATCAGGTTCGCGACATTCGCGACAATACAGAGGCCGAGAAAAAAGATCTCGAGAAAAAGCACGACGAAGAAGTCGATGTTAAGTACGAACTTGAAAGCGTCAAAAAGACAATTGAGCGAAGCGAAAAAGAAAAGCAGACACTTTTAAATGCGAGCAAGAGCAAGGAAAAAACAATCACAACAGTGATTGCAGACCGAACTGCTGAAGTCAATAAAATCAAAGCCCGTCTCTTTAAGTTTGCCGGTGGAACAGCTGCTATTCGATTCGACGCGGCTCTTGGATATGCCCAGAGTGCCTCGGCTAAGACAGGTATTGAGCCGTCGTTTGTTCTCGCTATTTTGACTCAAGAAAGTAACCTCGGCTCAAACGTCGGCAAATGCTACCTTTCAAACGCAACGACCGGCGCGGGTGTTAACGTCAACTCAGGCAAAACATATCCAAACGTCATGAAGCCAAGCCGAGACGTGCAGCCATTCTTGGCTATTACAAGCGCACTTGGCGCTGATCCATATAAGACTGCAGTTTCTTGCCCAATTGCTGGCGTTGCCGGCTACGGAGGCGCTATGGGCCCTGCTCAGTTTATTGCTTCAACTTGGAAAACAGTCGATAAGCGAGTGGCTGCTGCTGTCGGCTCTGCCGCTTCAAATCCATGGAACGCTGAAGACGCTATCATGGCTTCATCTATTTACCTTACAGACCTCGGCGGAAGCGGAACAAGCGCCGCAAATCAGATCAAGGCAGCTTGTAAGTACTACGGCACTGGCGGCTCAACTTGCTCATACGGACGCAGTGTTATGAACCTCAAGGCAAGCATTCAGGCTGATATTGACTACTTGAATGCCTATGGTGTTTCAAGACGATAAAATTGCCGCAAAACCCCTTAATCCGAGTATTTTTTAAAAACTTGCCTTTTTGTGAATAATCTGTAAAATACACCTACATATGAAAAAAGACATCCACCCAACATATTTCGCGGCAGCTAAGGCTGATTGCGTCTGTGGCGCAAGCTACACTGTAGGCTCAACTATGGAGTCTTTTCGAGTTGAAATCTGCAGCAATTGCCACCCATTCTTCTCAGGCAATGAAAAGGTTCTCGACACAGCCGGCCGCGTTGACCGCTTCAAGAAGCGCGCAGCAGCAGGTGCAGCAACAAAGGCTACAAAAGCGAAGAAATAGCGTACTCGCAGAAAGTCCGACACAATCGGGCTTTTTGCTTGCCTAAATTGCCAATTTTACCTGTATAATACAAATCTAAAGAAAAACTAAACAACATGGACGAACTCAATCTCGAAGAATTGAAAAGTAATTACAAAGTAGCTCACTTGATTGGGCATTTTGAGCGTTTGCTTCAGCAAGAAGAAGAAATCCGAACTATGTTGACCAACGACAACCCAGAAGGCGAGCCGGCAGACGCATCGCTTCACGAAATGGCAAAAGAAGAATTGGCTTCGCTTGAGTCGCAGAAGTCAGACGTCAAAAAGCAGATTCAAGAAATTTTGGAAAGCGAAAAGGAAGAAGAGGAATTTCCGAATGAAGTCATCATGGAAATCCGTGCTGGTGCTGGTGGCGACGAGGCATCGCTTTTTGCATACGAACTTTGCGAAATGTATTCGCGATACGCCGAAATTCGCGGCTGGACGACAAAGATTATTCAAGAATCCAAAAATGACATCGGCGGCTACAAAGAAGTTTCAATTGAAATCAAAGGTAAAGATGTGTATCGCATTTTGCGCTTCGAAACTGGTGTCCATCGCGTTCAGCGAACACCGGCTACAGAAAAGCAGGGAAGAATCCACACTTCGACTGCTTCAATTGCCGTCCTTCCGATCAAGAAGAATGTGAAATTTGTCATCAATCCAGCTGACCTCGATATGGAATACTCTCGCTCTGGCGGCGCTGGCGGACAGAACGTCAACAAAGTCGAAACTGCAGTTCGTTTGATCCACCGCCCAACTGGCATCGATGTACGCTCTACTTCGGAGCGCAGCCAGCTTGGCAACCGCGAAAAAGCGATGTCTATTTTGACGGCGAAATTGCAACAGCTCAAAGAAGAAGAGGAAGCCAAAAAATACGCAGCAGACCGCAAAAGCCAAATCGGCAGCGGCGATCGCAGTGAAAAAATTCGCACGTACAACTTTCCGCAAGATCGCATTACCGATCACCGCATTCGCCAGTCATGGTCAAACATTCCGAAAGTTATGCTCGGCGAAATGGGCAAAATTTTTGAAGCACTCGAGTCAGGCGCCGTCGGTTCTGAAGAGGGAGCAGATGATGATGAATAATTTCTAAAATTAAAATAAAAAGTAATCCACAGGAGAGCTTGAAAAGTATTGCAGATAAAAAAGACTATTGCTATACTAACCCTGTACGATTTTTTGGTTTGCATTTCCTATCAATGCTGAGAACGATTGCGTCGATGCGATCACTCAAGACCAGAGAATACAGACGACAAAAATCCCAATCGGCCGATTGGGATTTTTGTTTGGCAAAATAATGTTTCATGATACTGTTAGAGAGAACTTTAAATCAATATGCCTATGGATGGAGATGGTTGATTGTTAGACTTAAATTTTCCGCAACATGTTGTCAGTGTGTTGCGCATTGCGTTCATGAAGAGCGGCTTCGAACACCGCTCTTTCTTTTTGCGTGTATGTGGCCGATCAAACCCCAAATGTTGCTAAAACCCTGTTTTTTTGGTATAAATGCGGTTGTCGCCCATGGCGATTTTTAGGTAAATGCGTGTGTAGTTCAGTGGTAGAACGCTGTCCTGATAAGACAGAGGTCGAAGGTCCGATTCCTTCCACACGCACCAATAATGGAACCAGAGAACATTAAAAAACCTTGGTGGAGAGATTCAATTCTTATCTTCATGAGAGTTTCTATTTGGATAGCTGTTCCTGTTATAATAGCGCTGTTCGTCGGCAAGGCGCTCGACAAAGAATTTGGAACAAAGCCTTGGCTTTTCCTTGCAACAATGGCTGTCGCGTTCGGGTTAACCATTTTTGGAATATACAAAACGACAGTCAAAGAAATGAAGAAGTTAGAAAAATCTGAATCTAAAGAAAAAGAAACAAAAAACAATGGCAACTAGCGCAGAACAAACAACAGAACACGAGGCAGTAGCTGCAATGGATCATGCAGAAACTTCGGCTGTAGAAAATGCGCACGAAGCAGATAGTGGCCACGAAGTTTCTCACGAAATTACTCTGTATGCCGAAAAAGTCGGACATGTCGGCAGTTTTCCAATTACAAATGCCTTGCTCACGAGCTGGGTTGTTGTTGCAATCATCATTGTCCTTTCGCTCGTCATTCGCTTCACTACGAAGAAAGTTCCGGGGAAACTGCAAAGCGTCTTCGAGCTTTTGCTTGATGCTGCATATGATCTCTGCGACCAAGTAACAGGAAGCCGCAAGATTACAACAAAAGTTTTCCCAATCGCAATTTCGATTTTCTTCTTTGTTTTGCTCAATAACTGGCTCGGCATTTTGCCGTTTGGCGGTTTTGGCTTGATCGAAACTTCTGGCGAGGCCGGAGCAACACATTCTGCCTTTCTGCCATTTCTTCGTTCTGGTACAGCTGACATCAATACAACAATCGCGCTTGCGATCATTGCTGTCATTGGCTCAAACCTCTTCGGCATCATATCGATCGGGGCGTGGAAAACCTTCAATAAATATGTTAATCTAAAGGCGCTTGGGGGAATGGTGACAAAGGTCAAAAAGGATCCAATGGTCCTCCTGACTGCACCGATCACATTCTTCGTGGGTGTCCTCGAGCTCGTTGGCGAAGTCGCGAAAATCGCTTCGCTTTCGTTCCGACTTTTCGGCAATGTCTTTGCTGGCGAAGTCCTGCTTGGTGCCATGGCGGCCATATTCGCATATGTCCTGCCGGTGCCGTTTTTGTTTTTGGAAATCTTTGTCGGCCTCATTCAGGCGCTCATCATCTCAATGCTTACAGTTGTGTACTTCACAATTGCGCAGCAAGATCATGATTCGCATGATGAGAAACACGAAGAACACGCAGAAATTCCGGCCAAAGCACAGGCACATTAATTTGTTATCAATTTTTGGTAAAGTCGATTTTAATAATAGTTAATAAATATTTAATTTAAAAAGTATATGGATATCACACCACTCGCAAAAGCAATCGCAATCGGTCTCGGTTCAATCGGTCCAGCTATCGGTATCGGTATGATCGGACGCGCAGCCATGGAAGCAATCGGCCGTAACCCAGAAGCATCAAGTAAGGTTTTCGTTCCGATGCTCATCATCGCTGCCTTCGCTGAAGCTATCGCCATCTACGCACTCGTTATCGCTTTCTCACTCTAGTTTTTTATGGAAGAAAATAATCCTCAAGTTCTGAATAATCAAAAGCCTTCAGCTAAAAATGCAGGCATGAGAATTGTGGTTGGATTTGTACTATTCATCTTGGGGTGGGGTTCGGTTGTTGGCGCGTTTTCAGGAAATGGGGACTTAGGAGCATTAAAACTATACGGGGGAATGCTAATTGGTCTTATTGGAGGAATAGTAATGTTAATTGGCTTTATTAGACTAGCAAAAGCTGCCAAAAAATAATGGAATCATTCGTTTCAACTTTCCACATAGATTGGAAGATCATCATCGCTCAGGCAATTAACTTTGCGGTGGTGGTTTTTGTCTTGTACCGTTTTGCGATCAAGCCGCTGAAGAAAAACTTGGACGAACGCAAGAATACGATTGAGAAAGGCCTTTCAGACGCAAAGACAAATGCCGAACTCCTCGTTTCAGCAAAGAACGACTACGAGAAAATGCTTGCTGAAGCTCGCACAGAAGCAGACAAGATCATGAAAGGCGTCAAAAAAGATGCTGAAGCTAAACGTGCTGAACTTTTGGCGGCAGCTGAAGCTGAAGTCGCAACAGTTACTCAGTCTGCACGAAAGGATATGGAAGCTGAAAAGAATAAGATGCTCCAAGATGCCAAGAAAGAGTTGGCTGGTCTAGTCGTTTCTGCAGCAGAGAAAGTGCTCGGTGGAACAGTAACAAAGTCGATCGATGCAAAGCTCGTTGAAGAAGCCGTAGAGAAAGTTTCGTAATATGAAAAAGCAAAGCCCAAAACTATATGCTGAAGCACTCCACGAATTAGTTTCGGGTAAGACTGCTGCGGAAACTGGTCCGATCATTAAATCCTTCGTCGACATGCTCGTCAAAAAGCGGATGATTGGCAAAAGCGATGAGGTGATCGAAGCATGCCGACAGCTTGATCTCAAAGAAAAGGGAATTATCGAAGCTACTGTCTCATCCGCTCAACCCTTAGCAAAAGAAGCTGAAGAAAAGATTAAGGAAATGGTTGCTAAAGAATTTGGATCAAAGCATGTCGAGATCAGTCACAAAATAGATGAAAAACTGCTTGGTGGCGCGAAGATTCAAGTTGATGACACCATTATAGACGCAACACTTAAAGGTCGGCTCGCAATACTGCAAAGAGAACTCGCGAAATAAACCGGAAAAATAAATTTTAAATACTATGCAAAAAAACAACATCGTAGAACAACTTAAAGAAGCAATCGGCAATTTCAAGACCGAGAACAAGCGCGAGAAAGTCGGCAGCGTGATCGAAGTCTTTGACGGCGTCGTTCGCGTTTCTGGCCTTTCAGACCTCAAGGCTTCAGAAATGGTCACATTTCCAAGCGGCGTACAAGGTGTAGCGCTCAACCTCGAAGAAGAATCTGTCGGTGTCATTGTCCTCGGTGACTACACAAACATTCGCGAAGGCGACGAGGTCAAAGCGACCGGCAACATTCTCGAACTTTCAGTCGGCGAAGGCCTCATTGGTCGCGTCGTAAACGCTCTCGCTCAGCCAATCGACGGCCACGGTGTAGCACAGACAACAAAGTCATATCCAATCGAACGCGTTGCTCCTGGTGTTATTACACGACAATCAGTTGATCAGCCAGTGCAAACTGGCATTAAAGCGATCGATGCCCTCATTCCGATCGGTCGTGGTCAGCGCGAGCTCATCATCGGCGATCGTCAGACAGGTAAGACCGCAATCGCTGTCGACACTATTCTCAATCAAAAAGGCCAGAACATGATCTGCGTCTATGTTGCGATCGGCCAAAAAGATTCCAAGGTCCGCAAGATCGAAACACGTCTTCGCGAAGGTGGCGCAATGGATTACACTATTATTGTTTCCGCTGGGGCATCGGACCCAGCTGCGCTTCAGTACATCGCTCCTTACGCAGGTGTTACCATCGCCGAATTTTTCATGGATCAAGGCAAAGACGTGCTTATCATTTACGATGATCTTTCAAAGCACGCTGTCGCATACCGCGAAATTTCGCTCTTGCTCCGTCGTCCACCAGGTCGCGAAGCGTATCCGGGTGACGTTTTCTATTTGCACTCACGCTTGCTCGAACGCGCGTGTCGCCGAAACGCTGACTACGGTGGCGGCTCTATTACTGCGCTTCCAATTATTGAAACTCAGGCAGGCGACATTTCGGCCTACATTCCAACAAACGTCATTTCGATCACGGACGGTCAGATATTCCTCGAAACTGATCTCTTCTACAAAGGCATTCGTCCTGCTGTAAACGTCGGTAACTCTGTGTCTCGCGTCGGTTCATCTGCTCAGATCAAAGGTATGAAAAAAGTTGCCGGCACGCTCAAGCTCGACCTTGCCCAGTTCCGAGAACTCGAAGCTTTCTCGCAGTTCGGTTCTGATCTAGATGACGCTACAAAACGCCAGCTCGAACGCGGTCGCCGCGCAGTTGAACTTTTGAAGCAGCCGCAGTATTCACCAATCGTTGTTGAGAAGCAGATCATTACGCTCTACGCACTTACTCGTGGTCTTGTTGATGACATTGCAGTTGATCGCATTCGCGAATTTGAAGCCGGCATTTCCGAATACGCTGAAACTCACGCAAAGAAATTCCTCAAAGAAATCCGCGAGAAAGGCATGTGGAGCGATGACGGGGAAGCGGAGATCAAGAAGGTGATTGAGGAGTATAAGGGAGTGTTTAATAAATAAAATATGGAGCCAACTAACCCACCGACACCAATAACCCCTACTCAAGCCGCACCAACACCTGCTGCGGATATTGCTTTGCTACAAAAGAAAAGTATCAGGATTATTCGTTGGCAGGTCATATTGACTATCATTCCTCTGCTTATTATATTTGTGGCAATGCCTGCAATGATACGGGCTTTTGAAATTGCCTTCATTGCTTTTATCCCATTCTTGGCTGGAATAATTCTTGCTGATTTTATCCTACTCATCATAAAGATTGCGCAGGGTTTCAGATTGCATAAAAAACTTAAGTTACTTGGCATTCCAAACAAAAAGCTCTATGCCTCGACTGTTGCTGTGCTTTTAATTGTCATTCTCTGGATCGGGGGAGGAGTCATTAGATTCCAGATTCAAAAAATGAATTATGCGAATTCACCAGAATCAGCGGAATATGAGGCATACCTGAAATCTGAAAAATTGTATGTTGAAAACGTCGCAGAATTTAAAACCAGGTGCGCAACCATGAAGGGCGTATTTAGCGAGAATAAAGAACAAAAAGGATACAACACCAATAAAGGTGTTTGGGAATACCAAGTAAACTGTGATACAGGAGAAAAAACATACTGGGCTTTAGTTGAACCAGAGACTACGACTGCAGCAACTTCAGATAATACAAAAATTCAATCTGCCGCTATAAAACTTCAATCTGAATACAGAACATGGCCAATCGAGCAATGCACATACCAAGGCAAGCAAGTTCTCAAGATCGATACCCGACCAGTAGATGGTCCAGTCATGGTTTTTAATGACGACGCAGCTGAGATCGGCCATGTCACCAGCGGCTTTGGCGGCAATGTGCAATCGACAATTGATCTTAATCAAGTGACAGGATGCAAAACGATATAGAATAAGTTTTTAAAAAACTATGGCATCAACAAAAGAAATCAAACGACGAATAAAGTCCATCAAGAACACCAAGAAAATCACGAAAGCGATGGAGCTTGTTGCTGCCTCAAAAATGAAAAAAGCTGTCACGCAGACGCTTGCTTCACGCCATTACGCAAAGTATTCGCAAGAAGTCCTAGCTCGCGTCTCAGCGTCGATAAAAGATTCAACACATCCATTTCTCTCGGACCGCGGTCATAAGAAGATCCTTGTCGTTGTTGTAACTTCAAATAAAGGCCTTTGCGGTGCATACAATGCGCAGGTTTTCCGCGCCGTGCTTGATCTTCTCAAAACAAAGCCTGAGCGCGAATACTCATTTATTGCAGTTGGTAAAAAAGGTGAGGCGTGGCTTCGCCGACTCGTAGCTATCAAGGCTGAACTCAACCTCAAAATTATCGCTTCATTCCCAGATCTTCCGGACGCACCTACGCTTCGCGACACCCAAGCGATCGCCAACATCGCCATTTCAGAATACGAAAACGGCACATATGATCGCGTCAAAGTTATTTACACAAACTACGTTTCAGCGCTCAGCCAGACTCCTGAAGTTCTCCAAATTCTTCCTGTTTCAAAACGCGACATCGAGCGTGCTGTCACTAATATGAAGGAACACAACGACACTGTCACTGCCCCAACGACCGAATACGTCATGGAGCCGAACAGCGAATCGCTCGTGATACACTTGATCGAGCAGCTTTCAAAAACGCACATCTACCAAATGCTCCTCGAATCGATTGCGAGCGAACAGTCGTCGCGCATGGTTGCCATGAAGAATGCGTCAGACGCCGCAGGCGAGATCATAGATGAACTGACGCTCGTCTTCAACAAAGCCCGCCAATCGTCGATCACGCAGGAAATATCAGAAATCAGCGCCGGCATGGCGAGTGTGAGCTAAATTTATGAATGATAACGGACAAAAAACAGAAAAGAAATACATCTTACTTCAAGTAGTCATCGTAGCTTTATTTTATTTACTGATATATGCAAATAAAATTGTCCCGCTGGAAGCAAAGCACATAATCATGTATGCTTCGGTCGGATTATCTGCTCTCATTTCGATCCGAACCATTATCAGTTTCATCCAAAGCATAGTTAAAAGAAAAGTTACAGTTTGGCACATAATTTCTTTTATTATCGCAATAGTAATCGGTTACGCAGTCTACATTGCAATACAGGGAATATTTTTTACATCACCAGTAGGTTTACATTTAAATTAAATTAATTATATGAAAGGAAAAATACAACAAATAATCGGACCAGTCGTAGATGTCTCCTTTGAAGGAGGCGTGATTCCTGCTGTCTACAATGCGCTCGAAGTCATGGTCGGCGAGGGAAAGAATGCAAAGAAAGTCGTGCTCGAAACCCAATTCCACATGGGTGGCGATGTTGTGCGAACGGTTGCCATGGATACGACTGACGGTCTCTCGCGCGGGCTTGAAGTCAGCGACACTGGTGCTCCAATCACAATTCCAGTCGGCGAAGTAACACTTGGCCGCATGTTCAACGTGCTCGGCGAAGCCATCGACGCAAAACCAGAAGCTGCTCGAACCAAAACGCTTCCGATCCACCGCAAAGCTCCAGAATTTACCGAGCAAGCAACCAAAGTTGAAATCCTCGAAACTGGTATAAAAGTCATCGACCTCATTTGTCCGGTTCTCAAAGGCGGTAAAGTCGGACTATTCGGTGGTGCTGGTGTCGGCAAAACTGTCGTCATTCAAGAACTCATCCACAACATCGCTTCAAACCACGGCGGTTACTCAGTCTTTGCTGGCGTCGGTGAGCGAACTCGCGAAGGTAACGACTTGTACCACGAAATGAAAGAATCAGGCGTCCTCGACAAAGTTGCCATGGTCTTCGGCCAGATGAACGAACCACCAGGTGCTCGTCTTCGCGTTGCTTTGACTGGTCTTACAATGTCCGAATACTTCCGCGACCAAGAAGGCAAGGACGTGCTTTTCTTCATCGACAACATCTTCCGCTTCACTCAAGCTGGTTCTGAAGTGTCTGCGCTCCTCGGCCGTATTCCTTCAGCCGTCGGTTACCAGCCAACGCTTGCATCTGAAATGGGCGCCATGCAGGAACGCATTACTTCAACAAACAATGGATCAGTTACATCTGTTCAAGCTGTCTACGTGCCAGCCGACGACCTTACTGACCCGGCTCCAGCGACAACATTTGCCCACCTCGACTCTACTGTCGTGTTGAACCGATCATTGTCTGAGCTCGGTATTTATCCAGCTGTTGATCCACTCGACTCAAACTCAACCATCCTCGATCCGAACATCGTCGGAAAGGAACACTACGACGTCGCCCGCGAAGTCCAGCGCATCTTGCAGAAGTATAAGGACCTCCAAGACATCATTGCGATTCTCGGTATGGAAGAACTCTCACAGGAAGACAAAGACCTCGTCGTCCGCGCCCGCAAAATCCAGCGCTTCCTCTCGCAGCCATTCTTCGTTGCTGAGCAATTCACAGGTGCGCCAGGTGCTTACGTTTCTCTCAAAGACACGATTCGTTCTTTCCGCGAGATACTTGATGGAAAGCATGACGACAAGAGCGAGCAGGAGTTTTATATGAAGGGAGCGTTGTAAAATAAAAAAAACTATCGGGAGGTTTTCCCGATAGTAATATTTGTTATCTCATCATTATGCTCTTTTCGAAATTTAACCATTGCTGCAATAAACAGGCTAACTATAGTAATCATTGTTAGATAGCCAATTGAATCAATTACTGCCTGAGATTTAAATCTGAAAAAGAACATTAGCATAAGGCCTACTACACCTACTGGTGCCATAAAGCCGAAGTAATGTATACTTTTCATAACGAACAAATTTAGGTTTAAATTCTACAAATTATATTAGTATATGTCAAATCCTACCCTAAAACTCAAAATCGTCACACCTGAGCGCCTCGTGCTTGAGGAAAATGTTGCGCAGGTGACGTTGCCGACGACAGAAGGCGAGATCACCATCTTGCCTGGCCACGTGCCACTCATTTCGAGCTTGGCACTTGGTGAGATCGTTGCCAAAGGGAACGTTGAAACTGGTAGCGACGACGTCCCAATGGCAATTGCCGGCGGCTTTGTCGAAGTGAAGCAAACACCAACCGGCAGCGAGATCATTATCCTTGCTGACTTTGCCGAACACGTTTCCGAGATCGATGTCGACCGCGCCAAGAATCGCGCCGCCGAACTTATGGCCATGAAAAATGCATCCGACGTCGACTTCGAACATTTCGAATCAGAACTCCAGCGCTCACTCAACCGCGTCAAAATCTCAGACAAATGGCAGAGTAAGAAGTATCGTAAGATGCCGTTTAAGATATAAAAAAAATAAGCCTTAGTTAAAAGTAACTAAGGCTTATATGTTTAACGTATGTGAATCTGGAAGCACACATACTCTGTCTCATCTAACTCAGCATAATTTACTTCGTGAGAAAGAATAACTGGTTTGGTTTTTGTAATATCGATGACATTAATGACTATTCCTTTCTCTTGAAACGCCGCCAATAATCTTTCTAGTGCCGGGTTGGCTGGCAAGGTAATTGTCGCCATGCCATTTTCTATTGCAGAAGCAATAATTGCAATTAAGAAAGAATGAAGCAATAATCGCCCCTGAGACTTTTTAAAATAGTGACACTGTAAAAGTGTTGGGTATTCTAAGGCTTTTTTAGAAAGGTATTCCTTTAATTCCTTGTCTTTGTTGGTCTGCTCGTTGATAAGCCTTTTTAAATTAGTTGCTAGTTCCTTGTTTAAATCAGTTCGCTCTTTGTGGGTATCAGCAAGTAGCTTTTCTAAATAAAAGGAAATGCCAAGTTTTTTTCCATGTTCGATTTTGTAATGTAGTAGGTCCATCTCTATAAGTTTTTCGCATTATATGGTAAATAATATACTTCGTCAAGTACACTAAAACACTTAAAAAAATTTCAGTAAATAAAAAAGTCAGCCGGTTTATCCGTCTGACTTTGGCCTGCATCAAGCAAGCGCAACAATAAGGTTTTCTAATGAATCAAAAATAATCTTATCTTTTTGATACTTTTGATCCATATTCTCTAAGACGAACTTCTGTATGTCTCGGAGGCTTTCGAGTGTCTTCGCTTGCGCAACTTTATCTACAGCATGACCTCGTAGTAAATACTCAGACAACGATACTGCATCATATATTATTTGTCGGGAATTGGTAATTCTTTTACAAATAGACATACTTGCTCCATCCTTGTGAAAAATAACTCGAGAACCATATAAGCTTGCTAGGCTCCTAGCTTTCTGTGTTTGTGGGGTTATTGTAGATTGACCTTCCATAGTATATTATTTTTTCATATTATATAGTAATTTTTGCATAAGTCAATGTTTATCAAAACGCCTAAAAACGCTATATTAGTCAATACAACTCAGATATATCAACCATATGCACCAAATCGCGCTTTACTATAAATATGCCCGGATTGAGGACCCAGAAGCCCTCAAAAACGCCCAAAAGGCGCTTTTAACGCGCCTAAATGCGAAAGGGAGGGTCATTGTCGCCCACGAGGGAATCAATGGCACTTTTGAGGCAAAACCGGAGGCTGTGGCGGAATATATCGAAATAATGAAAAACCTTGATCTGCCGGTTTCTGGCGGGTCCGAGAATGAGACTTTCAAACCCTTCGCTGACATCCACTGGAAGATCTCAGACGGTACCGAAGCCGGCGACGCTTTCCCAAAACTCTCTGTTAAGGTTCGCAAAGAAATCGTCTCGCTTCACCTTATAGACGGATCAAGTACTCCAGAAGAAATTGCAACCGCAGACATCGATCCAAATCAAATCACCGGTGTTCACCTCAAACCCGAAGACCTTCGCAAGTGGTACGAAGAGGGTAAAGAATTCTATATCGTCGACATGCGCAATGACTACGAACTCAAGTCGGGCAAATTTGAAGGGACGATTTTTCCGGGGCTTAAAAACTTCCGCGATCTTCGCAAAAACGTCAATGAAATAAAAAATTTGAAAGATAAAACTGTTCTCACTGTTTGCACTGGCGGTGTTCGCTGTGAAAAAGCATCTGGCTACCTCAAGCGCGAAGGTTTTGAAAACGTCTACCAACTCGACGGCGGCATTGTGTCGTACATGGCACAATATCCGGGCCAAGATTTCAAAGGTTCGCTCTACGTTTTCGACAAGCGCCACACAATGCATTTTGAAGATCCAGCAAATCACGAAGTCATCGGTCGTTGCGAAAAATGCGAAGTCTCAACTGAGAAATATGTCGACTGCGCAAACTTGAGCTGCCACAAGCATTTCATCTGCTGCGAAAACTGTTTGGATGAAAATGGCTCGGCGTACTGTAATGAAGGGTGTAAGATTGAATGGGAAGCCTATGAACAATCAAGAAACACAATCAAAGAGACCGATTTGGTTCAAAGCTAAAACCTACGGCTATGGCTGGTATCCAGCAACATGGCAGGGCTGGTTTATTTTGGCTATCTATTTAGTCATTGTCATCGGCTCTGCAACTCTCCTCGGCGCCTTTCGCGAAACAGTTGAGCCAACAGGACTCACAATTTATATTATTTTTGACCTATTGCTCACGGTCGCGCTCATTGTTATCTGCGCAAAGTTTGGAGAAAAAGCGAAGTGGCGATGGGGCAAGAAAGACCAAGACATTAAAACGAAAGAATAAAAATGGAAAATAATTCTACTGAACAATTTGGAAAACTTTCGATAGTCGCAACGCCTATCGGCAACATGGGCGATTTTTCGCCACGCGCAAAGGAGACACTATTGGTGGCCGATATTATCGTTGCTGAGGATACACGCACACTGAGATCACTTTTGCCTGAAGAAAATATAAAGGCTCTTCTCATCCGCAGCGACAACATTACCGAAGACAAAGCAAGTGCAAAAGTAATCGACGCACTCGCTGAAGGAAAGCATGTTGCTGTCATCACAGACGCTGGGACACCGGGGATTTCAGACCCTGGTTACTTGCTCGTGAAAAGAGTTCGCGATGCAATAGCAGAAGATGCCTCAACCAATGAAAATAGTTTGCAGCACATTGTGATCGAGGCAATACCGGGTCCGTCTGCACTCGCAGCAGCTATTTCTATTTCCGGTATTCCTGCAACACCTTTCACGTTTTACGGTTTTCCTCCTGTCAAAAAAGGCCGCCAAACTTTTTTCCAAACAATTGCCGAACTCGACCACACAGCAGTCCTCTACGAATCGCCGCATCGCTTCATGAAAACACTCGAAGAGCTTCAGGAGTCGTTTGCAAAAGCAGCAACGAATGCTGAAAGAAAAATGTTCATCGGCCGCGAACTCACCAAGATGTTTGAAGAAGGGAAGTATGGCACTCTCGGAGAAATCATTTCATATTACGAAGCAAACTCAGACAAAGTCCGCGGTGAATTTGTCATAATCATCGAAGGCAAGTAACTAGCTTCAAAACACATTTTTTGCTATCATGGAGCACATGAAATCAATCAGACGCTATTTTGAAGGCCTCGGTATTTGGGTGGCAATCATGCCATTCCTCCATTTCCCAGTTAATGTCAGAAATGGCCTGTACATTGTTACTGGCATCACTATTTTTGTTTCGGCATATTTGTATTTGAGAAAGCGAATCGCAGTTGCAAAAGATCGCGTCGAGCCAACATTCGTCGAATCAGCGCGAACAGAAAAAATCGAAACTGTTTCTCATACATCTGCTCCACACATTTCTGGTATCGAAGACATTAAATAGGTTGTATACTACTGTCATGCAATTGAGCGAAAAAAGTAGAGCTGTTATCGGCGTCACCATGGCATGTGTCGTCTTTTTTATTGGCGGCATTTATCTTGGATACAGCGATCGCCCAACAATAGACTCAATCATTGGCGTTGAAAATAAAGAGAGCTCAGCAACAAGCACTGACTTCGAGCCATTCTGGAAAGCATGGTCAGTACTCAATGAAAAATCAGTCAAAGCAGACGAAACTTCTGACCAAGACAAAGTCTGGGGTGCAATCAAAGGACTTACTGCTGCATACGGTGACCACTACACAGAATTTTTTGATCCAAAAGAAACGATTGCCTTCGACGAAGCAATTTCGGGAGAATTTTCTGGCGTGGGACTTGAAATCGGACTCAAGAACGATATTTTGACAGTCATCGCACCGATCAAGGGTTCTCCTGCAGCAAATGCTGGCATCAAAAGCGGCGACATGATCCTCGAGATTAATAACGAATCTACTGTCGGTTTTTCTGTTGATGAAGCCGTCAAGAAAATTCGCGGCATCGCTGGTACGCAAGTTACGCTTTCTATTTTAACTAAAGATGACAAATCTCTCGACGATGCCAAAGATTTTGCGATTACGCGCGCGACTATTGTCGTTCCATCTCTTGAAACAAAAACCGAGGGCGACTACTTCATTATTTCCATGGCTACTTTCACTGGAACAAATATCAATGGCGACATCGAAAATGCCATGCGTGAATTCAAGAGTTCTGGCAAAAAGAATCTGATCATAGATGTCCGCGGCAATCCAGGCGGCTACCTCGATTCAGCTATTTACATGTCTAGCTTCCTCCTTCCTGCTGGACAAACTGTCGTTTCAGAAGACTTCAATGGCAAGCAAGACTCTATCGTGCACACAAGCCAAGGCTTTCCTGTTATCGACAATAAAAATACTAAAGTAGCTGTACTTGTCGACGGCGGCAGTGCTTCTGCATCTGAAATTCTCGCTGGTGCACTTCATGACAATGACCGAGCTATCGTTGTAGGGGAGAAGACATTCGGCAAAGGTTCTGTGCAGGAAATCGTTCAGATCACAGACGACACGCTCCTCAAAATCACTATTGCAAAATGGCTCACACCGAAAGGCCTATCGATTCAAGACAATGGCATCACTCCCGAGCATATAGTCGAACTTCCAAAAGACTGGAAGCCAGGCGACAAAGATCCAGTCATGGAAAAAGCGAAATCACTTCTCAAATAGTCAGCCGATGTGCTAGACTCTTTGCATGAAAGTCATCTTCATCAAAGACTTGCCGAAAATGGGCAAGCGCCTCGAACTCAAAGATATGCCTGACGGCTATGCCCGCAATTTCCTCATTCCGAAGGGTTACGCTATTGCTGCTACTCCAGCTGAGATAGCCAAGCGCGACAAGGAAGTAAAATCAACGCAGGACAAAAAGCAACTTGAAGATTCTCTCGTTGAAGCAAACTTTAGAAAAGCCGCCGACGAAACACTGATCATAAAGGCGCATGCCAATGGGGAAGGGCACCTCTTCTCTGGCGTTACAGCAAAGATAATCTGCGAACATTTGTCGAAGGACCGTCGCGTCGAGATTCCTGAGAAATCTGTTTTGCTCGAACATGCAATCAAGACTGTCGGCGCTCACGAAATCCAATTGAACAATAAAGGGAAGAAGCTAATACTTCATCTTTTAATAGAAGCTGACAAATAGTTTCTGTAATAAAAAAATCCTGAATTTCTTCAGGATTTTTTTATTTTATATTGAGAGAGTCTTAAGCAATGACGTGTACAATCTTCTTGACGCTCGTCTTTCCGTTGAACTTCGTGCGTCGAGTAGAACCGAACTTGATCTTGCCTGGAACGAGAGCGTAGACAGTATGATCCTTGCCGAGGCGAGTGTTCTTGCCTCCCAAGATCTTTGTGCCGCGCTGTCGGATGATAACTGAGCCAGCTTTCGCTGTTTCGCCATCATAAAGCTTCGTACCGAGGTACTTTGGCTGTGAATCTCTTAGGTTTTTAGCGGAACCGCCCGCTTTTCGATGTGCCATATTGAATAATTGTCTTACGCTTAATAGATAAATTGCTATAAATTAGCCCCATGAGTATACATGACGATTCGCCAAAAATCAAGACCCCTCTCCAGCGCTTTCTGGACAGCCAAAAAGGCCACAATATTATGGTTTTTATCGTTATTTTAGGCGTTTCTGTGGCCGGCTTTAGCCTTGGCATTATGTCAGCCCAAAAGGACTCTTCTTCTGGCCCAAATGGCCAAAATGTCACCATAGAGACCAATCCAAGCCTCATTGTCGCTACTAAAGCTGATTATCAAGCCGGAACTGCCAAAGATCCAGAGAAAGTTGCAGCCGCGCTGACCATCCAGCCCAAAACAGGGAACAGTGGGGGATCTACTCCCCAATCGGAAGCACAACCCTCGTCCGGAGCCTTCGTTGCCTCCAAAAAAGGGAAGAAGTACTACCCTGTAGACTGTGCTGGAGCCAAAAGTTTATCCGAAGCAAATAGAATCTATTTTAAAGATGTCGCTGAAGCCGAAGCGAAAGGCTACACCATTTCAACTAGTTGCTAATATTGACCAAAAGATAATTTTATGTTATTGTTTGCAAAACCAAAAACCATAACAAATGCAAACAAACGCAATAACTATCGGACGCCTTTCCCCAGATCTATGGGAAATGTACAGAGACTTTCGCTTCGAAGCTGTCCAAAATACCCCTGAAGCTTTCGCCGTATCATACGAAGAAGAGTTCAGGAAAACAGAAGAACAATGGAGAAAACAGATCGTGAATATGCTGTTTGCCCAATCAGACGACAAGCTAATAGGCATGATTGGCTTTTACAGCGAAGAGCTTGAGAAGCTATCACATGTTGCGTCGATAGTATCTTTCTACGTAACTCCAAGCGCACGAGGCCAAAAAGTCGGCAAGCAGCTCATGGACGCATGCCTTTCGGCCATACGCGACAATCCGAAAGTAAGAAAGGTTGCTCTCCATGTTACAGCCTCCAGACTTGAAGCAATTGCCTTGTACAAAAAATTCCAGTTCGAAATAATTGGAACAAGCAGGGAAGAATACTTTAGCGACGGCAGATACTACGATCAGCACTCAATGGAATTGTTCATTAAACACTAGAAAACAATGGAGAAAAACTTAGACAAAGACCTTGGCGATAAAGTTAAGGCGTTCTACAAACCACGCATTAAAGCCGCAACAAAATTATTCATTGCTACTCTGATACTGTATGCATTGCTTATTGCATGTACAGCTTGGTAGATCATACCCGAATCAATAAGAACAAATAATTTGATTATGAATGTGGCCGTAATCACAATAATGCTATCGATTTTCATTGCAATACTAAAGCATGCGAAATATAAACTTGAGCGCGACCAAATAATATATCAATGGAGCGGTGAAGATACGCTCTTTGGACTATTCAACAGCCGTATCAAACATATGGATGCTCGCCCAACATTCAGACAACTTTTAGAAAAAGATCCAAAAATCAAAAAGACAGCTTTTGCAAAAAAGTTTGAAGGGGAGTTGGTCTAAAATTAAATAACAATTAAAAGAACGGACCATTTCGGTCCGTTTTATTTTGGCCAAAATATAATCCAGCGCCACAGAAGGAAACACACAGATATTCGGCCGCCACTTTTTTAGCCTTATTTCCCTAGGGGAGAATATAGTTAATGTCGCACAATATATCTTTTGCGACACTATATACTAAGAAAGACCTAGAAGGGCTCTTCAGATCAAATCCGAATCTTGGCGTCTAGCATCATTTATTTTGCATAACTTCCCCATTATTATTCGCACCATTTTTTCTCCAGACTTTGGCAGAAACTTAACCGTCTACTTCCCCTCTTTTTTACTGTGTCGTCAGGGAAGTCGCACTTCCCTCTTTTTGGACTAGGTATTGACAGACTATTGTATAATATGTATGATCAAATAAACCAAAAACTTACACAAATGAACAATATAACTATCGTTAGCCACTACGAATCCGTTAGCCTCAAACAGCTTCGCGAAATGAAAGGCGTAGACATGAGAAAGCATTCACTAACCTATGTCGAGGAATGCCAAAAGAC
>JAGOSA010000026.1 GCA_018062505.1 Minisyncoccota bacterium | reverse complement strand
AGCAATATGTATTTGGATCGAAGCCAAGAAGGTAAATTAGCAATGCAAGAGGAAAACAAATTAATCGATGACGGCTTTATTGCTCCAAATAGCGCGCCTGAAATGCAGTACTTTTCTCCGCAAAAGAAAGTTATCGTTTCTGTAGACCAAAATAGCAATACTGTGCAAGCAGTGGTTTATGAAAAAGGTGACGAAAAGCAAGATGCTGTTGTTGTTGTGCAGATCGAAGATGATGTAGAAAAAACATTGGAAAATCTTACTAAACAAGTTTTGGAAGCATTGCAGTAAAAAAAAGAAAAACAAAAGAGGCTTAAAGCCCCTTTCTTTTAACGATGATATAACAGTTGTGAAAATTGTTGACGGTGTTCGACTTGGTAAAGCAGGTTTCGCAAAGCGCTTTTTCGCCAGTGATAGACGAATAGATAAACGGAACGTAATAAAGAATCGTGCCGTCTGGATAATCAATGTGCGGCAATCGATGTTCTCTATCGAGTGCGATGATGTAGCGTTGGTCGTCTGGCAATTCTATTTCTTTTGATTGCCAAGCTCTAAAAATCTCTTCTAAACATTCTTTCCCGACAAAGGGAGTATATTTTTCGTTTTGTAAGAGCAGTGTAATCTGATCGTAATTTAAATCTTCTTCATCTATATATAGTAGAGAGAAGGTTCCTGCGCTGATGCAGTAGGTGTTCTTCTCTATCATTGCTGAGGGTTTTGTCTATTATACAGCAATCCTTGTATACTATATATATGCGCAAAATCGCCATTGTCGTTTTCGTGGGAATTGCTATCGTCGCAGGTGCGATTTTTTTGTCTAGCAAAAATAAGGCAATGCCAAATCAGGTTGCCACAGTTATTGAGGCCGTCGATGAAAATCCAAATGTTGCGGAGCCTGAGGATTTTGGTATGGGTGGAGAAGTTGGTGGTGAGGTGAGTGGAGAAGTGGGCGGCGAGATAGATAGCGGAACAGATCTGGCTGCTTTGCCTGATGATGTAAAGCCTGACAGTTCAAAACCAGTTACTGCAAAACCTGACACAAGTAAAGCTGATGCTGAGCTCTATTCGCAAATCGATCAGCTCTTTATGCTCGGCTTCCGTGGCTATACATTTGAAAGTGCGAGCGATATCAAAAAAGCGCTCGCTGAAACAAATCTTGGTGGAGTTATTCTTTTTGACTATGATACGCCGACGAAAAAATATGTCCGCAATATTCAGACGGAGTCGCAGATCAAAAAATTAATCAGCGATCTGCAGTCTCACTCGAAGACAAAACTTTTTGTTGCAGTTGACGAAGAAGGCGGCAAAGTCAGTCGACTCAAAAATGTTGCAGGTTTTGAAAAAACATCTTCAGCAGCATATCTTGGGACTCAGCCGACAAATACTGTTCAGTCGACAGGCAAGAGCCTTGCTGTACAACTTTCAGAATATGGATTTAACATCGATTTCGCGCCTGACCTCGACGTCAACGTCAATCCGAAAAATCCAGTTATTGGCGCAGTCGACCGATCTTTTTCAAGCGATCCAAAAGTTGTGAGCGAAAAGGGAATTGCATTTATAAAAGGATTGCTTGCTGGTGGTATTTCTCCTGTCGGCAAACATTTTCCGGGGCATGGCAGCTCGACAGCTGATAGCCATCTCGGCTTCGTCGACATAACTGATACATATAAAGAGTATGAGCTTGAGCCATTTAAGGATGCTTGTGCGGCGGGTTTGCCGGCGGTAATGGTCGCTCATGTTTACGATAAAAATGTCGACACAAAGTATCCGGCGACTCTATCAAAACAACATGTAGAAAACCTTAAGAAAAAAGCAGGTTGTTCTACTCAGCTTATTTTCTCTGATGACATGGACATGCGCGCTATCAGTTCTCAGTATGGCCGCGAAACGGCGCTCACGCTTGCAATTAACGCTGGCGTCGATGTCATTGTTATTTCGAACAATGTCACCGGCTACGATAAGGACGCATTTTTCAAAGCTAGGAAAATTGTTTTTGACGCTGTCAAAAAGGGAACTATTTCTAAGACAAGAATAGAGGAGTCGTATAAAAAAATCATTGCTTTCAAGAAGAAATTCTAATTAACTAAATAGTTAATTACTTAATCTTTTCTTTATTTTTTCTTAGGATTTTCTGAAGCAGCCTTTATATATAATCGCTGCATGGCTTTTGATATTGTTGAACTGCAATCATTTCAGAAAACATTCGATGAGCGATTCGAGGTTTTTTGGAATAATAAATTAAGGGCGATTGGAAACATCGCCGGAGACAATACTATTGTTTGCGATGTTTTGCATTTGGCTCGATCTGTAAGTTTGGGCGGGAAAAGACTACGTCCTTATTTGGGATACATAGGTTATATGATTGCGCGCGATTCTACAGGTGGTGGCGCAAGTGATTTTGCTAGTGGCTGTATTGATGATATTGATTGCTGGAATATAGATATTGTCGACAGACTAATCGGCCTAGAGTTTTTTCATTCATACGCGCTTATCCATGACGACATCATGGACAGGTCTTTGCTTCGCCATGATGTCCCAACAGTTCATATTGCTGCGAAGAATCTTGCCGCTTGCGATAATGACTATATTGATCTTGATCACACTGGTCAATCGTTCGGTATTTTGGCTGGCGACATGCTTTTTGCTTGGGCTCATGAAATGCTATTTGCTGGACTCGAACCTGCAATGCTGCAGAAAGTTGCAGCTCGGTTTTCAGTAATGTCGGAAGAAGTAATTGCTGGCCAAATGATTGATATTTACTTAAGTACGAAAACCCAAGAGCAAGTTTTATTTTCTGAGATAGAACAAAAGAATATTCTTAAGACGGCGAGATATACATTTGTTCACCCACTCATTATAGGAGCTTCTCTCTCGGTTGAGCCGATTGACGAGTATATACGATTTTTCGAATCTATTGGCCTCGATCTTGGTATCGCATTCCAAATTCAGGATGATTTTTACGATATTGTCGCAGATGTTGAGGAAAATCAGCATACATTCTTTTCCATTGAACCAGAATCTTTTGAGTATGGGCTGATGATCTGCAACGAAAAAATAAACAATGCAAAAAAATTGATTGAAGCGATTGATATTGCCCCAGTTGCTAGAAAAATGCTGATTGATATTGCAAATGCTATTCCACCGGATACATAGACCAAATAAGGCTTTTCTTTGTTATACTTTAGCTAATTGTGAATCTGGTCAAAAAGCACAACAAGCTATTTCATGCGCTCGTCATTTTATTGACGGTTGCTGTTAATCTGGCATTTTTTACTGATTACGCTCGCTCAGTCAATGAACTTAATTTTGTTCGTGAATGGGGAAGCTACGACATTGCGGCTCCAGCATCTTTTATGCAGATAGCTACTTCTCCGAACGGAAAAATTTTTGTTACTGACGCCGAAAACCACAGGGTCGCAATGTTCGATTCTACTGGTAATCAGTTGGGTGAGTACGGCAGCGAAGGCACAGGCGATGGCAATTTCAAATATCCATGGGGAATCGCAGCAGACGCAAGCGGCAAAATATATATTGCTGATAGCCAAAATCATCGCATTCAATATTTCAACAATAGCGGCACATACATTGGCAAGTTCGGAACATTTGGTTCGGGCAAAGGCGAATTGCAATTCCCGCGCGGCGTTGCAGTGAGCTCATCAGGTGTTGTCTATGTTGCCGATAGCGGCAATCACCGTATTTCGATGTTCGATTTGAGTGGAGCGTATATCGGGAAATTTGGAAGCCAAGGATCAGGACTAGGAGAATTTTCTTTCCCTGAAGATGTCGCTGTTGCTGCAGATAATAAAGTATACGTTTCAGATACTGGCAATAATAAAATTAAAGTGTTTAGCTCTGACGGAACATACCTCAGTGAATTTGGAATGGCTGGATCAGGTAATGGGCAATTTAGCTTTCCGAAAGGTATTGCAGTTGGCGCTGGCAGTATATTTGTCGCCGACACAGGCAATTCTCGATTGCAGGCGTTTACGACCGGCGGGACCTACCAAGCAAAGTTCGGAACACAGGGCACAGGGAGTGGCGAATTTGATTCGGCGCAGGACGTTGCGATTTTGGCAAACAATCAAATCTTGGTTGCTGACGGCGGCAATCGCCGCATCCAGATATTTACTAAGACGGGAGCATTTGTATCAAGTTTCCCTTTTGAAAATGCTGTTGAAAATACAGATGGAAAATTTAACTTTCCTTCAGGAATATTTAAGGCACCTTCAGGTAAGATATACGTTGCCGACACTCAGAACAATCGCGTCCAAATATTCAACGAAACGGGCGCTTACATTTCTCAGTTCGGCATATATGGTAGTGGCAAGGGGCAATTCATTTCCCCAGTAGATGTTGGTGTTGCACCTGATGGTTCAGTATTTGTTGTCGATCAAGAAAATGACCGCATAGAAGTTTTTGACGAAAACAACGATTATCTTTGGAAGTTTGGCAAAGAGGGTAGTGGCCCAGGAGAATTTTCTGGACCAAGTGCTATTGTTGTCCAAAATAGCAGTCTGTACGTTGCCGACACTCAGAACAATCGCATACAAGTCTTCGATATGTCCGGTAATTATATTACTGAGTATCCGGCTGGCTCGGCGGCAGGGTTAGATTTTTCGTTTCCATCTGATATCGATGTCGATAGCAAAGGAAATATCTATGTTGCAGACACCGGCAATAATCGAATACAGCAATTGGATCCCGGCGGCAATTTTGTTCAGGAATATGCAGTGTTTACTAGAAATTCCGACCCTAATGCTGAGCCTGCAGATGGTTCATTCTACGGCCCAAGTGGCATTGCCGTTGACGATGATGGACACATCTTCGTTTCTGATACCAGAAATAACAGAGTGCAAGTAATCAATACTGACGGTTCTTTTGTAACTAAAGTTGGCCATCAGGGAACACAGGAATCAGAATTCACTATGCCTCGCGGCATTGCGCTTGGTGCTGATCACCATGTCTATGTTGCCGATTCATACAATCACCGCGTTCAGGAATTTAAGTTTGCTGAATTTCCTCCTGTTGACCCTGTCGTTCCGGCTGGCTCGGGCGGTGGCGGTGGAGGCGGCGTTATTTTCAATCCTGTAATACCTGATCCAGTTGTCGTTGATCCCGTAGTCGTTGTACCGCCTGTTGTTGAGGTAGTAGTAGATCCTGAAGTCATTTGGCCAATACTGCCTGAGCCTGTTCGCAATGCAATTGCTGCGGTAACAGAAAGTATTACAGAAAATATTATTGTTCCAACTCAGATTGCTGTCGCCAAAATCGAAGAAGCGACTCCAGTTGCGCTCAAAACATATGTACCGAGAACGATTATGACTTCAGGCTTACTTGTCGGTTCTATTGCCATGATTACTGACAACCTATTTGCGGCGCCATTTACGTTTGCTCAATTTCTCCTATTCCCAGCGAGAATGTGGGCGAACTTGCTCACCGCTTTTGGTATTAGGAAACGCCGCCGACCATGGGGTGCAGTATATGACACGATGACTAAGCAGCCGCTTGATCCGGTCTACCTTGAGCTCGTCAACAAAGATGGTTTTGTCGTAGCTCGCACATCAACCGATATCTATGGGCGCTACAGCTTCAAGGTTACTCCGGGGCACTACATGCTGCGCCCGAAAAAAACTGGCTACGTTTTCCCTTCGCTTGTTCTTGCGCACACAGATCGCGATGAGGTCTACAGAGACTTGTACTTCGGCAACTACTTCGAAATTGAACACCAAGCTGAAATGATCAACAAAAACGTTCCGATGGATCGCCAAAAAATCGACTGGAAAGAATTTATGAACCAAGACCAGAAAATGCTCACGTGGCTAGCGCGACGCGACCAGTTTATAAGCCAAGCTTCACACATTCTTTTCATTGCTGGATTTGCTGTTGCTATTATTGCTCTCCTTTTGGCGCCGCGAATATATACAATCATTGTCTTCTTGCTCTACGTATTCATGTACGCCCTCAGACGTTCAGGGCCAAATCCTTCCAAGCTCGGCCGTGTCATAGACCAGTCTACAAAAGCACCGCTATCGTTTGCTATAGTTCGTGTTTTCTCTGTTAAGCTCGGCAACGAAGTTGTCCGCAAAGCAACAAACAAATTCGGCCAGTTTTTCTGCCCTGTTCCGGATGGCGACTACTACCTGTCATTTGACCGCAAGAATCAAAATGGCACATATACAGAAGCAAACAAGAAAGAGCTGGTCCATATCAATCGCGGCGTTGTGTCTGGCAAGTGGGAAGCAAGCTTCTAGTTTCTTTATCTAAATAAAAAGGAGTGGTACACTACCCGTATGAAAGCAACGTACACCCGCACGTTCAGCGTGCCAATAATGATGGAACAGAATACTGCAGCCAAAAGCACGGACAAGAAATATGTCCTGACAATTCGCGATATGCCAAACGAGCAGAAGCCTCGCGAAAAATTGATTCGCGATGGTGTTGCCCTTCTCTCGATGGCTGAGCTCCTCAGTGTCATTCTCAATGTTGGTTCAAAAAAAGAAGATGTTCTTGCAATGAGCAATCGCATCCTCAAAGAATATGGAGAAAAAAGCATTTCGACTGCCCGCAATCCAAAAGAAGTCAGTCGCGATCTTGACATACCACTTGGACGCGCATCCCAGCTAGTTGCGATTGTTGAACTTGGACGCCGGCTTTTTGAGCGCAATCCAAATGGCGGCAAAATAATCCGCACAGCAAAAGACGTCTACAGCTATACAAAAGGAATGGAAGATTTGCCGAAAGAGCACCTCCGCGGCATTTATCTCAACAGCCATTACAAAGTTATTCACGATGAAGTAATTTCAATCGGCACAATAGACGCCAACATTATCCATCCCCGCGAAGTCTATAAGCCAGCTCTCGAATATTCAGCCGCAGCGATTATTCTCGTCCACAACCATCCATCCGGTATTTTGAAGCCAAGCAACGATGATATAACTGTCACTCGCCAGCTCATTGAAGCCGGCAAATTGCTCGGCATTGAGCTCATAGACCACGTCATCGTTTCGCGCAATGGATTCAAGAGCATTATCGAAGAAGCAAGATAATTAACCCAAAAAAAATGCAGACTATTTACAAAAAATATACAACTGCACATATGCCGACATATCGCATCAATCCGAATGTGCTCATTATCCGAGATGCTCCCAAAAATCGCACTCCCAAAAATCCTGCGCCTCTCGACAATGAGCTTTCTCTTAAATTCAAAGATGCGATGGCGCTTTTCCGTATGCGCACCGAACTCTTGTCTCGTCTCGACCACAACACAACACCAGAAGAAGCTGGGAGTATTTCAGCAATGCTCGAAGTTCTGATCGAAGCCAAGCGGCGTCTCCAAAAGTAGGAGGCATCTTTGTGCCGTCGCCCTACACATATGCATATCAAAAGAGTATACTTATTAAGTAGTCGATTTCTTATTAAGTATATATTCCTAACGTATGGCAACAGCAAAAAAAAGCAGTTCGGCATCAAGCAGCAAGTCAGCTAAAAAGAAGAGCGGCAACACAGGCGCAAAAGTAGCGCTCGTGAGCGCAGCAGTTATTGCAGCTGGCGCAGCAGCATATTATCTCTCTGATAAAAAGCGCCGCGCAAATGCAAAAGATTGGATGGTTAAAATGAAGGACGAAGCAGTTAAAAAATTCGGCAACATGGGCGACATGAGCAAAGAAATGTACCATGAAGCAATCGACAAGCTCGCCGACAAATATAAGTCTGTCAAAAACGCTTCTCCTGCTGAAATCGCAATGATGGTCGCAGACATGAAGCGCCAATGGTCAGCTGTTTCAAAGAAAGTAAAAAGCGTCGCTAAAAAGTCTTCAGCAAAGAAAGCAATTAAAAAAGCTGTTTCGTCTGCAAAGAAAGCTGTCAAAAAATCTTCAGCTAAAAAAGCTAAACGCGCATAAATAATATGTTATACACAATTGCAGTAGTACTCATCGTATTGTGGCTTCTTGGACTTGTTGGCGTATTTGCGCTCGGCAAGTTCATCCACTTGCTCCTCCTTGCTGCGATCATTATGTTTTTGATTCGCGTCATTCAGGGCAGAAATCCTTTGGC
>JAGOSA010000025.1 GCA_018062505.1 Minisyncoccota bacterium | reverse complement strand
GATGTCGTCAACCTCCGAAATCCATCAAATGCCTACAATGCAATTTGGCAAACACTTCGCCAAGCTGTCGGAGGACCAGGATACAAGGAATATATCGACGACAGATATGGAATAAATAACCTTGAAATGCCGCCTTCAGCCCTCATCATCAACCAAGAATATGCCCGCAAATCCCATTACCAAAAGGTTATTGACCAAAATCTTATTGCTGCAACTGAAGCTGAGGCAATGTTCTTGAGACTACGAAATATCTACAACAACATCCTCGCTGGGGAGACACGCTACGGAGTTGGCACACCAGCCGAGCAGACTGATGCCTTCAAGCAATTCATGGATAACCAGCTTAAGATATTCTCTCGTCTCGTTTCTCAGATCAAAAACGCTGAAATCATCAACAATGTCATTGCGGACGTCTCTTTGGCAAATGATGAAATCCAATACATCGCAAATCCTGACAGCGGACTCATCAGAATGTGTCTCGACGAAACAGCAGGCATTGCATCAACTTCTCCACTTCTCACACGCAAGGCGTACCTTGAGCAAAAGGCAACAGCGGGCGTTGGCGGAGACTTCGATCATCTGGGCTGGCCAGGCGGAGCTGATCCTCTAGCTGGATATTCACCGGCGCAATCATTCCTTCCGGACGTTACGATCACTGCACAGAACGATTCCGCAGGAAATGCTATCCCTGCACCTGCAATTTACGTTGGACACTATGTTAACCAGTGTGTAGGCATTAAGCTCGGAGGAAGTGCAGTATACGGTGTATGTGCTGATGGAGATACTCAACTGTCAGCTTCTACAGGTGACCGATTCGAATCTCATATCGGCGCATACTAGCATTCAATACACGCAAAGGTTTAACTGATTACGCTTTACTAACAAAATAGGCGATTGTATTCCTATATTTGCGGTATAATTAAATCCAAATAATGAAACTTCGGGGCAAGAACATGCTAAAAGTTTTTTTTCTAGCTGCTTTTATTACGGCGGCGCTTTTTCCGACGCAGCAAGCTAAGGCGGCAGGAAATATCGACGACTATTTTGATACAACAAGCAGCACTGGCAACTTCACAGCAACTAGCCAAACGATGAGTATCAGCTATACAGAAACACAGGTATCTGAAAGCCAAGTTGTCTTTACGGTAAACCTTCACCCAATAACAACTGAGAACGACGATGTCCCAGCAGCTGATGACACCAAACCAGGGGAGCTGAGGAATTTTACCTTCGACAATGGAGGCAATATGAATTCATCAGAACCGTCTGGTATCATCGCCGAAGAAAACGATCTCGGAGTTTGGGATTCTCTCTATTCAGATACTCTCAGATCGAACAGCGGCATGGGTATCTGGATCGATTACGGACCAGAAAGCACAACAACTGCTTGTTTGTTCACTAGCGCAACTTCCAATTTTTACTCTGACACTTGTTTAGTTGATTCTTCACCTGCGCCTGCAGTAAACTACTCTCCTGTTTCACTGCTTCCATACATGCTCAAAAATGACGGAACAGGGAAAATGAGAATGCTTAGTACTGATGTAACTTTCAACGTTCAGGTCAATAAACTGAAGCCAGGTACAAAGTATCAGGCTCGACTCCGTATCGAAGGAGAAGGCGTTGGAGCTGCGCTAGTAGGTTCAACTCCACTCATACACTTCGAAACAAAAGCTGAAGGAACAGGATTACTTAACACAACACAGATTGAAAACGAAAGTGCAAATAGTACAAGCACAATAGATCCAGAAACAGGATTGCCAAGCTGTGGCGTCTTTGGCGAAAATTCATCAATCCTTGGCTGTGTTGCCCAGATTATCTACTCGATTATCTTCAAGCCAACTTCAACACTTATGGTTTTGGCTGGCGAAATAATGGACTGGGGAATCGGCTTTTCGATCGACAGCTCTTCGTATCCAGTAAGCGGACATAGCTTCGTCACTGATGGCTGGAGAATTATGAGAGACTTGGCTAACATTCTCTTTATATTCATCTTGGTCTATGTTGCTATCTCGACAATCTTCGGCAAAGATGAAAAGCGCTTGATTGCCATGGTCATTCTCGTTGCGCTCATCATTAACTTCAGCTTATTTGTGACCAAAGTCATTGTCGACATAGGAAACATAACCTCGCGGTTTTTCTATAACAATATTGCCATAACCAACTCACAAGCAGGCAACGTTGAAATCTTTGGCACTTCTGGACATAAAAGTATTTCATACGGCTTTGCTGCAACATTTAATCCAGTCAAAATCTTTTCAAGCCTATCTCCACAAACCTCGATCTCAACAGCTGGCGGCATTACGCACACAGGCCTCGACAATCCAAACCAGTACGCAACATTCTTTTCTCTTTTCTCTATTGTTGGGGCAATCGTCAATCTGGTTGCAGCATTTGTATTCTTCTCGCTCGCATGGCTATTCATTGCGCGAACTGCTGGCATCTGGCTAGCAATGATCTTCGCTCCGCTCGCATTTCTCTCTCTTACACTTCCATCAAAATGGAAGTCAGGCATCAGTGGAACAGGGCAATACACAAGCTTCGGCCCATGGTTCAGCAATCTAACATCACTTGCGTTCATGCCAGTTATTGCGCTCTTGATGATTTTCCTCATTCTCACCTTCCTCAAAGCTCCCGGATTACTCGGCGCACTCACGAGCCAGACAACAACTGGCCAGCTCATGACAGTTCTCATTCCTCTCATCGTCCTCACAATATTGCTCTTGAAGACTAAAGAAGTAGCAACTAAATGGTCCGGAGAATTTGGTGGTGCAATGAGCAAAGTCGGCAGCTTTGTCGGCGGCGCTGCAATTGGAGTTGCAACTGGAGGTGCTGCGCTTGTCGGCAGACGAGCACTTGGCGGCCTTGGTGCGAGAATGGCGGCAAATGAAAATTGGAAAAAAACAGCACTTGGAAGAAAGGGTCTTGCCATCGGAAAGCGAATGGAAACAGCGACATACGATCTCAAAAATACAAAAGCATCGCAGTTTGCCATGAGCCAAGCAGGATTTAATCCGAACAAATTTGTAAACACGACGGTAAAAGACGGCTACAAAACCCAAAAAGATAAGCAGGTCAAAGAAAGAAAAGAGTACTTGGATAGAATGAAGCTCGGAGAGGGATCTGATGAAGTGACTGCACATAATGAAGCGAAGGAAACTCATGACAAAAAGAAGGAATCGTACAACGACTCATTCAAGAAATGGAAAGAAATAAAAGATATTAATGAAGATATTAAAAAGTCAGGCGGCACTTTGACTCAGGACCAAATAGATGAACAAGCAGAAGCGAATGCGGACATGATTAAGAAAAAGAAAGAAGTAGCTACTGCGGCAGCAGACAGCGAAAATGCTAAAAAAGCAGTTGAATTAGGGAACGCAGCAATTATTGGAAGCATCGTAAAAAATACTGCTACCGACAAAGAGAGATTAGATGATTCAACCCGCCAAGCAAATGCCGAGTACGCTAATGCTACTAACTTCTTTGGAAAAGCAGCGGCAAAAGTAAAGCAAGCGGCAAGATATACAGATATTACTGGTACACAAGTTAAAGACATCGTCACGGGTAGTGTTTCAGGAAGACAAGCGAGTGTTCAGGATTTCAGAAAGCAATATAAAAAAGCTTATGATGCCGGAAACAAACCAGCTAAGCCAACACCCGGAGCTCCAACACCTCCACCACCCGCACCACCTGGCTATCCTTACCCTAAAACCGCAGCGACAAATCAGGCAGCGACTGGAAACCAAAACGCACCGGCTAATCAACAACCTAATCAAGCAGGCAATCAAGCTGGAAACAATACAATACCAACTCCAACATACACTCAAACAAATACAAACAACGCAGGGAATACAGGAGGTAACGCTGGAGCAGCATCGGGAATAGGATCTATTGTCACTCCTATAATAGTAGGCGGCGGCAGACAAGCACCGCCACTCACACCTCTCCAAACTCTCAGCGGCGTCGATGACTACCGCAAAAACCAACCTAAAAGCCAAACGGGTTATCCGATCAGACAAAACGCAGCGAAGCCAGCACCGAGACCAGCACCAAACCCAGCTGCAAGTCAAACACTAGCCCCAACACCAAAGCCTGCACCGAAGCCAGCGCCCGGACCAAACAACAACGGCTTTAGCTCACCAACATTTTCCTAGACAATTCGTAGCAGCAAATAGCGAGAAATAAAAAATATGGATTCATCACAAAAATTAATTGAAGACAGACTTGCGCAATTGCCTCCTTACATCAAGACAGCTTTGGCGAACATCAACTGGGCGCCGGAAATACTTTCGATCGGCAAAAAGCACGGCTTGCATGTCGATGAAATGGGAACCTTGCAAACTGAAACAGTGCTCGTCCTCGTCGGACTTGTTCACCCAAACGAATACGCTTCAAATCTTGCCCACGAACTCCACGTTCCAAAAGATAAAATCGACGGCATTGTAGCAGACGTCAATGAAAGAATCCTGAAGACAATTCGCCAGTCGCTCATTGAATTTATTGAAAATGAAAATAACCAAGAAGCAATATTCCATAACACTGGCATAGATCTCGAAGCAGAAGAAGTGCCGGACATGCACAATGAAATGCCAATCGGGACAACAGTCGCTCCAATGGAAAAAGATATCCTCGAACACTCTGGAGTCGAAGTAAACGAAGACAGGCCAGAGACAGAAGTGACAGGCGACATAGACCGCAACGATATCCTGAGCACCATTGAACATCCGCCAAAAAACGAAAACCACCAATTCTCTCATTTGATTCGCACAAAACTCTCGGACGCAGTTATTACTCCTGAAGTAAAGACAAAGTACCAAGATGCAGCGCCAGTTCCGCCAAAAGCACCAGAGAGAAAAGGAAATGATCCATACAGAGAACCAATTCAGTAGCAGCCAATAACTACTCCATAGATAAAAAAGCACTCTTCACAAGCAAGAGTGCTTTTTTGTTGTACAATGTACGTATGCAATTTAGGACACCGCAATTTATCGACATCGAAGATAAAATATTCGGACCATTTACCTTCAAGCAATTCATCTACATGCTTGGTGGAGCATTTATGGCATACCTTTGCTTCAAATTGCTTCCGATTATTATCGGCGCGCCAATCGGCATTGGCCTGGCTGTTGTTGCACTCCTGCTCGCATTCTACAAAGTAAACAATAGGCCTTTCATTACTGTCCTCCAAGCATGGTTCAAATACA
This sequence comes from Minisyncoccota bacterium, assembly GCA_018062505.1. GTDB lineage: Bacteria > Patescibacteriota > Minisyncoccia > Phycocordibacterales > UBA9973 > JAGOSA01. The sequence continues at coordinate 3,264 of JAGOSA010000025.1, read as the reverse complement.
CGCTTGCCGCAAAACTCTACATTTGGCACAAGACAACTCCCAAAAAAGGCGAGAGTCGCCCAATGGTTGAGAAAAAGACAACACAGGAAGCTTCAAATCTTTCTGACAAGCACCTCAAAGACGTATCATGGAGCCTCGATGTGCTCGATGCAACAAATAAGCAGTAGCTAAAAGCTTAATCTAAGGTATTATTGTTGAGTATGGCACCTGTCGGCAAACCGACCCAAAACTTTATCAAGATCAGTGAAGTTCGCGACGGTATCGTTGTCCTCAAAGATGGCGGCCTGCGAGCTATTCTCCTTGCTACATCAGTAAACCTTTCGCTCAAATCAGAAGACGAGCAAATGGCTATCCTCATGCAATTCCAAAACTTCCTCAATACGCTTGAGTTCTCAACACAAATCGTCATCCAGTCGCGCCGAAGAGACATGCGGCCGTACCTTGCAACACTTGAAGAGAGAATGGGCGACCAGCTCGAGCCTCTCCTCAAAGTGCAGACAAAAGAGTACATTGAATTCATCAGGACATTTTCTGAGCAGACAAACATTATGGAAAAAAGCTTTTTCATTGTCGTTCCGTTTGAGCCAATTTCGCTTTCAGCAGGGAAGGGAATCGGCAAATTGCTTTCAGGAATCGCCAAGAGCAAGACACAGGGAACAATCGACACGACACAATTCGAAGAAGCTCGCAGCCAGCTCGATCAGCGTGTCGCCGTTATTTCACAAGGACTTTCGCGCGTCGGAGTCAGGACAGTACCACTTGCCAGCGAACAAGTCGTCGAACTCTTCTATAATATATTTAATCCAGGCGAAGGATTGTCGTCGGCGCAATAAAACAGTATGGGAATCTTTGATTTACTTTTGAATAAGAAAAAAACAGAAAGCGCGACAGCGCTGCCGACTTTGCCGCAGGAAATTTTCCAAGCTGCAACACTTGAATTCCAAGACATGATTGCGCCGCCTGCTCTCAAAGTCGAACCGAAGTCGCTCAACCTTGGCGGCAAAATCGCCCGCACATACTTTGTCATTTCATATCCGCGCTACCTTACCGACAACTGGTTCTCGCCAGTCATCAACCTCGACAAGATTTTTGATGTTGCTATCTACATTCATCCAATCGAAACAACAAAAGTCCTTCGCCAGTTCCAGAAAAAAGTTGCCGAGGTCCAAAGCCAAATCAATGCGCGCGAAGCTAAAGGCTTGGTTCGCGATCCAGTGCTCGATACTGCCTACAACGACCTCGAATCGCTCCGCGACAACCTCCAGCAAGCACAAGAAAAGATTTTTGAAGTCGGATTGTACCTTACAATCTACGGCGACAACGAAAATGAACTTTTCAAAACAGAAAGCGAAATAAAATCGATTCTCGAATCGCGCCTTGTTTACTTTAAGCCTGCGCTCTTTTTGCAGGAAGACGGCTTCAATAGCGTCATCCCAACAGGGAATGACCTTTTGAACGTTCACCAGAAACTCAATTCAGAGCCGCTCTCTTCTATTTTCCCCTTCGTATCATTTGACCTCACATCTGATAAAGGTATTTTGTACGGCGTTAACCGCCACAACGCATCCCTCGTCATCTTCGATCGCTTCTCTCTCGAAAACTACAACTCAATCATTTTCGCAAAGTCTGGTTCAGGAAAATCCTACACAACAAAGCTCGAAATCTTGCGTACGCTCATGTTCGATACAGAAGTAATTGTCATCGACCCTGAACATGAATATTTATACCTCGCTGAAGCTGTTGGTGGACGATTCTTCAACATTGCGCTTTCATCTGAACACCACATCAATCCATTCGACCTTCCCGTTCCTCGCGAAGACGAAACGGCAGCAGACGTTCTGCGCACAAACACGATCAACCTCGTCGGCCTTTTCCGCATTATGCTCGGCGGACTTACTCCAGAAGAAGATGCTGTCATCGACCGCGCTGTTACAGAAACCTATGCAATCAAAGACATTACGCCTGATTCTGATTTCTCTGCAATCGAACCACCACTTCTCTCTGACTTCGAAATGGTTCTCTCTGGCATGGAGGGGAGCGAATCGATCATCCAGCGCCTCACCAAGTACACTCGCGGCTCTTGGGCAAATTTCATTAACCAGCCGACAAACATCGACATCAACAAAAAGTTCATTGTGTTCTCAGTCCGAGACATGGAAGACGAACTCAAGCCTGTTGCGATGTACATCGTCACGCACTACATCTGGAATGCTGTCCGACGAAATATCAAGAAGCGCCTCCTAGTCGTTGACGAGGCTTGGTGGATGATGAAATCAGACGACACTGCAAGCTTCCTTTACTCAATCGCAAAACGCTGCCGCAAATACTACCTCGGCCTCTGCACTATTACCCAAGACGTGGCCGACTTCATGCGCTCGCCATACGGCGCCCCGATCGTCACCAACTCTTCAATGCAGCTCCTCCTGAAGCAGTCGCCAAGCTCGATCGACCTCCTCCAAAAGACATTCAACCTGACAGACGAAGAAAAGTATTTGCTCCTCGAATCAAATGTCGGAGAAGGAATATTCTTTGCCGGACTCAAGCACGTTGCTATTAAAGTTATTGCTTCATACACAGAAGATCAGATCATTACATCTGATCCGTCGCAGCTCCTCTCAATCAAAAAAGCCAAAGACGAACTAGAAGAAGCAGAAAAATCCGGACCTGCTCCACAAATCGCCTAGTTTTCTTAAACTAGGGAATAGCAAAGGTCAGGAATATATATCAAAAGAGGATTCTGCAGCGCGACGGCGCGAAGCCTAGGAAAAATCCAGCAGGATTTTTCCGACCTCTTTTGATATATATTCCTCGAACCTTTGCTATAATGTTTTTAATGCGCATCGTGAAAAATATTATCTTTGCGGCAACACTAGCTCTTGCAATAGGAGGAGCGGCTTTTTACGCGAATGCTCAGGTAAATAATCGATTCATTACTGATCCTGGAGCAATCCGCGACAACGACATCAACGTCGATCTCATCCCAGAAGTTCCTGGACCAAACCAAAACGTCAAAATTAATCTTTCAAGCTACGCGACAAACATCAACAAAGCTACAATCACTTGGACGCTCGACGGCAAGCAGTCGCTTTCTGGCGTCGGCAAGACATCATTTACCTTTACGACTGGCGAAGTCGGCTCAAAAACTGAAATCGGCATTGCAATCATTGTTGAAGAGGGAAGCCGTGTCGACAAAATCATTACAATCCAGCCTTCACAAGTCGACATCCTCTGGGAAGCAGCAGATTCATACGTTCCGCCATTCTA
>JAGOSA010000006.1 GCA_018062505.1 Minisyncoccota bacterium | reverse complement strand
AGCTTTCCGCTTGGGCAATTTTCATTTTTTCGTTTTCAAAATAATTGATTGAAGCGTTTGCCCAAGCGGAAGACAAAGAAACTTTTTTGATTTCTTCTTTTATTTGAGAAGTGATGATTTCTTCGCGGACATATCTTTGCTCACAAGGATTTTTCCGTTTGGTACAGCGGAGATAGTTATGACCTTTTTGTGTTTCAGTGGTAATGAAGCAACCGCACTCTCCGCAATGGAAAAATCCTCTAAAAATGTAAGGTTTGAGTTTAGGAGATTTCGGTTTGGATTTTCTAATCATCACTTCTTGGCATAAATCAAAAAGTTTCTTTGTGATAATCGGTTCATGCTTTCCGTCATACAGTTCGCCGTTGTACTCAATCATGCCGTAATAGATTTTATTTTTGAGCATATACTGATAATTGGAGACGGAAAGCATTTTGCCTTTCTTGCCAACCAAGCCCAAGGAATTGATAATCTTTCGGATTTGAGCGAGGGGGTATTCACCAGTTGAATACATTTCAAAAGCCCGCTTGATATACTTTGCCTTTTCTTTGTCCACGGCGATACAGCGGGCATTTTTGTCATTCACATAGCCAAGTGGCGCCCAAGCGGGCCATATTCCATTTCGCAATTTCTGGCGAATACCCCTCTTTATGTTTTCCGAAAGATTATCCACATAGTATTTTGATTGCCCAAAAGCAATGGACAACATAAATTTTCCCTGCGGTGTCGGATCAAACCAAAAAGTTGGAAATTTTAGCGTGGTTATTTTACCAGTATCTACAAGATAGATGATTCTTCCGCCGTCTATGCTATTTCGAGCAAGGCGGTCGGGGTGCCACGCTAAAATTCCCTCTGCTTCATTTTTCTCTATGCTTGCCACCATTTCGTTAAAAATTTCTCTGCCCGGTTCTTTGGCGGTTTTGCTTTCTACAAATTCACGGACGATATTCAGCCCTTCTTTTTTGGCATATTCCCGCAACTCAAACATTTGTGCCTCAATACTCAAAACCTGCCTTTCGGGTTCGTCCGTGGATTTGCGAGCATAGAGAAAAATCTTTTTGGTTTGTAAATCTATGTTGTCCATATTGTTTTAAAATTAGTTTTTGGGCAATCAAAGAAAAATACACTCAACCTTTCGCTGAAAGCGAAAGAAAAAAGATTGGTTCTGAAAACTTCGTTTTCTCTGTGCTTTCGCACAGGAACTTCCGCATTGCCGACCGCACTTTGGTTTTGGATTTCAAAAATGCCTTCAAAATAGCGGAAAAATACCATGCCGAGGCGCTTTGCGCCGAGGCTAATTCTTACGATTTCACAAAAAGTGAAAATTGGCGGTGTTTTTTGATTGATGTTCGAACATTTTTTGAGCAAAACCCCCAATAAGGAAGCCAGCCCCGCCACTGCTCGACAAGCTCGCCACACCACAGAAAAATACTCTTTGCTCTTTTCATTTTGCGCGCGCCCGATTTTTTCTTCTTTTAATGAAAAGAGTATTTTTCTGTGGTGTTCTGCCTTCCAAGTATTCAGGCAGGTGGCGGGGCTGTCCTCAATTTGATTTCGCAAAGGAAAAGCGGAATTCCCCCCAAACCCCCCTTCCGCTTTTCCTTTGCTCAAACGGAACGGGAACGGAAGCAGGCGGGCAAAAATTCCTTCCCCCCAACCCCCTTCCTTTTTGCCCGCCTGCTTGGGCTTCGCCCCCAAAACTTTTCGGCGGGACGGCGGGACAGAAAACAAAAGAGAAGATAAAAGAGGAATAACGCTTGCCCCACCCACCCGTGCGCGCGTTATGTCGAATGAACTCCCTAATTTTGTTTGACTAAATGCTAAAAATTTCATATACTAACTATAAATAAGTGATGTTTTTAATACTATATAACTATAATAGTAAAACTATACGAATATGTCAAACGAAAAATCCACAATTGGCGATAATATAAAGAAATACCGAAACAAGCTCGGTATTTCTCAAGATGTGCTTTCCAAAAAAGCAGATTTAGCTTTTCATACGATTGCCAAAATTGAAGCTGGCTCTACTCCCAACCCCACTATTGATACAGTCAAAAAAATAGCGGACGCTCTCGGCGTTTCGCTTGATGATTTAATGAAATAAAATTATGGCAAATTCTAAAGAAGCAAAAGCACGAATAAAAATAAACAAACTCCTTGAACAAGCGGGCTGGAGATTTTTTGATAATGAAAAAGGACAAGCAAATATTTCACTTGAACCGAATGTAAAACTTACCCAAAAAGACATTGACGCTTTCGGTGAAGATTTTGAATCTACAAAAAACGGCTTTATTGATTTTTTATTGCTTGATGAGAAAGGTTTTCCACTCGTTATTTTGGAAGCCAAAAAGGAAGATAAAAATCCGTTAGACGGAAAAGAACAAGCGAGAAAATACGCCCACACCGAAAATGCTCGTTTTGTAATTCTCTCAAACGGCAATCTTCATTATTTTTGGGATTTGGAACGAGGTGATCCTGAAATTATTACGGAATTTCCAACACAAGAATCTTTGAAGCACAGGCAGGATTTTAAACCCGACAATCAGCGTTTAGCAGATGAGGAAGTCAAAGAAGATTATATTGCACTTACGCAAAATCCAAATTTCAAAGACGATCCTCGCTATCTCAAAGAAGATACGCGCGAACAATATCTTTGGGACGAAAATTTACGAATTTTGCGCCCTTATCAGCTCAAAGCGGTTCACACTTTGCAAAAATCCGCCGAAGCTGGAAACGATCGTTTTCTTTTTGAAATGGCGACAGGCACAGGAAAAACACTTATTTCCGCCGCAATTATCAAGCTATTTTTAAGAACTGGAAACGCAAAAAGAATTTTGTTTTTGGTTGATCGTTTGGAATTGGAAGACCAAGCCCACAAAAACTTTGTCCGCTATTTGAGCAACGACTTTTCTTCTGTTATTTACAAGCAAAATCGTGATGACTGGAAAAAGGCAGAAGTGGTTATCACAACCGTTCAAAGTCTTTCTTCTCAAGACAAGTACAAAAAACTATTTTCACCGACTGATTTTGATTTAGTTATTGCCGACGAATCACACCGAGCAATCGGTGGAAACTCGCGAGCAGTTTTTGAATATTTTATCGGCTACAAATTGGGCTTAACCGCAACGCCGAAAGATTATTTGAAAAATGTTGATCCGCAAAAATTATCACAAAAAGACCCGCGAGCTTGGGAAAGACGGCAACTCTTGGACACTTACACGACTTTTGGCTGCAAAAACGGTGAGCCAACTTTTCGTTTTAGCTTGCTTGACGGCGTAAAAGAAGGATTTTTGATCAATCCCATTGTTTCAGACGCACGAACCGACATCACCACCGAATTACTTTCGGAAAAGGGTTATGCGGTTATGGTTGAGGACGAAGAAGGCGGAGAAAGCGAAGAAACATTTTTCCAAAAGGATTTTGAAAAGAAATTCTTTTCCGAAAAAACAAATCGTGTTTTTTGCCAGACATTTATTGAAAATGCTTTCAAAGACCCGATAAGCGGTGAAATTGGCAAGGGCATTATATTTTGCGTTAGCCAAAAACACGCTTCAAAAATCACCCAAACGCTAAATCAAATGGCGAGCCAACTTTGGCCAGACAAATACAACTCTGATTTTGCTGTGCAAATAACCTCAAACATTGCAGACAGTCAGCAATTCACGATCAATTTTGCAAACAACAATTTAAGCGGTCATACAAAATTTTTAGAGAATTATAAATCAAGCAAAACAAGGGTTTGCGTAACTGTCGGCATGATGACGACTGGTTATGATTGCCAAGATATTTTGAATCTTGCACTTATGCGCCCAGTCTTTTCGCCGACTGATTTTATTCAGATCAAAGGACGAGGAACAAGAAAATTCACTTTTGAATATACCGATGAATACGGCGAGAAGCACAAAAAACCAAAAGACCATTTCAAATTTTTCGACTTCTTCGCAAACTGCGAATACTTTGAAGAAAAGTTTGATTATGACGAGGTTTTGCAATTGCCAATAAAACAAAAAGGAACGGGCGGAGAAGGACCTGTCGGCGTTGATATTGATGAAATAGAAGTTTTCAATCCCGACAAAGTAAAATCCCTAACCGAAACACCTGTTGGAATCGAGGGAATGAAAGTTGATAGAAAACTTTTTGAGAAAGCCCGCGAAGAATTACAAAATGACCCCGAAGTAAAGTCTGCCGTCGAAAGCGAGCAGTGGGACAAAGCTGTGCAGATTATGCGGGACAAATACGAAGACAAACCGCAATTATTCCTGAATCTTGAAAAAATTCGCAAGAGCGAAAATCTTGATCGCCGTATCTCTTGGCGTGAATTTTTGGAACGAGCTTTTGGCTTGATTGATGTATTCAAATCCAAAGACGAAAAATTGGAAGAAGAATGCGAAAAGTTTATCTCAATCTACAAGCCCGAAAGCAAATATGTTCCGCATATCAAAAATTATCTGAAAGCGTATGTTACGAGCGAATATTTTAGAAATGAAATAAACAATCAACGATTTCCGAGAGAATTTGCTGGATTTACAATGGCAGAATTTAAGCAATTGAACGGTTGGCGGGAAACTGTTCCTACTTATGTGAAAGATTATGTTCCCGTTAATGTTTATATGAGGTAACCAAAAATATTATGCTTGATCAAACTACAAAACGAAAACTTGACTCTGCCCGACAAATTCTTGTCGGGAAAGTTCCTGATCCAAAAGCGCAGGTTGAGCAAATCACCACTGCTCTTATCTATAAGTTTATGGACGATATGGATAAGGAAAACGAAGAAGTTGGATTGAAAACTCAATTTTTCGTTGATGATTGGAAAAAATTTTCATGGACGAAAATTTTGGACAACAAACTTTCGGGACAAGAACGCCTTGATCTTTATGTTCAGGCAATTACGAATATGCCAAAAAATCCGCATATTCCGCAATTGTTCAGAAATATTTTCAAAGGCGCGTTTTTGCCATACAACGACCCGCGTACTCTTTCGCTTTTCCTGAAAGAGATAAACGAATTTAATTATGAACACAGCGAAAATTTAGGAAATGCTTTTGAATATTTGCTTTCTATTCTCGGAAGCCAAGGCGACGCAGGACAATTCCGCACGCCACGGCACATTATTGATTTTATTGTTGAAGTGGTTGATCCGAAGAAAAGCGAAACAATCCTTGACCCCGCTTGTGGAACGGCTGGATTTTTGATTTCAGCTTACAAACATATTTTGAAACAGAATAAAGAAAAAGCACTCACCCCAGACGAGAAATTGAAGTTGATGAACAATCTTGCGGGTTATGATATTTCGCCCGATATGGTGAAATTAGCGCTGGTGAATATGTATTTGCATGGATTCCCTGAACCGAAAATCCACGAATACGATTCACTGACAAGCGAAAAGCGTTGGGACGAAACATTTGATGTAATTCTCGCCAATCCACCATTTATGACACCGAAAGGTGGAATTAGTCCGCACAAACGCTTTACTATTCAATGTAAGAAAGCTGAAGCACTTTTTGTCGATTACATTATTGAACATTTGAATATTAACGGAAAGGCTGGCGTTGTTGTTCCTGACGGGATAGTTGCTAACCCGTCTAATCTTTATGCGAAATTAAGAGAGCTTGCTATAGAAAATGGTTTATATGCAGTCGTTTCGCTTCATAACACAGTTTTTAAGCCGTATGCGGGTGCAAAAACAAGCGTATTATTTTTTGACAAAGAATTTGCGAAAAAATCAAAAGATATCATTTTTATAAAGGTAAGTAATGACGGATATGAAAAGGGGGAACAAAGACGGAAAATTGAACAAAACGATCTACCCGAAGCAGTAAAATTGATTACAGATTTTAAGAGTGGAAAAAAGAGTTTAGATAATAAAATTGATTTTATTGTTGTTTCTAAAGATAAGCTAAATAAAAAATTTAGTTTGTTTGTAAATAAATACTTGATTTCAAACAGAGAGAACGGAAACGAATCAGTAGAAATTTCAACTTTGTTTGATATACAGAAAGGAACATTACAAAGCACGAAAAAAACCGAAGGCGAATTTGATTTTATTACTGCCGCGCAAGAATGGAGTACTCATAATTCATACACTCATGATTGTGAAGCTTTGATTTTTGCTTTCGGTGCGGCGGGATCTCTGGGCAGAACCCATTATGTAAATGGAAAATTCATCGCAAGTGATCTTTGCTTTATATTATCGCCCAAAAAAGATTCAAAATATCCAGTAAATTTGTCTTTTTATCACGCATATTTTAATGCGATAAGAGAGCAAATTGTCGCTGATTTGGCAAAGGGTGTATCAAAACTGGCAATCAATAAAACTGAATTTTCAAATTACTTGATTGATTATGTTTCCATTGAAAAACAGAATGATTTTGGAAATAAAATTGTTGCTGAACAGAAAAAAATATCAGAAATGAAAGCAAAAATTGAGGAGTCGGAAGAAAACATCAAGGAAACTATTTTTGAAATTCTATAAGTAAATATGAAGCTGAAAAGTATCAAAAAAATCAAAGGTTATAAATCGTTCCAAGATTTTGATTGGCAACCTTTTTTGAATAACGAAACTTTTCATGATGAAGTGAATATCCTTTATGGTGAAAATGGAAGTGGCAAAAGCTCAATTGCCAACCTGTTGAAAAATGTTTCGGAAAACAAGGATCTTGGGAAATACAAACCAGTCGAAGCGTGTTTAGTCTTTGATGACGGCGAGAAAAAATATCCCGTAAATAACGATTGGGATAATAAAATCGCCAAAGATTCTATTCTGTTTTTTGATCGTGAATTTGTTGATAAAAATGTTCATTTGGGACACAGACGAGATACAACACAAAACGGGCAGGAACAAGAGTCGGGTAAAATGATTATTGAGTTTGATAGCGACGCTATCAATTTGCGAGGCGTAAGAGATAAAGCGAAAAAAGCGAAAGAAGAACAAGACCAAAAAATAAAAGATTTCAATTCCGCAAATCGGGATTCTTTGGCGTTTGCTTTGACCGATGACGAGCAACCTTTTTTCAAAAATTACAAAGACAAAAGCGAAGAAGAAATCAAAACAGCAAAGCAAACACTGGGAAAGGAGAAAAAAGAATCTGAAAAGAGCCTTGAAACTGATCAGGGATTGCAAAAGAAAGTCGCCAGTATCCAAAGCGACATAAAAGGCTTGTTGACAGAAGAAGTTGAAATTTCCCTTTCTGACGAGAAAACCTATCAAGCACTTTTTGATTTTGACCTAAAAGAGCAGGCAAAAATAGAAGCCGAGCAGACTTTGATTGATAAAGTCAAAACGCATAAATCATTCTTTGAAACTGGTTTTGAAATTAGAAAGGCACACCAAAACCAGTGTCCTTTTTGCCAATCTGAAAATGAAGAAGCAGGAATAAAAAATATTATTGATCTATACGAGCAAATTTACGACACAACATATAAAACACAGGTACAACAATTTGAGAAAGACAAGCAAGCTTTGATTGATGAAATATCACAAATTACGCAAGCCGTTTCCGATTTTGATTTGAATAGCATTTTTCTTGAACTTAAGAAATTAGACCAAAATTACAAAATACCAAATATCTACTCTGTTGAGGACGAAAAAACATATAAAAAGCCAGCCGTAAAAGAAATAAAGGAGTTGAGCGGTAAAATAACAAAACTTGCGAAACCGAGCAAAGAGAATATTCAAGAATTATATAACAAGGTAAAAACTGAATTTGAAGTGATTGAGGCGTTTTTTAAGGCGATTGGTGATTTTGTAGATCAAAAGAACAAGCTTATTACTAAATTCAAATCCGATAACACCGATGAAAAACTTCAAGCACGAATTGATTCAAGCAGTAAAAGAATTGCTGAAATTGAAAAAGAGTTGGTTTTTATCAATGGGAACAAGATAAAAGAACAACAAAAGAAAGAGCAAAAAGAAAAAGAACAAAAAGCCCTACAAGATGTATTTGCTACGCTAAAAACAGAATACGAAACAGCGTTAAAAGAATACGAAGATCATTGCTCGACAAAGGCTTTTTCAAATCTCTTGTCTAAAATTCAAGATTATTTCAAAAATTTCAATTTTAGTTTTAAGCTTGAACCAAAAACAGCCCCGACAGGAAACAAAACCGAATTTCCGTTTGCGTTCAAGGTTTTGGATTTTGAGGGAAATGAACGAGATTTCAAAGAGGGACTTTCCGAAGGGGAAATTCAGGTTTTGTCCCTTTGTTTTTTCTTTGCATTTCTTGATATACAAAAAGATAAAAAACAAAAAGTGCTTGTTTTCGATGACCCGATCACGAGTTTGGATAATAGCAATTTGAGCTGTCTTGTTGATTTAATCGCCGAAGAACAAAAAAACTTTTCGCAGATTTTTGTTTTTTCTCACCACAGAACTTTTTTCAAGTTTCTAAGAAAGCGGTTTGATAAACATTGCAACGAATATAATCTAATCAGAAACAAAAAAGAATTTGGCGGAAGTTTTATTTGCAAAAGCAAATCCGATAAATTTTTGGATAAGTTGAAAAATTTTGAAACTGACTTGGCAAAAATTCCCCCAGCAAGTCTTGATTTTGAATTGAAAGTCGTTGAATATGGGCAATATTTGCGATATGAGGTTGAAAGGCATATCAAAAATAATTTATTGCACTGGAACGCAAATGATTTCCCAACAGCGATTGATGGTGTAAAATGTAATAAAGAGATAGATGACGGCGATTTGGACAAAATCAAGCAAATATATTCGTTTTGTAACTGGACGACTTCGCATGTTGATGTAGGAGATGATCACGGACTTGGGCAACTGAAAACAAAAATCGCCGATTTTGTAGCAATTGTTAAATAGTCCCGCCGAAAAGTTTTGGGGGCGAAGCCCAAGCAGGCGGGCAAAAAGGAAGGGGGTTGGGGGGAAGGAATTTTTGCCCGCCTGCTTCCGTTCCCGTTCCGTTTGAGCAAAGGAAAAGCGGAAGGGGGGTTTGGGGGGAATTCCGCTTTTCCTTTGCGAAATCAAATTGAGGACAGCCCCGCCACCTGCCTGAATACTTGGAAGGCAGAACACCACAGAAAAATACTCTTTTCATTAAAAGAAGAAAAAATCGGGCGCGCGCAAAATGAAAAGAGCAAAGAGTATTTTTCTGTGGTGTGGCGAGCTTGTCGAGCAGTGGCGGGGCTGGCTTCCTTATTGGGGGTTTTGCTCAAAAAATGTTCGAACATCAATCAAAAAACACCGCAAAACATCTATGAAAATACTTTCAATAGAAGAAATAAAAAGCAAATTAAAGGAAGAAAATTACAAGCACATTTTCGAATGGACGGATGAGCCAAATACTATTTATGATTCTCATTCACACAATGGAAGAGTTTGTTTTTATGTTTTAAGTGGCTCAGTTTGTTTTGGGGGTGATATTAAAGCTGAAGTAAAAACTGGCGAACGTTTTGATGTACCGATTGGAATTAAACATACGGCGGTAGTTGGTGTAGACGGGTGTCATTATATAGTAGGCGAAGATATTGAAGGCGATTCTTAGACATTTATGAAAATCCTCAACCATAAACTCATAAAAAAGTTCGAAGAAATCCCAAACGTCGGCCCGCGCATTGCGCACGATTTTCGAACACTCGGCATCAAGACACCAAAAGATCTCGCCAAACAAGATCCACTCAAAATGTATCGCAAGCTTGAGAAACTCACGAACTCAAAGCAAGATCCATGCGTTCTTGATACTTTCATGGCCGCTGTCGATTTCATGAAAGGCGAGCCGGCTCGCGTTTGGTGGGCATATACGCCGATCCGGAAAAAGTTGCTCGCAAAGAAAACGTATATATAATATTTACATGAAGAAAACCTCAACTAAAACCTCAATCTCAACCATCGACCAATACATCAAGCAATTTCCAAAAGATGTTCAGCCAAAGCTCAAAGAACTCCGCGATGTCATCAAAAAAGCTGCCCCAAAAGCGACTGAAACGATCAGCTACGGCATCCCAACGTTCAAACAAAACGGCAATTTGGTCCACTTTGGTGGCTTCAAAAGCCACATTGGCTTTTTCCCAGGAGCTGACGGCGTGGCAGCTTTCAGCAAAGACTTCGCCGGCTACAAACAGTCAAAAGGTACGATCCAATTTCCACTCGACGCCAAAATGCCATTTACATTAGTGAGAAAAGTTGTCAAATACCGGATTAAGCAAAATACAGCCTTAATTAAGGCTAAATAGCGAAAAACAGCTTGCTATTATCTGCGCAATCCTGCACAATCAGCTTAGGTCAACTTTATCAGCACCTAACTTTTTATTTTATGGATAACGATGAAATCAAGACAACTGACGATGTAACTGTTGATGGCGCGCCATTGATAGACGAAAACAACGATCAGAAGAAGGAAGTAGAAGAAGGCATGGAAGGTGCAGAAGCTGCTTCTACAGAAGAAAATGCTTAATGACACTCAATAAAAAGTCCCGCTTTTGGCGGGATTTTTTATTTGCCTATTTTGTGTGATTATTCTATAGAAACGGCTGAAAAACTCTAAATATATACGAGAATACTTTTGCCCAAAAGCCATAGTGTTTTGATTCGGCAAAAATGACAGAATCGCCCTTCCAGCCATTAACGATTTTCTTGAGGTCGGCAATCATTTTTTCATTCTTGAAAAAGACGCCAATCTCGGCATTGTAGTCAAACGAAAGCGCGTCGATATTGTTCGAGCCAAGCAATGCAAGATTGTCGTCGATCATCAAAAGCTTTGCATGTGTCATTGTTTTTGTTTGGTAAAATGTCACGCCGTAGTCGACGAGCAAGCTCATATAGTATCTATTTGCTGTCGTCAGAAAAAGAATGTCAGTATCGAAAGGTACGACAACTTCGACTTTGACGCCGCGGCGCGCTGTTTCTTTCATGAGCGTGATCAGCCACTTGTGCGGCAAAAAGTAAGGAGTGACAAAAGTGACACTCTTCTCGGCTTTCATAATTGTTTCGATGTATGTGTCGCGCAAACGAAAAGTTCGGATCGCAGGAAAGTGTTCAAGAACCCACGTTCGCGTTCGGCCGAGAATAGCTGGCTTGGCGTTGTATGACAAAATGTATTCGTCTTTGCCTCCACACGCAATGTACGTTCGCTTGAACGAAGCGATGATCGAGCGCAAGATCGGGCCTTCAAGGCGCACGAGCAAGTCATTCCAAAGGCGCGCAGTTTTATGAAAGTTGACGCCGCCGAGGAATCCGACTTTTTCATCGATGACGACAAATTTGCGGTGCAGCCTGCGGAACATTTTTTTGAAAAATAGAAGCTCAACGCCCGCGTCGCGCAACTTGTCGATCGACTTATTGGTCAGGCCAAAGCTGCCGAAGCCATCGAGAATGATTTTGACCGAAACGCCGCGCATAGCTTTTTGGCAAATGACATTTATCAAGTAATCCGCCTCAGGCGTATCATCGAGAAAGATGTACATTTCGAGGTAAATCGATTTCTCGGCTTTTTCGATAGCTTTGCGCAGGCCTTCCCACGCTTCCTCTGAAGTTGTGTAGAAAAGGTGTCGCATGTCTATACATAGTAACAGTTGCCACTTTCTTTGCCTATGGTATAGTCCAATATAGTTTTTATCCTTTACGCAGCGTTAGTACTCTTGGTTTTCTTGGGTCGCGAAACTGGCAGGGGCGGTAAAAGCAATTATTAGGTAGTTTGAAAAACACATGAGTGTAAAATTGTACATCGGTGGCTTGCCTTACCGCACCACTGAAGATGCGTTTCGCGACGCATTCGCTGCTGCAGGTGAAGTCACTTCAGCTCGCATTATCACAGATAAGATGACTGGCCGCTCACGCGGATTTGGTTTCATCGAGATGGCGGATCAGGCAGGTGCCGACGCAGCTATCGCTATGTGGGATGGCAAGGAGTTCGAAGGCCGTAAGCTTATGGTCAACGTGGCTCGCCCAATGGAAGAGCGCCCAAAGCGTGAATTCCAGCAGAGCTACTAATACTGCTACAAAAAATCTCCCGAAAGGGAGATTTTTTGTTGGCCGGTTTTCCTGTACACTATCTCTATGCAATTAATGATTTTACTCCACGGCTTGCTCATCGGCATGTTAATTTCTATTCCGACAGGACCAGTCGGTTTTCTTTGTGTTCGCCGTGCGCTTCTGTATCCGTACAAGCAATCGTTTAGTTCAGCTTTTGGTTCGATCGCAGCCGATTTGATTTTCGGATTCATTGGCATTTTTAGTTTGACGTCGATCTCTGATTTCTATGTCCGCGAGCAAACGCCGATCCGCACAATTGGTGCTCTCATTTTGCTCTACGTCGGTATTAAAACTTTTTTCAATTTCAAAACACCAAGCATTTCTGGGTTCAAGGAAAACCAGCACATCGGCAACTTTACGTCGACATTTATTCTGACGATGACCAATCCGATTCAGGTCATTACATTGCCGCTCGTTTTCGCGGCTGTCGGTACTGGCATTCGTCCTGATAACTACGGCGATATGTTTTTCTTCATGCTCGGCCTTGCTATCGGCGCGGCTTTCCTTTGGGTAATGTTGATCGGCATTTCAACAGTGCTCAAAAAGAAAATTCACGAAATGCACCTTAAGTACATCAACTACATAGCGGGTTCGCTCATTACAGCGACTGGGCTCTACATTTTGCTCAAGCTCGTACTGCATTCATGGTAAAATGAATTATGGATAAAGAAGACCTCAAGAAAAAATTAAGCGAAGAGGAATACTATGTCACTCAGGAAAAGGGAACTGAGCGGCCTTTCCACAATATCTACTGGGACAACAAAGATGAAGGGCTGTATATGTGCAAAGTCTGTGGCGCACCACTTTTTGATGCAAATAGAAAGTATGACTCAGGCACTGGTTGGCCGAGCTTTGATGATGCCATTCATGGATCAGTTAAGTATCACGAAGACACAGATCACGGCATGTCTCGCGTTGAAGTCATTTGTTCAAATTGCGGCGCGCACTTGGGCCATGTGTTCGATGACGGCCCAGCAGGCACGACAGGCAAGCGTTTTTGCACAAATTCTGCCTCGCTTTCCTTCAGGAAAAGGGAGTAGTATACTTGAATACGAATTATTAATTAGTACTCTTATTTTATATGGATCTAGATACAACAAAAGACGCAGCAGCAGAATGTAATTGCGGCTGCAAAGATGGCGTTTGCATGTGCGATGGCGAAACATGCGCAGTGTGCGATTGCGCTGACTGCAAAGCGAAAACAGCACCTGCCGAACCTTCAGAAACAGAAGCGCCTCAAGCTTAAAAATTAATTATACATATTTCAGTATTCTATGGACACAATTATGATCAATTGGTGGGCAGTTATCGTAGCAGCAGTTGTCTCAATGGTTATCGGCAGCATATGGTTTGGTCCGCTTTTCGGAAAGAAGTGGATGGAAGTCATGGGCATGCAGAATGTTAGCGAAGAAGAAAAGAAAAAAATGATGAAGTCTACTGGCATGCTCTATGCTGTCCAGTTCATTCTTTCTCTCCTCACTCTCTACATTCTCGCTCACTACATCGCAGGCTGGCAGCCAAAGCCTGGAGCATGGGGCGGCATTATCAATGCGCTTTGGATCTGGCTCGGCTTTATCATGCCAACGCTTGCTGGCAACGCTATGTGGAGCGGCAAGTCAAAGAAGCTCGCATGGAATATGTTCTGGATTAACACAGGCTACAACTTTATTCTCTATATCGTCTTCGGCGCTATTCTTGGCGGCTGGCAATAATATGAAAAAAAATCGTATCTCACATTTTGTAATAACGAGTTTGGCGATAGCAGCTTTTGCTTTCCTTTTGGCGCAAATTAGTTTTGCGCGCGAAGCAGAAAGCGGCGGCGTGCTCGAAGTTGAAATTGGCCACGGCGGCAATGGCGGCGACGATGGCGCTAATCACGATATTAATGACGACAACAGCGGCAACGACGAAGACGATTCTTCGAGCTCGTCTGTAAAAGCTGGCACAAATGCTGGTCTTCGATCTGCGGTTGATTCGCTCATTGCAAAGTTCGACGGCATGGATGCAAGCAAGTTCTGCGCAAACATTGGCGCAGCAGTCAACAAGCTTTCTGAAGCAGAGCGCGCAAGCCTCGCGTGGAAAGCAGACAGCTATGCGAAAAATCTTTCGCTCGGCATTTCAGCAAATGCGACAGCTGAAGAAAAAGCTGCGTACGAATCGCTCAAAAGCGCATACGCAAAAATTACAGCTTCAATCGCAGCAGATGCTCAGGTTTCTTCTTCCGATAAAGCCGCTATTCGCGCAGCCTACCTTGAACTCATGGCTGAATACCGCGACGGCAAAATCGACGACTCTCGCGTGGCGAAAGTTCGCGGTTTTATCGAGCGCGCTTCAGCTTGCTTGAAGGACGGCAAAGAAGTTAATGCTGCAGTCGGCGCATCGGCAACATCTTCAGATGATGCACTCAAGGCTCGCTTCAGGACACTTGTCGAAGAAAACCGCAATGTCAAAAGCGTCGAAAGCGACGATTCAAAAGTTCACACTGTCTACAAGCAACGCGCAAAGCTTTTTGGCTTCATTCCATTTTGGATGAATGTCCACTCAGAAGTCCGCGCAAATGGCGCAGCTGAAGTCCGCTACCCATGGCACTCATTCCTTTCGCGCATTTCTGGCGGCAAGGTAACGTCTGAAACTGTCCTCCAAAACACAGGTGCTTCAACTGACGATTCATTTTCAGTAGGCGAGCAGGAGGCTGCAGTCAAAGGCACAATCAAGGCTTTTGAGAGTGTGGATTCGGAGTAATCTTGAGTTTTTGGAATTAAAAGTAAAAAGGCCTTTAACATTATTGTTAAAGGCCTTTTGTTTTTTCCGAAATATTTCGGTTTACATGGTTACGGGTGATTCCTCTTTTTGAGCGATCGGTGCTGACACAAGTTGCTGCGCTGCAAATACATTTTTCCACTTAGGATTATGCTTTACAGCTACAGTAGCAGTATGGAAAAAGTTTCTGTAGAATTCTACCTCTTTAATATCCACGCCTGTAGTGTATTGCTTGTTGTTCAAGATTTGCGACACTAGCATTTTTGCCATATTGTCGGCACTTTCGAGCGGTGCTTCTTTCGGTTCGCTCATCATTAAGATGAATTCAATGTAGGGAATACTCCCTTCTCCGCTTTGGATAGCATGGAGTCGTTTTTTGACCTCATCCATAATATCTTTCCGTAGCACTTTTCTTTCTGCCATTTCTTGCACAATGCTGGCGATTTTCAGCTTCGCTTTCTCTGGGTTCTTAGCCATAATTTCCTGTTTTTTGGTTTTTGTTTGGTTGTTATTTTGTTTTTTAAGATCGGAGCCCATTATATAAAGATAAATGCATTTGTCAAATAATGGTATATGCGGGGAAAGCCATTTGACGCTATACTGATGCCATGAACGATGCCAAAAGCGAAGCATTCGACAAAGCCTATAAAAGTCTCAATGCAGCCCAGAAAAAGGCCGTGGACGCTATTGATGGACCAGTTATGGTGGTTGCTGGTCCAGGGACTGGTAAGACACAGATTTTGGCGCTCCGAATTGCCAATATCCTCAAAAAAACCGATACCCAAGCCGATGGCATTTTGTGCCTGACTTTCACTCGATCTGGCGTTGATGCTATGCGAAGGCGCTTGCGATCGTACATTGGCGCGGATGCTGGCAAGGTAGAAATCGCAACTTTTCACTCTTTTGGTGCGAAGGTTATTGAAGAATTTTATTCTGTTATTGGCTTGCACCAAACGCCAAAGACCATGGAAGACGCTGACACGATTTCTCTTTTCGACAGCATTTTGAATGACAATGAATGGGAATACATCAGGCCTCGCGGCAATGTTTCGATGTACTACCGCGATCTCAAGTCGCTCATTTCTTTGCTGAAGCGCGAGCGAATGAGTGCAGAACGTTTTGCAGAGGAAATTGAAAAAGAAATTGCGAGCTTGCGAGATGATCCGAAAAGCATTTCTTCTCGCGGCGAAAGTAAGGGTCAGCTCAAAAAAGAAATTACAAATAAGATTGAAGCACTTGAGCGAACAAAAGAAGTTTCCAAGTTTTTTGAAATGTACGAAGCGGCGAAGCAAGAGAAAGGAATGATGGACTACGACGATATCCTTTCGTACTTGGCGGCAATTGTTCGCGAATCCGAAGATGCCCGCGCTCAGCTGCGCGAGCGCTTTCTCTACGTCCTAGTCGACGAGCACCAAGATTCTTCCGGTGTGCAAAATGAATTTCTGAAAATTGTTTGGGGGACAGAGAGCGGCGACGAAGGTTTGGAGTCGCCAAACATTTTTGTTGTCGGTGACGATCGCCAGCTGATCTACGGATTCGGCGGCGCTTCGCTTTCGCATTTCGAAGAATTCAAAAATCATTTCGCCGGAACTGAAGTTATTACGCTTACTGAAAATTATCGTTCAACGCAGACTATTTTGGATACTGCTGATAGTTTGCTATCGAGTTCATTAGCTGATGGTAAGTTGGTTTCGCAAAATGATATTGCTCATCCGATTCGATTGATTGAAGCGAATTATCCAAGAGATGAAATTATAAGTGCTGGGCTGTTTTTTAAAGAGAGAATTTCTGGCGCGGGTGGCGGCATTTCTCCAAACGATTGCGCTTTGCTCGTTCCGAAAAATGCGCAGGTCAGAAGCGCGGTCGCTATTTTACGCGATATGGGTTTGCCGGCGTCGTCTGTGCAGTCGCTCAGACTTTTTGATACTGCTGAAGCCGATTCCTTTATAACTATTTTAAAAATTCTTAATGATCCATATGATTCAATAAGTCTGGCGGAATTGGTTCTCGATCCAGTTTCGAACATTCCGCCGTTTTCGGCCCATGCATTTCTCTATGCTGCCGACTCACGAAAGCTTTCAGTTGAGACGCTAACTAAAAATGAAAATCCAAACAACCTTTTTGCTGGGGCTGATCCGATTGCAGCTCTTGGTAAAAAGCTTGAGAAGGCGATTAACGATTCCGTGGACAAGAGCGTTTATTCGCTGATCCAAGAAGTTGGCAATACTTTTTTCTTGGGCAATGATTCTGGTATTTCAGACGAAAACAACGCGACACATCTTGATCATGACACCTATGTTAAGCGCATCGAAATTATCCGCTCGATGCTGCACTTGTCGCTTACGCTTGAAGAGCGCAATTCGAAAGTGACTCTCAAAGACTACATCGATTACATCGCCCGTCTCAAAGAGTACGGCGAGCATATTCCGCTTGCAGTTTTTGGCGCAAATGACGGCATCCAAGTTATGACGCTCCATACTTCAAAAGGTCTCGAATTCAATTCTGTTTGGATTGCGCATATGAACGAGCGCTCGCTCATGGGCAGCAAGCGCATGGCTTTTACCCTGCCTGAAACTCTCAAAGAAAACGTCGAGAAAAAAGATGAAGAAGTCGCTAAGCGCGAGCTCTACGTTGCAATCACACGCGCCAAAGAGCATTGTGCACTTTCGTATTCGAAAATGTCACACAAAGGAAGCGATGAATTGCTCGCTTCAATTATTCAGGCAATGCCAGACGAGACATTCGAAAAAGTCGTCGCTGAAGAAAATGAAAAAAGTATCATGGCTGCCGATCCACTATTGTTCGTTTCGGCCGATAAAGCCGCACTTGCTACTGCAAATGCGCCGCTTTCGCGAGCTGAGCTCAGGAAGCTTGTTGCAGAAGAGTATGCAAAAGTAAAAGTTTCCGTAACGCTCCTCAACTCTTTCTATGATTGTCCGTGGAAATGGTATTTCAGAAATTTCTTGCGAGTACCTGAGCCGCTTTCCGAAAGTCTGCAATTCGGCTCTGTTGTGCACGGAGCAATTGAGCGCATGCTCAAGCTCGAGCATTCACCAAATATAAATGATATCACTGAAGCCATCAGCGAAGAAGTCAAAAAGTCTCATCTTGTCGACCAGACAGTTATTGCGCGCTTCACGAAGGAAGCTCAAGCTGCAGTCGATCGCTTTGTCGAAAACGAATTGCCGAATATTTGGGAAAATAGAGAAAGCGAAAAGGCTTTGTCTTATCGCGATCCAGAACTACCGGATTTGCTGATCACCGGCAAAATAGATTTGCTCGAAAGCGACACCGGCGAAGATGTCAAAGTCACTGACTTCAAAACCGGCAAAACCAAATCTGCCAAAGACGTCGAGAAACTCGACGACGAAGGCCGACTTTCGGACTACATGCGCCAGCTCGCAATGTATTCATATTTGATAAACAATACGCAAAAGGGAAGACAGCGTGTCATTTCGTCGCGGCTCTACTTTGTCGAAGAAGAGACTTCGGCAAAAGCGATATACCAAACAACAATCGACAGCGAGCAAATCGATCTCCTAATTCGCGATATGAAAGAGTACGATACTTTTATGAAAAATGGCGAATGGACAGAACGTCCATGCAACTGGAAAGGTTTTGGTGGCAAGGAAACAGAGTGTCCGTACTGCAAGCGCGCGAAGATGTATGCGTAAAAATGAGGCACAAAAAAAGAGCGGATCATTCCGCTCTTTCTCTTCATCCTTTTGATTTTTGAAATCGGTTACAAGCTTGGCTGAACAAACATTTGTCTTTCCATGTCGTAATCGAGGACGATGGCTTTTCCTGCTTCAAGCTCTTTCCATTTAACTTTTTTGTAGACCATAACGGCAGCTTCTAAGAGCGACGGGCGATTGATTTTTATGCCTTCAACTTCAAGCATAAAGTCGCTGTTTTTGTCTTTGGAAGCTTTTTCCATTTTGCGTGATCTTTTGCACTGAGATAAAACCCAGTTTTTGGCTTCTTTGCCTTTTATGATAGCCAAGGATTTAACGACTGCTAAATCAACCGTAGCCCTGTGTTCGGATGATTGCAGGACAGCAATTAGCCTTTTGCTGCCCTTAAAGCTGATACAAAATTCGATTTTTTTCATTGTTAGAAGATTTCAGGTAAATGTACAGAATGAGCTTTGGGTTGTCAAACATCTATTTTGAGACGAAATAAAAAAACGACCACCTGAATTTCAGATGGTCGAATTATTTTACTTCCGTTACTTGCCGCTCACGTCAATGATTAAATGTCTCTTTCCTACTTGATCAAGGAGTGCATTTAATGAACATGCTACTTCAAACCATGTCGATGGTTGTTTCTTGAACATGGATGTGATCCGTGCTCGAACAGCTTCTTTAATGGCATCTGCGTTAACTCCCATAGACTCCAATTGCTGAGCCATAGAATACAGACCGAGTAATTTCCCGTCTTTCTCATCACAAGTGTGAATCGAAACGAAGAATTTCTGCATAGCTGCGAGTAGTGAAGCGTGATCGTTGTCTAGTCTGGCTTTCTCGATCTGCTGTAGATATTCGTTGATTTCCATATTTTTTTTTGCTTTAGGTTTATTAATATTATTGTATCATATATATCGGATATTGTCAATAATCACGCAATACGATAAAAGTTATACTTATAAATATGAAAACCTTTAGCCAGCGCGTCGTCGAGGCGGCGCTCGCCATTCCAAAAGGCCGCGTCACAACGTACGGCGCAATTGCTCGGGCCTGTGGAGCAGGACCAATGGCTTCACAAAGTATCACCGCAATTCTGTCTAAAGCATGGGACGCTGGCGAGAAAAAGATTCCATTCCATCGCATCGTCTACGCTGGCGGGAAAGTTTGGGTTAACGACGAATATCGCGCCAAGCGCATGAAGCTCTACAAAGAAGAGGGAATTGAAGTCGATAAAAAGACAGGCAAGATAAAAAACTTTAACGATATAGTTTTTGAGTATAAATAAAAAAAATGGAAACGCTACACATGTTGCGTTTCCATTTTTGAGATGAGGAATTCGATTTCCTCAATTTGTTTTTGTCCTTCAGTTACTTTTGCTTCTAGTATTGGCTTAATGCTTAGGTCATTTCTGCACATCTGACTATTGTAGGTGTCTTTTTTGAGCTTTTCTTCTTTCTTCTTTTTAAAAAGTACAAGCTGATTCAGTGTCGGTTTTTGATACATTGATATTATCGACAGCATTGATTGTGAATTCACATACATCAGAGCAAACACCAGTGCGCCTCCACCCTTTACTGCGATTATCTCTATATGAGGACGACCGGGTAAATTGGAAAGCCCAACCAAGTCGCTAATGATGAGAGAAAATAAAAAGAGTTCGCCAAATTTTAGCGCTTTGCCAATGGGCGATGAGTCAAAAGCCTGCCGAAGGAGTTTGTTTCTAACCATGTTCATTATTAATTTGTTTTATGTGTTTTTACTACTATAACTATTTATCAAAAAATGTCAATGATCTACTAAAAAAGCAGCGGATGAATCCACTGCTTTCAATCGCACTTCAAAAAAACGCTAAAAACATTCTTACTTTTTTTCTGGCCGGTACGTAGTCCATCCGAATTTGCCTTTTTTGGGATCAAAAAATTCGACTTGAGCCAAAATTTTAATATTTTGCTTAACCGGTATTTTCCCTAAAACACATAGTATATTCTCCACAACTATGGATTTGAGAGTGTTCAGCGTTTTCAGCTGTAGATTTCGCGTTTTGTCGATTGTTATTTCGACCAAAACCGTATCGATATTATTCTCAGCCTTAAAGTAAAAGATGTTGCAGTGTGATGTGTCTGCAGTGCCAAGCGCTTTGTGGGCAACTATTTCTTGCAAGATTTTTTTGTTGCATGCAACGGAAAGGCTAGGCATTCCGAGGTTGAGATGCTTCGGGTAGGTGATCTTGATTATTGGCATGTCTATGGGTTTTGGTTTTTTGAGAGGTTAGTATTCGGTCAATATTTTACCCTTATTCTAAATTTTGTCAAACCTACATAGTGCAGCAAAATTACATCGGCCCGTTGTCTAGCCAGCCTAAATATATGCCGAGCGCGAGGAGAATGATTGCGGCGATGAAGAGCCACTTTTTCTGCTGAGTCATGTTTTTATAATATCGCTTTTCAAAAAAAATAACTAATATGCACGGCTATACAACTGCCGTCGCGAGCCAGCCAATAACTCCTATTCCGGCAGCGTTCATAATGTACGAAATAATAAAGAAGGCGCGATTGCTCATTTTGGAAATGCCCATCATGGCAATGCCAAGTTCGTCCGGAAAAGGCGAAGCAATAATGAGTGCGCCGATGAATGGCACGAAGTATCGAAAGAGCCGCGTTTTGAAAATTGTTGAAAATCTATTCTTGCGTGCAAATGAAAGCAAGTAACTAATGTCATCTGCAACGTGGCCTTTGACGAAATGAAAAATGACGTAGTCGCCGACCACTGCACCAAGGCCGCCGACGAACGCAAGTGTGCCAAGCGGTGTTGTGTGCGCAAAGTCGCCCAAAAGTACAATCGCTGGAGCTGTCGTAAAAACAGATGTGAAAAACATGCCAGCAATAAAAACGCCGAGCAAGGGGAATAGTGAAAAGTAGCCAACGACTTCGTGCGTCAGCCCTGACTCAGCGAACCAAACCGCAAACGAGATGCTGACGGCGAGAAGCACCATATCAATGAAGAATTGCCGCTTCCTTTTTTGGTTCGATTGCGCTGATCGTTTTGGCATAGATTTTGACATAGAATGTTACTGCTATTTTAGCTTATTTTGGGGAGTGTCGCGCCTTTAAAATCAGCCTTTTCTGTGTATAATGGGGCGTATGGAAACCCCAAAGGGTCGCGAACATCCACTCATGCACACAGGACTCGAAGCAGTTCGCATTTTAAACGAACTTGGTTTTGAAACAGTAAATGGCCCAGAGCTCGAAAGCGAGTTCTTCAACTTCGATGCGCTCAATGTTCCAAAAGATCATCCAGCTCGCGACATGCAAGATACTTTTCACATAAAAGGCAAACAAGGTTTCGTCATGCGAACGCACAATACGAACACTTCTATTCGCTCGATTACCAAAGCTCGCGAAGAAGGCCGCTTGCCGTGTGCTTTCGTTTCGTTCGGCAAAGTTTTCCGAAACGAAGCAACTGATGCAACGCACGAAACACAGTTCTATCAGATCGACGGCATTATGATCGGCAAAGATATTACGCTTGCGCACCTCAAAGGCACACTCGATCACTTTATGAAAAAGTTTTTCGGCGACAGTGCAGAAGTTCGTTTGCGTCCGTCTTTCTTTCCGTTCGTTGAACCGGGTTGCGAAGTCGATGTCAAAGTCGGCGACAAATGGATCGAGGTTCTCGGTGCCGGCATGGTTCATCCGAAAGTGTTGGAAGCTGCTGGTATTGATCCGAAAGAATGGCAAGGCTTCGCTTTCGGCATGGGCGCAGATCGCTTGATGAAAATCCGATACGGTATGCCAGACATTCGCCCGGCGTATCACGGGGATTTGAGATTCAATCAAATCTAAACAGTCGCAATTTAATTTATGAAAATCTCCTACAACTGGCTAAAAGCATACGTTCCCGAAATTCCAGCTCCACAGAAACTGGCTGAGGTTTTTACGTTCCATGTTTGTGAAATCGAATCGATGGATCAAGTTGGCGACAATACTATTTTTGATCTCAAGGTCTTGCCGGATCGCGCGCACGACTTGTTGTCGCACTACGGTGTGGCCAAAGAAATTGCCGGCCTCCTCAACATTCCTTTTGCTGATCCGACGCAGTACTACAAAGTGCCGGAAGCACAGCCAACAAAACTTTCTATCGAAATCGAAGATGATCGCTGTCGCCGCTACATGGGCCGCATTGTTCGCAACGTCAAAGTCGGTCCATCTCCGGAGTGGGTTGTGAAGTATCTCGAATCGATTGGTCAGCGCTCGATCAACAACATTGTCGATGCGACAAACCTCGTGCTTTTTGATATCGGTCAGCCAACACATGCTTTTGATGCGAAGAAAATTGAAACAGAATCTGACGGCACACAAAAAATAACAGTACGAAATATCATTCACCCAGTTGAAGGCGTCACACTCCTCGGTACTGATGCATACCTCACACTCAAGAATGATGAACTTGTCATCACAAGCGGTCCGCGAGATGGCGGAAGCGCAGTGCTTGCTATTGCTGGCGTAAAGGGTGGACGAAAAGCTGAAGTCGATACCGACACAACTGATATTGTTTTGGAGGTCGCAAACTTTGAACCAATTACTGTTCGTAAAACTGCTCGACGACTCGGCCTCCTCACCGATGCTGCAAAGCGTTTTGAAAATGATGTTACGCCAGAGCTTGCGCCATTTGCCATGCTTGAACTTTCTTCAGCGATTGCGCAAATGTGTCCAGAGGCAATATTTGAAGAAGTTGTCGATATGTATCCAGCCGGCAATGCTTTCATTTTTACTGCAAAGACTATTTCTTTTGCGACAGCAGACATTTCTAAAATTCTCGGCCTTGCAGTTTCAGCAGATGATATCGAAAAAATCTTTAAGCAATACAATCACACGTACTCGCGAAATGGCGATGACCTTACTTTGACTCCGCCAAGCAATCGTCCAGATCTCACGATTGTTCCTGATGTTGCGGACGAAATTGGCCGCGTAATCGGTTACGATAAAATTCCAAGTACTTTGCCGGATATTGCTGCTACTGTCGGCGGTGCTGCCGGTTTTTCGCCAAAGCTCAATGACACAAGCGCAAAAATAATGATGGCTCGCGCGCATTTCCTCCAGTCTGGTTTTTCTGAAGTCATGACATACGCTTTTCGAAAGAAAGGTGAAATCGAAGTTGCGTACGCTGCCAAAGATAAATCTGCGCTCCGCACAAATCTCAAAGACGGACTCAAAGAAGCGTACGATCTCAACGTCAAAAACGCAGCGCTTCTTGAGATGGATGAAATAAAATTGTTCGAGATCGGAACAGTGTTTCCAAAAGATGGAACTGAAGACGAAGAAATCCATGTTGCTTGGGCCGACAAAAAAGGCGTACAAGAATGCACGCTTGAAGAAGGCACGAAAGACCATCCAGCGGAAATGTACATTTATCCTGATCCGATCGAAATCAAGAAATTCAAAAACTGGTCGCCCTATCCATTTATCGTTCGCGATGTCGCGCTTTGGGTGAGCGAGGGAACTGATCCTGAGACTGTCGCCACAACTATCCGAGAAAATGCCGGCGATCTTGTCGTTGCCGGTCCAAGACTTTTTGATACATTTACAAAAGAAGGGAAGACGAGCGTTGCTTTCCGAACGGTGTTTCAGTCGAATGATAAAACGCTGACCGATGCTGAGATTGAACCTATTATGCAAAAAGTTACTGATTCGCTGAAGGGGAAGGGTTGGGAGGTGAGATAAGAATAAAAAAGCGCTTCCAAGTTATTGGAAGCGCCCTAGGTTTTGTCCTTTCGGACACTGCTTTTTTTGTGTACTTTTGCCCACTACTTTGAATTTCCCTACCTATTCGGATTCATTTTGTGCCCAATGAGCAATTTCCCTTTGTCGTTGTTTGCCACTGCAAATTAGATCAGTTTGTTTTAGGTCTGTACTTGCTGAAATGTTGCAGCGCTATCCTGTCGCCCACCTATCAAAATAGGATAAATCTTGATAAGCACTTAGACATAAGTCCGATGTTGTCTAAGATATGTAATATATCGGTATTGACATAATAGCATTATATTTACATTTAGTCAATAGCGTATTGATTTTTGTAATGATTTTACAAATCGATCCTTATATAATAAGCTCTTTTTCCCACAATTTCTCCGTAAAATCTCTCGCATTTGCCTCTAAAAAATGCTATACTTTTGGGACATATGGCCAAAGATACAGAAGAGAAAAAGCCTAAGAAAGGCAATTACGGAGCGGAGGCAATTTCCGTCCTTGAAGGTCTCGAACCAGTCCGAAAACGTCCCGGAATGTACATCGGTACTACAGGTATTGACGGTCTCCATCACCTCATTTGGGAAATATTCGACAACTCGCGCGACGAAGCCATGGGTGGCTTTTGTAATCGCATCGAAGTCGTCCTCCTTCCAGGCAACAAAATTCGCGTCGCCGACAACGGCCGCGGTATTCCGACTGGAATTCACCCAAAGACAAAAGTTTCAGCACTTGAAACTGTCATGACCACGCTCCACGCCGGCGGTAAATTCGGCGGCGATGATTCTGGCTACAAAGTTTCTGGCGGTCTCCACGGTGTGGGTGCTTCTGTTGTTAACGCTCTCTCTGTCTACACTCGCGCTGAAGTTCACCGCGAAGGTGCTATTTTCATGCAGGAATATTCGCAAGGCAAGAAAAAAGCTGCAGTCAAAAAAGTTGGTACTTCAAAAATGAACGGCACAATCATTACATTCCAGCCGGACGGCATCATTTTCCCTGATACAACTTTCAACTTTGAAACTGTCGTTAATCACTTGCGTCAGCAAGCTTACCTCGTTTCTTCGCTTCGCATCGAAATCGTTGATGCTCGCGAATTCAAAGGCAAACTCGACGATACTGATACATATTGGATCAAAGATCTCGGCCTCGAACTTCCGTCTACTTCGTTCTTCTTTGAAGGCGGTCTTGTTTCTCTTGTTAAATTCACCAACAAACATCACAAGCCTGTCCACGATAAAATTTTCTATGTCGAAAAAGAAATCGACGGCGTCGGCGTTGAAGTTGCGCTCCAGTATGTCGATGACATGGCTGATCGTCTCATGCCATTTGCCAACAACATCTACACAGCAGAAGGCGGCACGCACGTTGCTGGTTTCAAGATGGCTCTTACTCGTTTGGTAAATGCTTTTGCAAAGAAAAATAATATTCTCAAAGAAGTCGATGGTGGCTTTACTGGCGACGACGTTCTCGAAGGTTTGACGGCAATCATTTCTGTTAAGCTCGCTGAAATTCAGTTCGAAGGCCAGACAAAAGGTAAGCTCGGATCAACTGAAGCGCAAGGCGCAGTCCAGAAAGTGTTCGGTGAAGCATTTGAACAATACCTCGAAGAAAATCCAGACGATGCAAAAGGCATCATCGGCAAAGCTGTTCTTGCACTTCGCGCTCGCAAAGCTGCGAAAGCTGCCAAGGATTCTATTCTCCGCAAAGGCGCGCTCGAAGGCATGACGCTTCCGGGCAAGCTTTCAGACTGTCAGAGCAAAGACGCTAGCGAATCAGAAGTCTTCATCGTAGAGGGAGACTCTGCGGGTGGTACAGCCAAAATGGGACGCGACCGAAAGACACAGGCCGTGCTTCCACTCCGCGGTAAAATCCTCAACGTCGAGCGCGCTCGCCTCGACCGTATGCTCGGCAGCGAGCAGATCAAGAACCTCGTCATTGCGATGGGAACTTCGATCGGCGACACGATGGATATTTCAAAAATCCGCTACCACAAAATTATTCTCGCAACCGATGCCGACGTGGACGGTGCCCACATTCGTACGCTTATTTTGACGCTCATGTTCCGCTACTTCCGAAGCGTTATCGATGCAGGCTATGTCTACATTGCGCAGCCACCACTTTACAAAATCAAGCGCGGCAAAGAAGTCCACTATGCGTACACTGACGAAGATAAAAATAAAATTCTCGGCAAGTACGACGATGTTGCTATCGAAGATGTAGAAGCATCTGACGAAAGCGCAGAAAATGAAGACGAGGAAAACGAGGAGGATACAAAGAAGAAGCCTTCAACTAAAATCCACATTCAGCGCTACAAAGGTCTCGGTGAAATGAATGCTGACGAACTCTGGGAAACAACAATGGATCCAGCTCGCCGCATCCTCAAGCAGGTAACTATCGACGATGCCGAAGAAGCCAACAAAGTTTTCGACACGCTCATGGGTTCTGAAGTTGCTCCGCGCAAATCATTCATCCAGTCCAATGCGAAGATGGCGAATCTCGATATCTAGCCCTAATGAATAATTATTGACTTTTTTCAATAATTTGTTATAATTTAAAAAATTATAAACTCAAAAAATAAATAATATGAAAAGACAAATATTTCTGATTCACGGAGGAATGACTTTCAAAAATCAAAGCGATTATTTGGAATATCTTTCGTTGCGCAAGATATCAATTGGCAAGAAAAAAAGATGGGCTCTCGACTATCTGGACAAAATGTTAGGAAAAAGTTTTGAGATTATTCGGCCACGCATGCCCCAGCAAGACAATGCTAAGTACGCAGAATGGAAGATTCATTTTGAAAGGCATATTCCGCTTTTACGCGACGGTGTCATTCTGATAGGCTCCTCGCTAGGAGGAATTTTCTTGGCTAAATACTTGTCTGAGAATAAATTAAAGCTAAAGGTACAGTCAACTATTCTTATTTGTGCTCCGTTCGATAATACGGTAGAAGGTGAAGACTTAGTTGGGGGCTTTAAACTTGCATCAGATTTGTCGCTCATGGAGAAGAATACAAAACATCTTCACTTTTTGTTTTCGAAAGATGATGATGTTGTGCCTGTGTCGCATGCCGATAAGTATAAAAAGAAGTTGCCCAATGCAGACTTTGTCATATACAAAAGCAAGAATGGACACTTTAACATCCCTACATTTCCCGAAATTATTGAGATAATAAAGAAGGATACAAGGAAATCTTGAATTGAGAAAAAGTAGAAATAAGAGCCAGCTGTTAGCTGGCTCTTTATTTGTAATACATTGACTTTCCATTAAAATTTGTTATAATTTGGCCTAACTAAAACCTTACAAAAGAATATGAAAACACTAGCTAAATTGCCATTATGGCCCGCAAAGGTCATCCTGGTGATTTGGTTTATTGCCAACACCGGATGCCTCCAAACAGTTCGTCAAACGATGAAAGACGCAGAAGGTTCGCCTAGTCTAGAATTTGCTGAATACGACAAAGGCAGAAGAATCATATCTTCTGTTGTTGCAAAAAAAGACAGCGCCGCAGTCGCAAAAGTAGATCTTGGCGGTAGATATACCATCCACGATTACTTTAAAGATTATGGCGACCTTCGGTTGCTTTCTGATTCGCTTAAGATGCCGCACACTTCAATGATGACAACATCAATGTATGGTTTAGGCTGGAAAGATTTGCACCGTCTGGATTACAACGGACAATCTGCCAAAGAGCTTGCGAAAGCGCAGGCAGACTACTACGCTCGGACCAAAGACCCGTTATGTGCGCCGCACAATCCGAAGCCAATTATTTGGGGAAATGTATTCTCCGTGATATTGGCTTGGTTGCTTAAAAAGTACATTGCTTGTTTTATGCCTTCATTTTTCCTGCTGCTTATGTGGTTCTGGAAAAAGGAAAAGCAGACGACTCCGGCAAGCGTACTCTCATTCATTATTAGCTTTGTTCTGTATCCGATAACAATCGGATGGATATTCGTATCCAAAGCAAAGCATCTATTTGAATCTGCAGAGATTCGCTCTCGCAAAGAGAAGCTCTTTTCTGTCGTTACCGAAAGGGAACTCGATATTGTTCGACGCATATTTGCTGAGAACAAGTCATATGGAAAAGTGCAGGCTTACTTTGTTGAAGCAAAGATCGAGCGCAAGCACAGTTTTGCATACGCTCTTGTTGTGACACTCTTGCTTCAGATTGTGCCGCAGACTTTTGCTCAAGCTCAAACAGCTGAAGGCAAAAAACTGGCACAAGATTCTAAGGAAGTTATCTTTGCAAAGTTAACTCCTCAGCTGACAAGCAGCGATGTTTCGGCTGGTGTTGCGTCTCTCGACGATTGTCGTCAATTGCAAAACGATTGGCAGGGAATGGGCAATGCAGAACATTCTGCTTCGCCAACTATTCCTCTGCTTTTCGCAAAGCTCATCAAAATAATTCCAAAGTTCTACCATTATGTAATGCAGGATGTGCATGATCGCATTGATCATGTGCCGCTACCTGTAGTGCTTACTCTTGTTAATTCAACAAACAGTTTCACTACAAAACATTTTCACAATGAAGAAAATAAACATTATTTTGATTACCGCAATGGTCATTTGCGCACAGCACATCTATGCACAAGTGCAATTGGTTTCAGCGGACAGTTCCGTTAGGAGTTCGGTCTATGCCGGAATGTTTTCATCGACCATGTATCAGCTTGATACATCTGTGGTGAACAACTCTGGCGATTTCCGAGTCGGTTTCAAATCGACTTGGAGCCTCAGCAATAAAGTTGCTGTGACTGGACTCTATGCAGCAGGTTTCGTCGATGGCTCTCCGTACAACATATACAGCTTTCGGGCTTCGTATATGCCAACCAGCAAATTGCTGATCGTTGGCGGTTTGACTCCAGCGCTTGCTACAGAACTTCGCGCAGAACCAATTGCTCCATATGGGCACTTTGAAGCATGGTCGCGAGCTCGCATCCCAGGAACTGCTCCAGGAATAAAAGCGAAGTATACGATCGGCAAAGTAAGAGTTGGCGCAGGCATCGCGTCGAGGGAAAATGAAGCAGAATTACATGGCTCTATCGAGTACGGAAATGCAACGCTCGTTGCTTACTCCAGAGATGGGGAAGTTGCAGCGGCAATGCTTTACTCCGACAGTCGGTTGTTCAATCTCATTTCGTACGATCTCCAAAAAGTTCTTGGGGGCGTGACAATGATTTCGTTCAAGCTCGATTCGGCAAAAGTCGCATCGTATGCGGCGTATGTCAGCTACGGCTACAAGCCAAGCGATGGATCTCTTCCAAAGTTTGAAGTTGGCTTCCTCAAATTTCATAGACTGAAATTGAGCAATACAAGCAAAGTTGGTGGAATGTTCGGAATCGGCTATGCCAAGGAGATCAATTCGATCACTGGCTACGTTTTCCTCCATTTGTAATTGCGCATTTATTTGCACAGAGTACAAAACGCAGAAGAAATTATTCTTCTGCGTTTTTTTTATTGCACAATTATTCTGCTTGGATTAGTTTTCTTGGCCAGGCCTATCTTCGACAATGCGATCTTTAATATTTTCCTGAATTTCTGCAAGTTCTTCTAGTTCCTTGTTCAGATCAATGAGGTCGAGCGTGTTTTCTCCGTAATCTTTTCCGTACTCGTGAATCCAATTTTCTAAATTCGCTTTCCAGTCTTGCCATGATTGAAGATAGCCAAAGAGTTCATCAGTTCGCGCTTGCAGGCTTTCTTCGGTTTCGTCGAGTATTTTGAGAATGTCCGGATCGTCTTCTTTCCGCCATTTTTCGGCGTATGCTTTGTGACTTTCAATCTGACTCTCAGTCGAAGCAATCATTTTATCCGTCCAAACAATGTCCTTTTTTGCAAAATCTAGAACGTAGGCAGCAGTAGCCTGTACCTGTTCGGTCAGTTGCCGGTGTTTTTGCAATATTTCCTGATCCTGCCTAAGTCCTTCGTCGCCGATAAATGGTTTTTCTCCTTCGTTCATGGCTGGGTAATTACTATTGCTAAATAAATGTTACTTTCGCTCTTTAATTTCTATTGAAATATTTTTAATAAAATCTTCAGCTGAATATGCTTCCTTTGTGCCGTCTCGCTTTTCGATAGCGAGTGAGCCAGATTCAATTTCTTTGTCGCCTAGGACGATGATGTATGGAGTGTGCATAGACTTTGCAGCGTGGATTCGTTTGCCGAGGCTGTTGTTGTCTTCAATGATGTCGACTCGAACATTTGCTTCGCGGAGTTTTTCGGCGAGAGTCTTGGCAGCTTCGCTGTGATTTTCTTTGACTGGAACGATGGCAACTTGAATTGGAGAAATCCAGACAGGGAAGACGCCAGCGTAATGTTCGATGAGTGTCGACATGAAGCGCTCGATCGAACCCATTATTGCACAGTGAATCATGACAATCTGTTCTTTCTCGCCTTTCTCGTTTGTGCAGACGAGCTTGAATCGTTCAGGCAAATTAAAGTCGAGCTGGATTGTTGCTACTTGGAGTGTACGACCGATTGCGTCTGTTGCAATGAAGTCAATCTTCGGTCCATACATTGCAGCTTCGCCTTTTCCATCTATGACATCGGCAACGCCGCGCTTTTCAATGATTGCCGCTATTTGCTTCTCAGCTTTTTCCCAAGTTTCTTTCGTGCCAATATATTTGTCGAATTCCTCTGGATCGTGACGAGACATGCGAACTTTGAGATCAAAACCAAATGTTTTGTAGAAAGTATCGATAATATCCCAGACAGCAAACATCTCTTGCTCGATCTGATTTTCTCGGCAGAAAACGTGCGCATCATCTTGAGTAATAGAGCGGACACGCGAAAGGCCAGAGAGTTCTCCGGACTGTTCGTCGCGGTAAACCATTGTTGTTTCGCAGTAGCGCTGTGGCATGTCACGGTAGCTCTTCGGTTCTGAATCAAAAATCTGAGTGTGGTGCGGGCAGTTCATTGGCTTCATTGCAAAGAGGTGTCCTTCGCGAGTTTCAATTTTGAAAAGCTCATCAGCGAATTTTGACCAGTGGCCAGAAGTTTCATAGAGATCTTTTTTTGTAATGTGCGGAATGGTTACTTTTTGGTAGCCTTTTGAACGGCGAAGTTCCCAAACGTAGTCATTGAGGAGTTCGCGGATAACTGTGCCTTTTGGAGTCCAAAGCGGAAGGCCAGATCCGACGAGGTCAGAAAAGACGAAGAGGCCGAGCTCTTTGCCGATTTTTTTGTGGTCGCGAGCACGAGCAGCTTCGCGCATGTCGACGTATTCCTTAAGCTTTCCTTCATCTTGAAATGCTAGGCCGTAAATGCGAGTAAGCATTTTATTTTTCTCATCTCCGCGCCAGTAAGCGCCAGCAACACGATCGAGCTTGAATGCATCAGCCGGAATTTCTTTTGCAGGGTTATCCAAGTGTCCGCCGCGGCAAAGGTCAGTAAATTCGTGAGCAGAGCCTGCGCCTGAAGTGTAAGTAGTGAGGCCGCTCGCAGCATATTCTTCTATGAGTTCGTGCTTGAATTCATTGTCAGGAAATGCAGCCTTCGCATCGCCCGCAGAAACTTCCTTTCGATCCATGCTTGTCCATGTCGGCAAAATCTCGCGCATTTTAGCTTCGATTTTTGGAAGATCGTCATCGTTTATTTTCCCAGTAAGATCAACATCGTAGTAAAAGCCATTGTCGATAGCTGGTCCAAGCGTTAGTTTTGAGTCAGGATAGAGTTCTAGCACAGCCGCACCCAAAAGGTGGGCAAGCGTGTGTCGGAGTGCGTGAAGCTGTTCGTTTGCAGTGGCATTTTGTTCTTCTTTCATATGGACAATACTACCACGCCCGAGAGGCGATATAAAGCCGGGAATAGGCCGTTTTCCATTGCAAAAGAGGGGAATTGTGGTATCATGGAAATCGTCGTCAATAGCAATATATATCGCGGGGTAGAGAAGAGGCATCTCGCAAGGCTCAATTGGGCTCACTAGCCAGTAATAGCTAGTGGAATACCTGTCAAATTCGGTGAAATCTTCATGTTGTGCGAAAGCATGACAAATGACAACGCCGAGCCAAGCTTCGATCGCAAGATCGTTGAAGGTGTAGAGACTAGACGGCAGGCCCCTCATTCACACTAAACGCAAGTTTGGTTCGAACGGGTGAAGGCATAGTCCAGACCACAAAAAGCAATTGCAGCGAAAGCTGTAGCGGTAAGCATAACCTTGAGACCCACGTTCGATTCGTGGCCCCGCAACAATGCAAAAATACTCACAGAATGTGGGTATTTTTGTTTGCCTAAACAGTCCAGTGTATAATTAATATACGAACTGACGTTCGATTTTATGGCAAAGCAATTAGTAAAAGAAAAAGCGCAAGTAATGCGCAAGAAAGGCAAAAGTATCGGATATATTGCGGATGCTTTGCAAGTCAGTAAAAGCACTGTGAGTTTGTGGTGCAAGGATATTTCTCTTTCTGAATCTCAGATAAATAAACTATATAGCGACGCAAGAACTATTTCCTTGAATGCTTTATTGAAAGCTGCTGAAATTAAGAGAAAAGAAAGAATTAAAGCTAGTGGCATTTCCGCAAAGCTTGGCGAAAAAGATGTTGGACATCTTTCTAAAAGAGATCTTCATATGCTGGGCCTAGGACTTTATTGGGGAGAGGGATACAAAAGCGGAAATGATGAATTGGGCTTTACAAATAGCGATCCAGCAATGATTAAGCTTTATATTATTTGGCTTGAAAAAATATACGATGTCGAAAAAGCTACATTAATTTGCCGTATAAGTATTAATGAAATACATAAAAGAAGAGAAGCAAAACTCATTTCGTATTGGGTAGATATTACCGGAGTTCCTGCTGGTCAATTTACAAAAACTAGCTTCATAAGGACTAAAACTAATAAGATATATGGTAATAATGACCAGTATTTTGGCTTAGTTAGGATAAAGGTTAGAAATGGCACAAATTTAAGAAGGAGAATACTGGGCTCGATTTCGAAGCTAAAAACCTTGAATTAAGACTCAAATATGTTATATTGTCGCTATTGTCGGGGTAGCTCAGTTGGTAGAGCACAGGACTCATAAGCCTGGGGTCGTGGGTTCAATCCCCACCCCCGACACAATCCGAGGATATGGTATACTCGGGCGTCAGTATAGAGAAGCAGCAGAATTTGCGGCTGTAGCTCAACGGTAGAGCACCCGCCTGTCACGCGGGAGGCCGTGGGGTCAGCACCCATCAGCCGCGCAAATGAAGCAAAGAAAAAGAGCCACAGCAATGTGGCTCTTTTTCTTTGTGATATAGTTTCAACATGGAAAACAATCCCTTCAAAAAAATTGTTACTGGCGCAGTTATTGCAGCTGAAGTTGCGGCTGGTTCTGCACAAGCAGCAGAAGCCACTAATCAAGCAGTGGATGCGGAAAACCAAACGCATATTGCGATCGAATCGCAGACGCAAATTGAAAAAGATAAAAATGCAGTGGAGGCTTTCGAAAAAGAATTATCTGCTGGCAAAAAAACTGAAATTGCCACAACTCCGATTGCTGCTATTTATTCTCAAGATTACATTCAAAAGCAAATGCCATTTATTTCTTCTCCACAATTTAGTTCAAATTTTTGGGCATCTTCGCTCGAAGCTAATCTTGTGAGTATGGATCAAAGCAATATGTATTTGGATCGAAGCCAAGAAGGTAAATTAGCAATGCAAGAGGAAAACAAATTAATCGATGACGGCTTTATTGCTCCAAATAGCGCGCCTGAAATGCAGTACTTTTCTCCGCAAAAGA
>JAGOSA010000024.1 GCA_018062505.1 Minisyncoccota bacterium | reverse complement strand
GTTTAAGCGCAGCAGCTACAAAATGAGCAAAATACTGCTGTGCCGATCCCTAATTTCGGTGACTGCTTCGGGCGGAGCAATTCCTAACCTCGATGTATAGTGCCGTTACTTGCCGACGAGGTGGTAGCTAGTAACGACATTCGCGGGCCGTTTAGGCGCGTGCGAAAGCAAAGTTAGCATTCACGAGGAATGGTGACTTTACTGAACCAATGCGGTTTGCATTTGGAGTTTGAACATAGTTTTACGAGTTGTGCCCAAGCTCGGTATGCGGCTATTCGACAGGCTCAAACCTATCAACACCAATCATCCCCATTATTTGGCGCGAATATTTTTAAAAAAATATTCGGCTATCGAGTTTTCAACGTGCGCTGAATGTCGCGCTTAGTATCGCGTTCCTTTATCTTCTCTCGCTTGTCGTGCTTTTTCAAGCCCTTGGCGAGTCCGATTTTGAGCTTCACTAAACGGCCTTTATTATACAAGTCGATTGGCACTATTGTCAAACCTTTCTCTTTGGTGTCGCGGAGCAGCTGGTTGATTTCTTTTTTATTCAAAAGCAGATTGCGTGTGCGGTAGGGATCGTATGCCGGAGAAGTGTTGTTGGCTTGATATTCGGGAATGTAGGCGTTCATGAGAACAGGTCGGTCTCCGATGAGCTTCACGAAAGCACCGTGAAGCGAACCTTTGCCGCTCTTGAGCGACTTAACTTCAAAGCCCAAAAGCTCGATCCCAGCATCCCAGGTATCGAGTATTTCGTAGTCGCGGCGAATGATGTTATTGTCGACAAGGTTTGCCATAGAGCGATTCTAGCACATTTGACGATTTTCAGAATAGAGTGTAGTTTTACTTTGATAAATACTTCTTCTCACAATTAAAAAAAATCACATGAAAAAAATAGTTAACACGATTATGATTGTCGTAAACCCTGACTTTGTCTCGCAATTTAAATTTTGGATGGAAAATGACCAAATGCCAAAAGTAGTTGCTGCGATTGGGGAAGGGGCTAGTGCCAGCCTCATTGCAATGGATGTAACAATTGAGTCGGACAAACACACATTTATGGTCCAGTATGAATTTCCAAATCAGGAGGCATATAATATTTATATCGATGGTAAGGGTAAAGAAATGAGCCAACGCTTTAAAGATAAGGTAGTTGTGTTTGGTAATGAGCGAGCTGCTGTTAAGAGTCGAATGCTTGGCGAACAGCTTGTAAGGATCTAATTACATTCATAAAAATTGGGAAGCCGCGCTCTCTATGAGACGCGGCTTTTTTGCTGGCAATTTTATGGTAAAATGAGGCGTCATGAAATCAACTAATAAGCCAAATCCAGAGAAGAAAGAGCCCAAAAAGTCATCATTTAGTAACTACATTTTTGGGGCAATTTTCTTATTCCTTGCTCTTTCTTTCCTTTATTCTCTGGTCAGCGGCAACGGCAATGCCGAAACCAAGACTGTCTCGCTCTCAGAGGTTGCTCGCACTATCAATGCCGGCGAAGTGAAGCAAATCGTGGTTTCTGGAGACACCCTCGAAATCGTCAAAAAAGACGAAACTAAGCTCGAAGCCAAGAAAGAATCCGAAGCGTCTCTTTCTGAAACACTTTCAAGCCTCGGCGTTCCGGCTGACAAAATAGCTGGTGTAGACATTGAAGTCAAAAGCGAATCTGGCCTCGGCTATGTTCTCCTCAACATTGCGCCAATCGTCCTTCCTGTCATTTTGCTGATCGTTTTCATCTGGCTCATGTCTCGCCGCGCAAATGGTGCTGGCATGCAGGCATTTTCTTTTGGCCAATCAAAAGCTAAAATCACTGATCCAAATGACAAGAACAATCGTGTCACTTTCAAGGATGTAGCAGGAGCTAAGGAAGCTAAGGAAGAATTGAAAGAAATTGTTGATTTCTTGAAGAATCCTAAAAAGTTTCTTGAGATCGGCGCGCGCATTCCAAAAGGTGTGCTCCTCACTGGTTCGCCGGGAACTGGCAAGACACTCTTGGCTCGCGCAGTAGCAGGGGAGGCAGGCGTTCCATTTTTCCATCTCTCTGGTTCTGAGTTCGTCGAAATGTTTGTGGGTGTTGGTGCGTCTCGCGTCCGCGACCTTTTCGAGCTCGCAAAGAAAGCAGCTCCAGCAATTATTTTCATCGATGAAATCGATGCTGTCGGACGCGTTCGCGGATCTGGCTACGGCGGCGGCAACGACGAGCGCGAACAGACGCTCAACCAAATCCTCGTTGAAATGGACGGCTTCGAGCCAAATGAAAAAGTTATCATTATGGCGGCCACAAACCGACCAGATGTTCTCGACCCTGCTCTTCTTCGCCCCGGTCGCTTTGATCGCCGAGTCATTCTTGACCTTCCAGACCTCAACGATCGCCAAGAAATTCTTGCTATTCACGCCCTCAAAAAGCCACTTGGTGAAGACGTCAATCTCCGTGTTGTTGCAGAGCGAACTCCAGGGTTCTCTGGTGCTGATCTCCATTCGCTCATGAACGAAGGCGCAATTCTCGCTGCTCGCGAAGATCGCAAGAAAGTCACTCAGTACGATCTTCTTCGTGCAATCGAAAAAGTCATGCTCGGACCGGAGCGCAAGAGCCATTTGCTTTCTCCGCTTGAGAAAAAAATCACTGCATACCATGAAGCGGGCCACGCTATTCTCTCTTCTGTTTTGCCTCATGCTGATCCAGTCCATAAAGTCACAATCATTTCTCGCGGCCGCGCACTCGGCTACACATTTATGTTGCCAATCGAAGAGCGCAAGCTTCAGTCTCGCAATGAATTCCTCGACAGCATTACTGTTTCTCTCGGCGGCTACGTCACAGAGAAAATGATTTTCGGCGACATTACAACTGGACCATCAAACGACTTGCAAGTTTCGACAAATCTCGCTCGCGCTATGG
Organism: Minisyncoccota bacterium; assembly: GCA_018062505.1. Lineage (GTDB taxonomy): Bacteria > Patescibacteriota > Minisyncoccia > Phycocordibacterales > UBA9973 > JAGOSA01. The sequence continues at coordinate 5,638 of JAGOSA010000024.1, read as the reverse complement.
TTACTCGCTGGGGTATGTCTGATGCAATTGGCCCGATCGCGCTTGAGTCAGATGGTGGACGACCACTTTCTGGTATGGGCAGCAATGGCAATTCTAACGGAGAACATTCAGAAAAGATTGGAGCGCTCATTGATACTGAAGTAGAAAAAATTATGAAAGATTGCCATCAGCGCGCAATCGAAGAAATTACCAAGCACCGAAAAGTGCTTGACGCTATTGCAATAAAACTCATCGAAGTTGAAACGCTTGAGCAAGAAGAGTACGACAAAATCATTATTGCAAACGGCATCTTGCCGAAGAAGATCCAGAAGGCCGCAGACCCCATTATTCCAATTGTCTAATATATTGCTTATTTAAAATGGAAGCAGAGCAAAAAGACCCAAAAACATACGTCACGCTGACATACCGCCAATTCCTGATTCCGGCTATTGTCATGGTTGTGCTTTCTTTTATCGTCATGTACCGAGCAAGCCTCGCGCTTTCTCCATATCTTGAAAGTGTTGCTCTCGGCTACTTCATCGTCGTTCTCTTGTTTGGCTACGCAATCGAAACTGGGCTTGTTGCATGGGCGGCGCGACTCGCAAAGATAGAAGACCGGAGTTGGAGTAAAGCTATTTTCTTGGCGGCCGGCATTAATTTCATCAATGGCACCTTTTCGCTTGCTACGACATCGATCGTTTACACTAACAGGGCAGTGGCTGGCGTCTTGGTTTTTGCCTGCGTCATTGCTATTTGGTTTTTCATCAAGCGCGTCTATTCACTCAAGAATAAGCAGGTCTTCCGATTCCTCCTTTGGGTACTGCTCATTATAGGCATTGCAGCCTTTGTTATAGGCATCATTAGCTCGCTTTTCCTGACAAAAGCCCTCGGAAACTAGGGGAAATAGGGCTTACGGCAAGGCTCTATCTGCCCTTGACATATAGTGCTAGTTGTGATACAATACTAGTACATATGAATTACATGATTATGAGTAAAACTATATATAAGGCTATTGCTTTCGGCATCGTGCTCGCAGCAGTCGCTATGATTTGCGTACCATCTGCAAAGGTTTTTGCTCAGTACCAGACAAATACAGGCGATTACATCACTGCTACTGGCAGTACGTACACAAGCGGCGGTTCAGCCGGCGGCATGAGCGGAAGCTATGATGACTATGATTCTGGTTACGGTGGAAACACTGGAACAGGTACAAGCACTGGCAACGGCGGCAACACATGCGTTAGCTGCAACGATGGCCAAGTTATTGTCCACGACAGCAAGCCTGTCATTTCAACTGAAGGCGCTACTGACATCAAATCAACAAGCGCACTCGTTCAGGGTGCAGCTCATGTCGATAGCGGTACAGCAAGCGTTTGGTTCGAATATGGAACTCGCATCAGCGATCTCGATTCGACAACTCGTTCAATCCAGATCAATCCATCGAGCACTGGCGATTCTGAAATGATCACTAACCTCAAGCCAAATACAAAGTACTACTACCGTATCGTTGCCCACAACAGTACAGGTACATGCTACGGCGCTGTCCTCAGCTTTACGACTGCAAAGTCTTCAACTGTAACGACAACTACTTCTACAAAGACAAAAATTATCAAGACAGCTTCGGCTTCTGAAACAGCAGTTTCATCAGATGATTCTATTAAGGGTTCGCTTTCTGCAGCTGCAGCAAATGCGAGCGGCGGAAGTTCATTCCTCCCATCATCAGTACTCGGCTGGCTTATCATTATTGCTCTCGTCTTCATTATCGTGATTGTGGTCCGCAGGATCCAGCGCGAAGCTGAAGAGCGAAAGCGACTTGAAGAAGAAACTAAGAAAGCTAAAGCATAACAATAAAAGCAAAAAACTCCGGCTCTCGCTGGGGTTTTTTGTTTGCCGAAAATAGGGTAGTATCTAGAAGTCTCCGCCCTTAGCTCAGTTGGTTAGAGCACAGAGCTTATACCTCTGGGGTCCATGGTTCGAATCCATGAGGGCGGACTATATAGTGGACTATTGATGCAGAGTTTTTTGGTATACAATATCCACATGAAAAACTTCTTACATGAATTCAAGACATTTGCCATGAAAGGCAATGTCATGGACCTCGCTATCGGCGTCATTATCGGTGCGGCTTTCGGCAAAATCGTCACGTCTCTCGTCGACAATATTCTCATGCCGATCGTCGGCGCACTTCTCGGCGGACAGAATTTCGACAGCTACTCAGTAAACATTGGCGGCGCAACGCTCAAATATGGCATGTTCATCAGCGCTACAATTGATTTCATTATTATTGCGCTCGTCCTTTTCGTTATGGTTCGCCTCATGAATCGTATGAAGAAAAAGAGCGAAGCCTCCAATAAACCCGAAGAAAAGCCGGCAGACATTAAGCTTCTTGAAGAGATCAGGGATTCGCTAAGAAATAAGTAGTTATTGACTTTATTGATAAATGTGCTATTATTTTGTCTAAACCACTAAATAAAAGCTCATGAAAAAACTAATAGCAATTCTCTCATTCGCTGCAATGGCTACAGCGTGTAATCAGAAAATTCAGCAATCAGCTGAGTCAAGTGAAAAGCCTCGGGCAAAACCGCTTACGTTCGAGCATGTAATAGTCGATCTCTGCGGTAGCAATATTGGGATCGCCGAGTTGCGCGATAGCATTCACTACTATTTGGACTTGTATTCAAGTCCAATGTCAGAACAAGCCAACAAAGAGCTTGTGTATGTTGATTTTAAGCTTGATTCCTCGAAGATCAATGCTGAGCACACTTTCAGATTAGCGCGCTGGTATACGCCGACTTACATTCGTACTCTTGGCGTCAATCTTGATAAGATTATTTTCCTCGATATTGAGTGCAAAGGAATGTATTCGACGTTTATGCTTTTGCCTAATTCATCTGTATGCCGATTTTCAGGAAACATGTTTGAAGCTCAGCAATTTCTGCAGAGTTCGCTTGAGACGATACGTAGAGTGCCGCTCGACAATGTTGAAGCTACTCAGGCATTCAGGGGACAAGTAATTGGCTATCTGAATTTTGCACTGTACTCTATCTACTGCAAAGATCGGAGAATCGGAGATCCTGCGGAGATTAATCCTCAGGCAGAACTTCGCAAGAAGTAATATTATTTGCAAATAATAATTGAAAAGAACGGATCATTTCCGTTCTTTTTTTGTGCCTGATTTTTGGCGTGCCGCGGGTTTTATATTTCACTATTCGAAATGCAATTCTTTGCTTTTCTTTTCCATGACTTTTTCGAGGTCGGGGTAGTCGGTGAGTGCGCCAGCTTCAACGAGCAGTTTTGCTTCGGTACGAGCGGCTTCCACCATTTTTGGATTTTTTATAGCTTCCATGGCAAGGTCTGAGATGCCCCACTGTTTGCCAATCGCGAGTTCGCCAGCACCGCGCAGCTTGAGATCAAGTTCGGAAAGTTCGAAACCGTTCTTGGCAGTTTTGAGTGCATTGAGTCGTTCGACAGTGCGTTCATTGCCGACAGCTTTTGCTTTGGCGCCATTTGTATCGTCGTTGCCGGTGAAGAGGTAGCAGTACGGCTGTTGATTGCTTCGCAGCACGCGGCCGCGAAGCTGGTGGAGCTGCGCGAGACCGAAGCGTTCTGATCCTTCAATAATAATGTTTGTCGCATTCGGTACGTTGACGCCAACTTCGACGACGGAAGTCGCGCAGAGAATGTCGATTTTCTTATCGTTAAAATCTTGCATGACTTGCTCCTTTTTTTCTTTCGACATTTTCGAATGCATGATGCCGATACTGTACTGCTGGAAGATGTCGCGCTTGAGTCGAGCTGCTTCGGCAACGACAGATTTTGCTTGCACAGCCATCTCTTTGTCTGGATCCGGTTCGTCGATGCGCGGGCAGATGACATAAAGTTGTCGGCCAGCTTCGAGCTCTGTGCGGATTTTGTCGTACGTTTGTTTTCGCTTCGTTGGCGGAACGATATTAGTAATGACAGGCAATCGTCCTGCTGGCATTTCAGAAAGGACAGTAAGATCGAGGTCGCCATATATAGTGAGTGCAAGCGTTCGCGGAATCGGCGTCGCTGTCATGGAGAGAAGGTGTGGGATTGGCTGCTTATTTGAGGTCGCTGTAGCAGAAAGAGCGGCAGACGTTTGCTTTTTGTATGCTGGATTTTTTATTTGATCAATCTTCAGCTTTCCTTTATCTTCATATGCTACGAGAGCAAGCGCGAAGTTGCCGTATTTGAGGCTTGTCTCGAATTTTTTCTTATCGGACAGCGAGAGAAATGGACGATCTCGGAAAACGACAGCGAGTGCGCTTTCAATAAGGCAATCGATTTTTGTTGAGAGCTGATTTTTCTTGCCGCCGCCGACTGTCAGGCCATTTTGGAATGCTATGTCTTCGTTCCGCAGTGCCTCGCGAAATGAATGAGTAAAATCCAAATGTCCGAGGCTGCCAGTTTTACCACGCGACTGCGTAATGATGCGGGAAATTTGGTATGAAAGATCTTTGAAGTAAGTGAAGTCGCGGTTTGTAAATGATGTCGTCGAAGTCGCTTCGGCTGCGACGTCTGCGAGGGCAAGACTTTCGCCCGATGTGCGGCGAACGAGTTGCATGCGCTGGCGCACGCCAAAGCGATGTTGCTCATCGATCACAACAAAAGAGAGGTGCATAAATTTTACCGATTTTTGGATAAGAGAATGCGTCCCAACGAGAATTGGAATTTCGCCATTTGCGACCCATTTGAGAAGCTGGGCTTTTGAAATGTCAGTCCAGCCACTTTTGCTGCTGCCCGTTGCCGTTTTAGCTGGAAACTTTCTGGCAGTCTTTCCTGTGAGCAATCCGATCTGAATGTTCATGCCTTCGAAAAATTTTATGAACGATTCAAAATGCTGCGCCGCCAAAATTTCAGTTGGCGCCATGTAGGCGACTTGTAGATTGCCGAAGTTTTGAGCAGTTCCATCTTTGCCAGCCGGCGTTGACGTAACAACAGCGAAAGCCGCAGCCGCTGCAACGGCAGTTTTGCCCGAGCCGACATCTCCTTCGAGAAGTCGAGACATTGGTGCGCCTTTGCCGAAGTCTTCGAAAATGTGTCGCACAGCTTCTCGCTGTCCGGCAGTGAGAGTGAATCCGAAGCGCTTGATGAACTCTTCGACTTTGTCATCATCGATAATTATTTTCTCAGTATTGAGCGTTTGGAGAAGTGCGCGGTCTTTGGCTTTCTGCAGCTGAATGTAAAAAACTTCTTCAAAGGCAAAGCGCTTTCGCGCCGCAAGAGCATCTGCAGTTTTTCTTGGCATATGCAGCCAGTGCATTGCTGTTTTCCAATTCGGCAATTTATATTTCTTGAGAATGTCAGCTGGAATTGGATCTGGTTCGGCATCGAGCGCGCCCGCAGCAATTAATTTCTCTAGTGCATGGTGCATAAAGCGCGAAGAAACGCCGCGGCTTTCCGGATAAATCGGGATGTGTGCGCCTTCAATGTTGTCGCCGTTGTCATCAATTGCGTTATTGAAAAGAGTTTCGTGCGAATCGATTGGCAAAACGGTTCCGCGATCGAATTCGGCATTTGCCAAATACATGCCAGCTTTGCTTTCGAGTGCGGCAGAATCTTTACCACCTTTCACTGTTGGCCGTCCAGTCAGCGTTACAGTTTTTCCGGTCGGCAACATTTTGGCAATGTAGGCTTG
>JAGOSA010000023.1 GCA_018062505.1 Minisyncoccota bacterium | reverse complement strand
AAAGAACAAGCTTAACAACGCTCGCGCAGCATTCGACGCTCTTTCTTCAATTGCGACTCGCAAGGTAGAGAAGGCAGGCGCACGCGATGAAATCTTTTCATAACTAGTTAAATTATATGCAGCTACACAACATTACACCTACAACAAAAAACAAAAAGCGCATGACAGTCGGTCGTGGCGGTAAGCGCGGCAAGACATCCGGCAAGGGTACAAAAGGCCAGAAGTCTCGCGCAGGACGCAAGCTTCGCCCAGAACTTCGCGACATCATCAAGAAGCTTCCTAAGCAGCGCGGCCGCGGCAAGAACATCAACCAAGCATTCCAGCAGAAGCCTGTTGTCATCAACTTGGCGACTATTGATCTCGCTTTCGAAAAGGGTACATTGATCACTCCAGCAACTCTCGTCGCTGAAGGCATCATCCGCATCCGCAAGGGCGACAAGCCAATGGTTAAAATCCTCGGAACAGGCGAGATCACAAAGGCTTTCGAATTCTCAGGCGTAACATTCTCAGCATCAGCAAAAGAAAAGATCGAGAAGGCAGGCGGCAAAATTAGCTAGTTTTCAGTATTTCCAAACTAGTATTGCCCGTCGGTTCAGTCTATAATCAAATCCATGGCAAACATCACTCACAAACTCAAAATCCTCGTTACAGACAAGACACTTCGACGCCGAATCCTTTTCGTCCTCGGAGCTTTTGTCGTTATCCGACTTCTCTCAGCAATTCCAATCCCAGGTGTCGATGCCAACCAGCTTGCATCATTCCTCGCCAACAACCAATTCTTTGGCTTGCTCAACGTTTTCTCTGGCGGCGGACTTTCAACGCTTTCGATCGTGATGCTTGGCGTCGGACCGTACATTACGGCTTCGATCATCATGCAGCTTTTGACGCTTATGGTTCCGACTCTCAAGGAGATGAACCAAGAGGGTGGGGAAGCAGGACGCAAGAAGTTTGCACAGTACACACGCCTCCTCGCTATTCCGCTTGCGCTCATTCAGGGCTTCAGCTTGCTTTCGGTTCTCTCAAGTCAGGGAGTTATCGTTGATGCTTCTCTCTACGTTAAGCTCATCAACCTCCTCATTATCACTGCGGGCTCTATGCTCATGGTTTGGATCGGCGAACTCATTTCTGAGTTCGGCATCGGTAATGGTGTTTCTCTCATTATCTTCGCAGGTATCGTTGCTGCTTTCCCTGGTCACGTCAGCCAATTCCTCTTTACATACAATCCAGCTGAACTTCCAATGTACATTCTCTTCCTCATCATTGGTCTTTTGGTTATTGCCGGAGTTGTCATGGTTACGGAAGCAGAGCGTCCGATTGGCGTGACATATGCTCGCCAAGTTCGGGGCATGTCGACTTCAAGCGGTGTCACAACATACATTCCGCTTCGCCTCAACATGGCTGGAGTTATTCCGATCATCTTCGCGCTTTCTATTCTTCTCTTGCCTCAGATTTTCAGCAATGTTTTCGCTGGCTCATCTCACGCTTGGCTTGCTTCGACAGCAGCTACGCTTGCGCGATTTACTGACACAACATGGCTCTACGGCGTTGTGTACTTTGTCCTCGTCTTTGCTTTCACATACCTCTACACTTCGATTACTTTCGATCCAAAGCAGATGTCAGATAACCTCCAGAAGAATGGCGCATTCGTTCCAGGTATTCGCCCAGGCGATTCGACAAATTCATACATCTCAAACATCGTCAGCCGAATAACGCTCGTCGGAGGTTTGTTCCTCGGCATCATCGCAGTCTTGCCGCTCATCGTCCGCAACCTTTCAGGTATCACATCGATCGCTCTCGGCGGTACAGCACTCCTCATCGTTGTCTCTGTCGTCATCGACCTCATGAAGAAAATCGATGCCCAGACATCGATGCGAGAGTACTAAGACAGTTTCTCAAAACCTACAAATACCCAAAACCCGTTGCACAAGCAGCGGGTTTTGTTTTGCAAAAGCGAGAGGTATACTTTGTTTATGATTACAATCGAAGATTTAAAGGACCCGCAGAAGTTTTCTGATTTTGTGGAGAGAATGGAAAAAGGTGAAACGACAGAAGAGGAAGAGGCTATATTTGATTCATATTTATCATTGATGGAAAAAACTGTAGACGAGATTAAAGAAATAATTACCAATAATCAGAATAACTAACATGAAAGAATCTTTTGAAAATGACCAGACTGAGGTAAGTCCAGAACAGTTGCGCGATCTAGAACAGGAAGCAGCGAACAGGGAAGCTGATCTGAGAAAGCAGGCGCTTTGGGCAGAGAGCATGAACAATGATCCAAGCGAGTTGAGTCCGGAAGTTCTTGAAAAACTTGAAGAGCGACTTGCTGGCAGCATCGAAATGTACAAAGGAATGATAAAAAGTTCTTTTAAGTATTCAGTTCCGCTTGCTCCACTAATTCAGGCAATAAACGAGAAAGATGAAAGAGCAATGAATGTGGTGCTTGGTGCCTCCGGTATGAATATGCCAGTGGGCATTGGTATGGTTATTGCTGAAACTATTGAGCTGGTTTCCAAATACCGAAAAATACTTTCTGTTAGAAAAGAAATGCGCGCGCGCGAAAGCGTTAGCGCAGCGATGCAGTAGTAAGTGTGCGGCGTGCATTCAAATAATAAGAAAAACGGGCCAGTACCCGTTTTTCTTATTATTTGCTATAGTCATTCCATGAATCCTCAAACTATCATCCTCATGGGGCGCTCGGGCTGCGGGAAGGGAACACAGGCAAAGCTTGTGCAGGAATACCTCAAACAAATCGATCCTAGCCGCGAAATCTTTTATCTTGAAACAGGACAGCAATTCCGCGACTTCATTTCTCAAAACACATACACAAGCAATCTTTCAAAAAAAATAATGGAAAGCGGCGACCTTCAGCCGGCATTTTTGGCGATTCATATTTGGTCCCACGTTTTCATTGAGCAGATGAAGGGTAATGAAAACATGGTGCTCGACGGTACACCTCGAACGCTCTCAGAAATCGAGGCACTTGATACCGCTTTTAAGTTTTACAATCGCGAAACGCCGACAGTTTTTGTCATTGATGTCTCAAAAGAGTGGTCAAAGACAAGATTGCTCGAAAGGGGTAGAATAGATGACAGTAGGGTCGGCGACATGGAAAAGCGCCTAGAGTGGTTCGACACAGACGTTGTGCCAGCTATTCGCCATATGGAAGAAGCCAAGATGTATAAGGTTGTTACAATCAATGGCGAACAATCAATCGATAAAGTTCACGCTGACATCATCGCCGTACTTGAAGCAGGAAAGTAGGACAGCATTCAGAATAATTATTCTCATAATCATCTAATACTTATGGCTAGAATCAAAAACGAAAAGGAAATAAAGATCTTGAAGGAAGGCGGCAAGCGCTTGGCTGAGATTCTCGCTAAAGTTGCTAAAGCAGTCAAACCAGGAGTTACGACAGAAGAACTCGATCAGCTCGCGCGAACACTCATCGCCAAGAAAAAAGGCGACACGCCATCATTTTTGCATTACACACCAGAAGGCGTGCGCCGGCCGTATCCAGCCGCGCTCTGCGTTTCAATCAATGAAGAAGTCGTTCACGGCATCCCAAGCAATCGCGTCATCAAAGACGGAGATGTCGTTACTGTCGATCTCGGCCTCAACCACAAAGGCATGTTTACCGATCATGCGACAACAGTCGTTGTTGGCAAAGCTTCAAAGGAAGTCAAAAATCTCATCGCTGGTACAAAGAAAGCAATTGCAGCTGGTATCAAAGCCGCAAAGCCAAAAGCCACAACTGGCGATATTGGTTCAGCAATTGAAAAAGTTCTCCGTGAGCACGGCCTTGGCGTCGTAAAGATGCTCTCTGGTCATGGAGTTGGCCACGCTGTTCACGAAGAGCCATTCGTTCCGAATTACGGCAACCCTGGAACCGGCACGTCTCTTGCTCCTGGCATGGTTATTGCAATCGAACCAATGGCAACACTTGGCTCTGGGCGCGTCCGCGTTCTTGCTGACGAATACACGTACATTGCAAGTGATCAGAAAACTGCATGCCACTTTGAGCATACGGTTTTGATTACAGAAAAGGGAAGCGAAATTTTGACGAAATAATTTGACTAAGTAATATATGAAACCAGAAGGCGACCCAATGAAAATAAAGAGCGAGGTCTTCGAAGAAAAAACAAGCCAAGAAAAGCTAGTTGATGATTCGAATAAGCGCGGAGAGATAGATAGTACAATGCTTACAGGCGCAGATGCTGAACGCTTCATTCTTGACCGGAAAGCAGAAATAGAAAACATTGAGAGACCAGAAAAGCGTTTTGAAGAATATATGAATCTTTGGCGTACGAGTAAGAAGTATGGACAAAAGGAATTAGCAAAAGAGATACATGAATTGGCCCATGCGGCAGAGCGCGAATTTATGGCAGACGAAGACATGCGCACTGCTTATTCAAGCCAAAAAATTAAAACACTGATCAATAAGCACAAAGAGATTGATAATAAATAAATAATTCCCAAAAGAATAGCGGCATAATGCCGCTTTTCTTGTATAATAACGGGAGCATGGAAAACAAAGAGTCCTTTCAGGGTTTTAAAACTCCAGAAGAAGAAGTAGAGTTCCTTCGCTCGTACATCAAAGAGCGCGAGGGAGCTTTGCCTCAGAACGAAAAAAATCCAACATCTCTCATTGAGACAGCAAAAGCTGTTGTGCAGGAATATGCATCTGTCCCAACCGAGCATGTCTTGGCGCCAGAAGCGATCGTTGCGTCGCATGAATCCGATGCAATCGTCCTGCGCCTTTCTCCAGAAACCCACGACAGTAAGATCGAAGAGCTTTTCGGTATGCTGATGCATAATGGCCTGAAGAATACCTTAAGCGTTGTCGAGAAAATGAACGATCCTCATATCGACGATGACTTCCACCGTTTCCTCATCCAATATCTCCAAAATGGCACAGTCCCTGACCTCAAAGAAGGCACGCCGATCGCCAAAGCCCTCCATATGAAGCTTTTTGAAATCGTTTTGCCTGAGCCGGGCCCAGAAGAGAAGAAGACCTACAAAGAGCTCATTGCCAGCATGGAGCAGCTCTACGCTGGCCTGCAGGCTATCGCAGACGGCCGCGACAATAAAGGCCACGACTACTTTACTCTTGAAGTTGCTGAGCAGAACAGCAACAGTCATGTCGTGTTTTATGCTTCGGTTCCATCGACTAAAGCTGACCTTTTCGAGAAGCAGGTTTTGGCGAGCTTGCCGAAAGCGCGCGTTATCGAAAAACCAGACGACTACAACATTTTTACAAATGGCGGAGTCAATGTCGGTGCGACTGCTGAACTCACAGCCCACAGTGCATTTCCGCTTCGCACATTCGACAAACTAGAAAACGATCCGATGCATGCAATCTTGTCGGCATTTTCTAAACTCAAAGATTCAGGTGAAGGAGCAGCAATTCAGTTTGTCATCGCGCCAGCAGGGGAGAAGTACATCAAAGATTTTACCTATGCGCTAAGCGAAGTAAAAAAGGGAGTCAAAATAGAAAAGAAAGGCAGATTGCTCGACGGTTTCGATAGTGTATTCATGAAAGTCGGCAAGGAAATTCTTTCGGGAAAATCGCAGACACCAGAAGAAAAAGAAAAAGAGAGAATGGAGAAAGAAAAAAATATAGACCAGCAAGCTATCGAATTTATCGGCGAGAAAATAAAGCACACTGTCTATTCGGCGAACATTCGCATTGCAGCGTCGGCTGCTGATGGCGTTCGCGCAAAGCAAATTCTCCACGAAATAAAATCCGCATTCAATCAATTTACTGAGCCGCTTTCGAACAGCATCAATTTTCGCGATGTTTCAGAAAAAGGCCTTAAGCAATTTTTCCATGAATTTTCATACAGATTTTTTGATGACAAAGAAGTCATGCCGCTCAACTTGCGCGAGTTGACGAGTATGTTCCATTTCCCTTGGGGTATTGGCAGCGCGCCGCAGCTCAAGTCGGCAAGCGCAGTCGAAGCTCCAGCGCCTCACGAACTCACTGGCAATGCGCCTGGAACACAGGAAGGGGCGCTTATCGGCGTCAACAGATACCGTGGCCTCGAAACACCAATTCATTTCAATCCTGAAGATCGCCTTCGCCATTTCTATGTGATCGGTCAGACAGGTACCGGTAAGACGACGCTTCTCAAAAATATGATTGTGCAGGACATCAAGGCTGGCCATGGCGTTTGCTTTATCGATCCGCACGGCACAGACATTCAAGACATCATGGCGCAAATTCCGCGCGACCGAATCGACGACGTTATCTACTTTGATCCAGCTTCGACTGCGCGTCCGATGGGTCTCAACATGCTTGAATATGATACACGTTTTCCTGAGCAGAAGACTTTTGTTGTCGATGAAATGCTGTCGATTTTCCGCAAACTTTTTGGCGCTGTTCCCGAATCCATGGGTCCGGCTTTCGAGCAGTACTTTAGAAATGCCTGTCTTTTGATCATGGAAGATACTGAGTCTGGCGCGACTATTCTTGAAATCGGTCGCGTACTCGCCGACAAACCATTCCGCGATGCCAAGCTTGCGAAGTGCAAGAATCCGATCATTCACCAATTCTGGACTGCGGCCGAGAAGACGACAGGCGACGCTGGTCTCGCCAACTACGTTCCGTACATTACGAACAAGTTCGACGTTTTCGTCACAAACGAAATCATGCGCCCAATTATTGCGCAGGAAAAATCTGCTTTCAACTTCCGCGAAATAATGGACACGAAAAAGATTTTCCTCGTCAATATGTCAAAAGGTCGCCTTGGCGAAATTAATGCCAACTTGATCGGTCTCATCATTGTCGGCAAGATTTTGATGGCTGCTCTTTCTCGCGTCGATTCATTTGGCAAAGATCTTCCGCCGTTCTATCTCTACATTGACGAATTCCAGAACGTCACAACAAACTCTATTTCTCAGATTTTGTCTGAAGCCCGAAAGTATAAGCTTGGCCTCACCATTGCCCACCAATTCATTGCCCAGCTTGAAGAGGGAATTAAGAATGCTGTTTTCGGCAACGTTGGTTCAATCGCAGCTTTCCGTGTTGGTGTTGAAGATGCAGAATTTTTGGCAAAGCAATTTGATCCAGTTTTCACAGCCCAAGATATCATCAAGATAGAAAATAGAAATGCTTATATGAAAATGCTTGTGCGTGGCATGCCAGTAAAGCCATTTTCTATGGCAACACTCGCTCCAGATCCAGGCGTTCCGGATATTGTCGACAAGCTCAAAGAACTTTCATACCTCAAATACGGCGAAGATCGCGCAACGGTTGATGATGCAATTATGCGCCGATACACTTCTAAGCTGTAAAAAGTTAGCTTTATTTTTTCTAAAGCTTCTCTTCATTTTGTTTGTGTAGAATTTCGAAGAACTCTAAAAAATTGAATAATGAAACAAAAAAGTAACCCCCTTATTGTCGGCTGTGCAATTGCTTTTGCTGTCGGATGCTCTGCGTATGTACGCGGACAAGGCTGGCAAGCCGTGGACAATGGAATCAGCGGTCCCGTGCGGTGTATTCTTGCGGATAGTTTGCGCAGCCGCCTCATAGTCGGCGGCGAATTCTTTTATGTAAACGGAAATCTCCAGCCTAGTATTGCTGCTTGGAGTGGCGTGCAGCTTGGACCAGTTGCTGCTACTGCTGATTTTTCGTGCAATCCTCTTTTCGCTATTGCCGACTATGGCGGTTCGCTCTTTGCTACAGACTGCGACGCAATGAATTCATTCGACGGCACTGCGTGGGCGCTAGTCGATTCTGGCTTTGAAGGTACAGCGTTTTGCTTTGCCCAAAAAGATTCTCTGTTCTTTGTCGGCGGCGCATTTGGAAGCGTCGGGTCCGTAGCCAATGGCGGGTTAGCTGTTTGGCGAGGGGGAAGGTGGCGCGACATTGCATTGCCATACCAACATGGAATGGTTGCAGATATCGCTTTCTTTCGCGACACGCTTTACGCTGTTGCCCAATTTCCAGATTCGACAGGCGACACTCATACAAAAATATTGCGCAGGACATGCAGCTGCCAAGGCTGGGTCGATATCTCATGGTGTTTAGTCGGCGCGTCTGCGTGGGCTTCGTCGCTTGAGGTGTATCGGGACAAGCTATATGTTGCAGGAAGTTTTTCCAAAGCAGATGGCAGCGTCGGCAATTCGATAATGGCCTACGATGGCTCTGTTTGGCGCGATGTAGAAAATGGAATCGATCAATCCGGTTCGTATGGTCAAGTATTTGCAATGCACGTCTGGAATGATTTTCTATTTGTTGGCGGATTTTTCGAGTCGGCAAACGGTGTTCCGGCTAGCAATATTGCTGTTTGGAATGGGTCAAACTGGTGTGGCCTCGGCGGGAGTTTCAATCAAAGCATTTTGGCCATAGAGGATTGGAATAATGAACTGTACGTTGGCGGGAGGTTTACAGAAATTGATAGTTCACAGGCAAGATTTATCGCAAAATACGCAGGATCGCCAGCTGCAATTTGCGAAGGTGGATGGCAAACAGACACCGTGCACTTTGAGGAATAATAGACTAAACCCCGCTTCGGCGGGGTTTCCTAATTGGGCTATTTCTGCTATAGTC
>JAGOSA010000005.1 GCA_018062505.1 Minisyncoccota bacterium | reverse complement strand
TTGTGCAGGATATTGAAGGTTTGGATTTTCCGGCAACGCTTCGGCTTTTGGCTGAACGCGCTGGTGTCACGCTCGATGCTCGCGCAAAACGCGATGGCGGCGAGAAGGCAATGCTCTACGATGTTCTCGAAGCAACAACCAAGTTCTACGAATCCGAACTCCGAAAATCTCCGATTGCAATTGAGTACTTAAAGTCTCGCGGCATATCTGGTGCGACTGCAAAAACATTTCGCATCGGCTTTGCTCCAGACGGCTGGGAAAATCTTGTGAATCATCTTCGTCAAAAAGGTTGGCAGCAAGGTCTCATTGAAAAAGCTGGGCTGTCGATCAAAGGCAAGAGCAATCCGTACGATCGCTTCCGCAATCGAATAATGTTTCCGATTGCTTCAACGCAAGGCAAGCCAATTGCATTCACTGGACGCATTCTTCCGGGCGGCGACGACCAAATGGGGAAGTACGTAAACTCTCCAGAGACAACGATGTACCACAAGTCATCTGTGCTCTATGGACTTGATCTTGCAAAGTCGGCGATTCTACGCGAAGGCAAAGTCATTATTGTTGAAGGCCAGATGGATGCAGTCATGATCCATCAAGCCGGCAACCAAAATGTCGTAGCTGTTTCCGGAACTGCGCTCACAGAAGAGCATTTGCAGCTTCTCAAGCGCTTTACAGATCAGCTCGTCTTTTGTTTCGACAATGATGCAGCAGGCCAGGCAGCACTCAGGAAAGCTGCATTGCTGTCATTTGAGCTTGGACTTGAAGCAAAAGCGGTGACGCTCGTTGAGACAGACGGCAAGAAAGCAAAAGATCCAGCCGATGTTATCCAAGAAAATCCTGAAGTTTGGAAAGAAGCTCTCGCGAATGCTCAATCAGTAATCGACTACTTGATGCTTGCGGCGAAGCGCGCAAGCGATTCACCAAGAGATCAGATCAAGAAAGCCAAAGAAGAAGTTCTACCGCTCATTGCAGCTCTTCCTGGTAACATGGAGCAATCGTACTACATGAAGCGCGTTGCTGATTTGTTCGATATTCCAGAAGCTGCTGTTCGCGATGACTTGAAAAAACTCATGCCGAAGCCAGCGACGACCAGCGGAACATATAGCAGTAATCAATATGGTTCGTTAGATAGAAATCAAAACAGCAATCCAGATCAGCAAAACGAATCGCCTCCGATTCTGAAAGTTCGTTCGGCAAAAGAATCAGCCGCCGAGCGAATTGTGGGTTTCGAAAAAGTATTCCGTGATAAAGTTAACTTTGAGGAGATACGGAAAGGATTTGTCGAAGCCATGGGTGTGCCGCTCGAATCATTTGCAGCATCGATTTCATCCGAAAGGATGCCAGCACTCGAACTCGAAGCCGAACTTTACTATGGCGGCAGTGACATTCTCGACAAGATCGCATCAGAACTGATATCAACCTTACTCCTTGCCCACTACGAAGAACTGCTTGCAGATGTACTCAGAAAAATGCGCGAAGCCGAAATACGCAAAGCAGGAAGCGAAGCCTTAACACTTCACACTGAATCAAAAAGATTAGGAGATATTATTTACAAGATCAAGCATAATCGTCAATTGACGGAGCTCTCATAAGCGAAGCAATAACTATATGAAAAAAATGGCTAAGAAAACAATAAAAAAGACGACCAAGGCCGCAGGGAAGAAAAAGCCCGCACCAAAAGCCAAGAAGGTCGTCAAAAAAGTTGTCAAAAAGACTGTCGCAAAGCCTGCGAAAAAAGTCGCTAAAAAAGCTGCGCCGAAAACGAGCTCGCCTAAAGTTGCCAAGAAAGTTGTTGTCAAAGAAGGCAAGCTTTCTGCTTCGGAAAAAAAGGGCAAAGCACTCGACGTCAAAGCTGATGAGCTCGTCGTCAAAGGCAAAAAGCGTGGCTTCATTACGTATGACGAGATCTTGAAAGTATTTCCTGATATCGAGAACAACATTATGTTCCTTGATAAGCTATACGATAAGTTTTCAGTTGCTGGCATCGACGTGCTCGAAGGCGGCAACTTGCTCGATGTCGACGGTATCGACCTCGTGCCAGGCAAAACAGGACGCGAAGCTGCTGCATACGATTCCATTCAGATTTACTTGAAGGAAATCGGCCAGTATCCGCTTCTCGTTGCTGCAGAAGAACGCGAGCTCGCTCGCCGAATCGAAGCAGGGGATAAGGAAGCCAAAAACTTGCTTGCTCGTGCGAACCTTCGTCTCGTCGTTTCGCTTGCGAAAAAGTATGTTGGACGATCGCCTGACCTCACGCTTCTCGACTTGATTCAGGAAGGTAACCTTGGTCTGTTCAAAGCCGTTGAGAAATTCGATTACCACAAGGGTTTCAAATTCTCGACGTACGCAACATGGTGGATTCGCCAGTCTATTACTCGCGCACTTGCCGATCAATCTCGCACAATTCGTATTCCTGTGCACATGGTGGAAACCATTTCTAAATACAAACAAGTTTCTCGCCGTCTTGCACAAGACCTCGGCCGCGATCCTCTTCCAGAAGAAATCGCAACTGAAATGGGAATCGAAGTCGAAAAAGTTCACGTGATTGAAAACATTAACCAAGACACTCGCTCACTCGAAGCTCCAGTCGGCGATGATGATGAAAAGTCGACACTCGGCGAATTTATTCCAGATGATAAAATTCTCCGCCCTGACCAAGAAACATCTCGCTCAATTCTCCAAGACCAGATTCGCGAAGCCCTCAACGATCTCTCGCCAAAGGAACGCAGAATTTTGGAAATGAGATACGGCTTGCTCGATGGCGTGCAGCACACGCTCGAAGAAGTTGGTGCCGAATTCGGCGTCACTCGCGAACGTATCCGCCAGATCGAAGCCAAAGTCCACGAGAAGCTCCGCCAGAACGAAAAGGTGGCACGACTCAGAAACTACTTTGACTAGCGAGGACGATAATGAATTTATTCATTATGTCCGAGCGACGTCAAAGCAAGCTTTAGCTTACTTTGGCTAAACTAGCAACATATTTCTTATATAAAAATACCCTTATAAAATAAGGGTATTTTTATTATTTTCATTTACATTTTTGTTTATCTTTTCTTAAGCAAAAATTAAGTGAGGGAGTTTTGGGCATATAGTGAGGACTGTTCCATTCTCTCTCTGACCACAGCCTCTGATCATAGCCGCGCTTCCGTGCTTAGTCCGCCTTCAACCACAAATCAGTCTTCGCCTTGAGCGTATTGTAGTCCACAGCGCCGCTCACTTCTTCAACTTCTTTGCCGTTCATGATGATGCGTGAATTTGGCGTGCCGATTGGGCCGTGGCCATTTGCTTCAGCGAGAGCTTCTTGAGCTGCGATCTTTGGCAAGTATTTGCCGCTCGCCAAACATGTTTCAAATGCAGCACGATCGAGACCGAGGTCTTTCGCAATCAATGGCAAAAGAGAAGGCGACAGAGAATCATTTGACGATGTTACTTCAAAAATCTTGTCGGCATATTTCCAGAAGCCAATTTCGCCTTGCTGTTCTGCTGCGCACTCAGCAGCTTCTGCTTCATGACGCGCCCGCTCGTGGAGACCATCGATAGGGTAGTGTCGGAGAACCCAGCCGATCTGGCCATTGCTTTCATAGACAAGCTTTTGGAGCGTTGGATGAAATTGCTTGCAGTAAGGACATTCAAAATCTGTGTATTCCACAATAATCACTTTTGCATCAGGGTTGCCGCAGTAATGTTCGCCCTCTGCGTATCCTGGGACATTTGGCACTGCAGTCTTACCTTCACTTCCAGGCCATGTAGTCTGGCAGAATGTTTCAAAAGTAGTTGAATCATCCGCCGGAACAATTGGCGCGATGCCCGTAGTAATTGATGTGAGAGCGGAAGCCCCAAGCGTGTCATCCGAGGCTGTTTTTGCAGCAGGTTTGTAAAAAGCAGCAATTAATCCGCCCACGACGACGAGCAAGATGAATAAAGGCACAATATTTCGCTTCTGTTGTGAATTTTCCATGCCAGAAGTATAGCATCCCTTCTCCCCATTGAGAAAAAGCCGCTTTTGTGGTATATTGTTCTCGATCATGCAAATCCAGGAAATTGTCTTTTATGGCCTCTCCTTTCTGTCTATCTACGTCCAAATCTTCTTGTTAGTCACCTTTATAGAGCGCAGAAAGGAAATCAAATACCGAAAAGGTCCAATCGACCTCAAAACCTACCCGTCTGTGACGGTTATTGTGCCTTGCTGGAATGAAGAAACGACAATCGGCGGCACAATCGAATCCTTGCTTGCTCTCGACTACCCAAGCGACAAAGTAAATATTATCCTCGTCGACGACGGCTCGACTGACAATACGTGGAATGTCATGCAGCACTATGTTGGTCATCCGCAGATTACTGCTTACACAAAAGAAAATGGCGGTAAGCACACTGCTATGAACCTCGGTATTGAAAAAACAACAACTGACTTTGTTGGCTGTCTCGACGCTGACTCTTTCGTTGACCCACAGGCTCTCAAGCGCATCATGACCTATTTCGACAATCAAGAAGTTATGGCTGTTGCTCCTGCGATTATCGTCACAAAGCCAAAAAATCTCATTCAACGCATCCAAAAGATCGAATACCACTGGGCAATTTACACAAAGAAAATGCTCGGCCTCAACAATGCCATCCACGTGGCGCCTGGACCTTTTTCTATTTTCCGCACGCAGGTTTTTGCTAAGATCGGCAACTTCCGCTCGGCCCACAATACTGAAGATATGGAAATCGCTTACCGCATGCAGGCGAATCACATGAAGATTGAACACGCGAACGATGCTTTCGTTTATACTGTTACGCCAAACACAGTCAAAAAACTCTACAAGCAACGTCTTCGCTGGATCTACGGCTTCATCCAAAATACAATCGACTACCGCCATCTCCTTTTCAAAAAAGAGTTCGGCAATTTCGCTTTCTTCACAGTGCCGTCCGGTGTCCTATCTGTCATTTCTGTTTGCTTTATTTTCTTTTTCTCAGTTTATAAGCTATTCAACTTTATTGTTGAGCAAACAGTCAGGATTTCTACAGTCGGGCTCACTTTTACTTGGCCAGCGCACCTTTTCGATCCGTTCTATTTGAATACGCAAGCTATGAATATCGTTGTCATTACGCTCTATAGTACTGTCATCCTCGCTATGCTTATCGGCAGCCGCATGGCAGAAGGACGCCCAAAATTCTCTCTCAATTACCTCTGGTTTTTCGCCATCTATAGCGTCATTGCGCCACTATGGCTCTTAAAAGCTGTCTATAACACCATATTTGCCAAAAAGACGGCATGGAGGTAAGGTAAGAGTCTATGGATTGGAAAAAATACCTCATTGTCTTCATAATTACCCTTGGCGTCTTCGGCACGGCGCTCTACATTTCAAATACCCTCAACAGCAAAAAGCTCAACGAGCTCAAGTCTATCGAGGATAAGCTTTCTGTCGACATTTTGTCTTCAGAAGTCCAGTATTCGCTCCTTGAAGAACTTTCCTGCAAAGAAGTAACAACTTCTGTGCTTTCGGACGAACTAACATCTCTCGCTGACAAAATCGCTTTTACTGAACAGAACTTTGGATCGGGAAGCGATCAGATCAAGCAGCTCAAGCAGTCGTATTCTTTGCTTGAAATCAAAGATTACTTGCTCATGAAAAAGATCAGCGAGCGCTGCGGCAAGAAGAGCGTTTTCGTCCTCTATTTCTATGCCAATGAAGATACTTGCCCTGACTGTGTCCGCCAAGGATACATCCTCACAGAGCTCCACGATGCCTACCCTGAGCTTCGCGTATACTCTTTCGACTACAATCTCGATCTCTCTGCAATCCGCACGCTTATCTCAATCTACAAGGTTCCAAGCGATCTCCCAGCATTGATTATTAACGGCAATGTGTACGCTGGTCTCCAGACCAAAGAACAGATCGAAGATGTGCTCAAACTTAACCTAGATACAAAGGCTACAACAACGAAGAAAGTTACTGCTCCGAAAGCTGCAGTCCCAGCTCAGTAGAATAAGAAAAAATCCCCGAGAGGGGATTTTTTCTTGTATGTTTTTTGGAGCCGGAAGAGGGAGTCGAACCCACGACCTTCAATTTACAAAATTGTTGCTCTACCAACTGAGCTATTCCGGCGATAGTCCCGAAGGACTAAAAGACTATACCTTATTTACTCTTGAGATTCAACTGGCATTTCTACTGGTTCATCTGGCTCCGGTTTTGGCACTTTTAGAGCTCTCGGCTTGCGGACTCTGGCAATTGCAGACCCTGGCAAGCTATCTTCTTTCTTGATTCGTTCGCGGAGTCGCTTTGTCTTTTCTTTGTACTCCGTGATCGTGGCTAGGAAAAATGAGCTTGTTGTCCGATCGCCAATTTCTGGATGTTCGTAGAGGGCATTATGCATTTTCGGAAAATGATTTTTGAGCATTCTCTTCCACTGCTTCTCGATGAGGAGCCAAGCTTTGGTGAACGTCAGCAAAATGATATGAACGCCCTCCTTGCTGATTTCCATGATGAACTTTCGGATCCGGTGAGGATGGGGAGTTGCGTCTAGGATAAAAGGCTTCTCCGGCGCTTGCGGCAGGCCGCGGATAGCGATTGCTTTGCGGATAACCATGATGAGCATGGCTACCACACAGAAGATGAAGACAGTTATAAGGAGGGATAACATAATTGCTTAAGAATGAATTAGACGAGTGAAAGGGAAGTGTAGTTAACGAGTTCAGCACCACCAGACTTGAGGACGTCGCTGATTTTCTTGTCAGTATCTTTGAAGAATGGCTGATCCATGAGTGTTCGTTCTTTGAAGTACGCATCGATCTTTCCAGCGAGGATTTTTTCCTGAATGTCAGCAGGCTTAGATGTATCAACTTCTTTTGCAGCAATTTCTTTGAACTGAGCAACAGTTTCAGCTGGAACTTCTTCGCGAGTCTTGTATTCAGGCTTCATTGCTGAAATATGCATAGCAAGATCTTTTGCGAGAGCTTCGTCTCCGCCTTTGATTTCAACAATCGTGCCGAGCTTGCCGTCGTGGACGTAGAGGCCGAGATTGTTTGCAGATTCAACTTCAGTGACAGTGCCGAGCTTGATGTTTTCGCCGATCTTCTGGATCACTGGCGCAATCATTTCCGGTGCAGCAGCTTCCATAGCAGCCTTGCCTTCACTCCAAGCTTTCTCGAGGAGAGCTTTAGCAAGAGCAATGAAGTCGTCGTTCTTGCCGACGAAGTCAGTTTCGCAATTGAGCGTGAGCGCAATAGCTTTGTTGCCTTCTTTCTTTGCAACGATAAGTCCAGCTGAGGCTTCGCGGTCGCCTTTCTTTGCGGCTGCGACGCCTGACTGCTTTTTGAGGATCATAATCGCTTTTTCCATATCGCCAGCCGCTTCTTCGAGGGCTTTGCGGCACTGCATGACTGAGATGCCTGTGCGATCTCGCAATTCTTTAACTTGCTCTGTAGTTATAGTAGACATAATGAACAAAAAATTAATGTGTAAGAAAAACCATTTTTATGCAACTCAATTACTGAGTAGTAATTGTAGCACTTTTGATGCCAGCTTCGATCTCTTCGATGAGGTACGTGATAGAAGATCGTGATGCATCGTTGCCCATGATTGGGTAGTCGAGGCCTTTGATGTTGTTGTCAGTGTTTGTGATTGCAACAACTGGAATGCGCGCAACGCGAGCTTCCTTAACTGCAATGTCTTCTTCTTTTGCATCAACGAGAACGAGTGCATCAGGAAGTTTTGTCATGCCGACGAGGCCTGAGAAAAGCTTAGTCATCTTTGCAATGTCGATGTCGATCATGAGGCGTTCCTTCTTTGTGTACATGTCGAGTTCGCCGCGTTCTTTTTTGCCGCGGAGCTCTTCGAGCTTTGCTGTGCGCTTCTTGATTTCGCTCCAGTTAGTCAAAATGCCGCCAACCCAGCGTTCAACGATGAATGGCATGCCGAGTGTTGATGCGACGCGCTCTACTGTTGCGCGAGCTTCAGGCTTTGTGCCGACAAAAAGGATGACGCCGCCTTTTGCTGCAACTGACGCAACAAATTCTTTGGCAGCGATGAGCTGTTCTTGTGTGTGTTCGACATTGATAATATCCGTACCATTTTTAGTAGTAAGGATGTAGTTTTTGACCGACGGGTGTCGGCGTGTACGGCTGTAGCCGTAGTGCGCTCCAGCTGAGAAAAGCTTCTCGATAACTGGTTCGATGGTTGTGTTATCCATAATTATTGATTTAACAGGCGGTTCTTGGGGAAAGGGCAGTTACCCTTTGCTTGACCCTAGTGGTCCGCCTTGCTTCCTGATAATTTGTCCTCAAATGAACATTCAGATGAGGAAAGTAAAACCAATGGCTTCGACACCATCGGCTTCGGGCAAACTATATCAGACATATGGCTGTAAGACAATGGCCTACCCATACGGCAATAGTTGACAGGAGGAAAGGTCGAAATTTGACATAAATCTAAAAAATGATAATATAAAGGCACGTTCTTATCGATCTCAAGTCCTTTACAACCCTCGCAACCGCGAAGGGCTTGTTTTGTTTTTGTTTTCGATAAAACCCTTATATACCAATGAAAATCAGCGTCGTCATACCATGTCACAATGAAGAGAAGTCAATCCGCGCTTGCGTGGAGTCTTGTCTTACTCAGACACGGCCATTTGACCAGATCTTGGTCATCAATGACGGTTCGACTGATAAAAGCGGCGAAATCTTGGCGTCATTTGGCGACAAGATTGACGTGCTCACTATTGAAAAGGCGACAGGCAACAAAAGCCGCGCCCAAGAAAAAGGTTTGCCACTCGTTACTGGCGACGTTTTTGTTGCGACAGATGGCGATACAAAACTCAACACTGGATTTGCTGCTGCAATGGAAAAAGCCTTTCAGGATGAAAAAGTTGTCGCTGTTTCAGGCATCGTCAAAAGTTTGCCATACAATTGGCTCACTGCTGTTCGAGCTTTCGAATACATTGTCGCTCACTACTTCCACAAGCTTGCGCAGAGCTACCTTGATTACATCTTTGTCATCTCAGGTGCAGCAGGCGCTTTCCGCACAAAAACATTCCGCGAGTATTTGCCATTTGAGCACGATACGCTGACAGAAGACCTCGACATTACGTACAAGCTTCACAAGTTTGGTTTCAAGATTGCCTACACGCTCGATGCTATTTCCTACACACAGGATCCAATCAGCTTGCCAGAGTACAAAAACCAAATGCGACGCTGGTATGGCGGCGGCTGGCAAAGTCTCAAGAAACATTTCCGTGTTATTATCTCAAGCCCTAACCGTGCGCTCGAAATGTCACTCATCTATATTGAAGGAATACTGTTTTCAATATTCCTTTTCGTATTGCCGATCGTTAACCTCCGGCTTGCAATTTTGTTCCTCATAGGTAATATCGCATTTAATATGCTATTCGCTATTGCTGCCTCTATTAAGGAGAAGCGATATGATATCCTGTATGTTCCATTCATTTACCCTTTCATGATCTACGTCAACGCTTTTGTTTTCTTGGAACAGGGAATAAAAGAGGTCGTCTTTAATAAGAAAAATCTCGTCTGGTTCCATCCAGAGCGAGTGAATATCTAATTTATATGACACCTCCAACAGGCCTCACATTTGTCATACACGCACTCATCGTCATTGTCCGAAAGATTTTGGCTTTGTTTGGTTTTGAGAATGCACCAGCTGCAAATTCAATCATTCAAACAAAAGCACTTAATGCACTAGAAGGTCCGGCAATCTTCAACAAGAAGCATGTCCGCAAGCAAGCATTTGCTTCGGTCATCGTTATCTTGCTCGTCGGCGTTTACATGGGCTGGCTCGTTGTCATGTTTGTCGGCCGAGCGATCGACGACAAATATGCAAACTGGAAAGTTGCAGACAAGACAGCTCATACCGTCAGTGCCGCAATCAAAAACATCAAGATTCCATCGCCACCCGCTCCTGAGCCAAACCGAGCAATACCAGAAACGAAAGTCTCAGATGATCTCTACATTCCATACCGATTCTTTTCAGATAGATCAAGCCCATACATCAGCTTGTATACCCACAAAGTTCAGCTGACGTACGAACATTAATTATTCATTATCACAATCGATTCATTATTAATTACGAATTAGCAATTATCATTTAGCAAACATTTATGAAAAAAAACATTTTTACAAAAACATTCATCGTCGCCTCGCTTGCAGTTTTCACACTCGCAGCAGGTATTTTTACTGTTAAAGCTGTCGGCCCAAACCTTATCGGTAATGCTGACCTTGAAGCTTCATATCTTCAGGAAGACGGCACACCTACTCCAACAGGCTGGAGTCACGGAGCACCTAGTCAAAATACTGCGGTATATACATATGTCGATGATGGTGGTTCAAAAGCAATCAAAGTTGCAATTACGGATTACATAGATGGTGATGCAAAATGGTACTTCACTCCAGTTCCAGTTGAAGCTGGTTCTTTGTATCGCTTTTCAAACAGCTACAAGTCAGACGCGACGACATATCTCTTTGCCGAATATACATATGCAAATACACCTCCAACATATGAACAGATTGCTGTAGTTTCTCCTTCTGCAACATGGACAACAGGTACTATGGATTTCACTCCGCCAGCTGGCACTGTTTCAGTTTCAGTTCTCCATATGCTCAAAGGTGTTGGCGAATTGACAACTGACAACTACTCTCTCGCTCAGCTCAATACTGCTAACGAAAATCAATTCTCAACAGGTATCGTTTCTGTTACTTTTGATGATGGCTGGCTCAACCAGTACACAGCCGCAAGCCCAATCCTTTCAACAGCAGGGATGAAAGCGAGCTACTACGTTATGTCAGGCACTACGCTCAACAATGAATTCGGCTACATGACAGCTTCGCAACTTTCTGAACTTCAGGCAGATAACAATGAAATCGGCGGCCATACAATCAACCACTGTAATTTGACGCTCCTTCCTTCTGTGACAAGTTGTGCATTCGCTCCAGAAGGCGGAACGACAACAGTCGAAAATGAAATTCAGGGTTCAAAGAATGCGCTCACGTCACTCGGCTATATGATCTCAACTTTTGCTTACCCAAATGGTGGCTACAATGACAGCATCAAGAACGTCATGGCATCAAATGCAAGCGCTGCTCGTTCAATCGATGCAGGCTTCAACACTCGCTTCAGCGACAAGTATGCTCTCAAGACACAAGTTGTCGATACGACAGTTCCAATGGCAACAATCTTGGGTTGGATCGATAGTGCAGCAACAAACAAGACTTGGCTCATTTTGACCTTCCACCAAGTTGCTCCACTTGATGAACTTCAGGCAAACAATGATGAGGGTGGCGTTACTCCAGAAAATTTCCAGATCATTATTGATCACATCAAGGCAGTTCGCGACGGTGCAACAAATCCTATTCGCGTTATGACTGTTACAAGTGTTCTTCCAGAAATGGCGAATTCTACAGTCGATCCAGTTGATCCACTCGATACGCTTGCTCCAGTTATTGTCCTCAATGGCGATGCGACAATGAGCATCGTTGCAGGAACTTCATACACAGATGCAGGCGCAACAGCAACAGATAATGTTGACGGTAACCTTACATCATCAATCGTTGCGACTGGTGCAGTCATCAATACTACTGTTGCCGGAACATATGTCGTCAGCTACAACGTCGCAGACGCTGCAGGCAACAATGCTCCAACAGTAACTCGAACAGTTACAGTCACAGCAGTTCCAACTGAAAATACAATTCCAGTTATCACACTCAACGGCAATGAGACAGTAACGCTTACACTTGGAAGCACATACACTGACGCTGGCGCAACAGCAACAGATGCTGAAGATGGCGACATCACTGCATCGATTGTCCGCACAGGCTCAGTCGACACAAATACTGCAAATACATATCCAATCACTTACACAGTCACTGACTCAAATGGCGGAGTAGCAACAACTGTTACTCGAACTGTTGTCGTTCAGGGCAATAGCAATAGTGGTGGAGGCGGTGGCGGTGGAGGCGGCAGCTCAGGTGGCGGCTCATACGTTCCAGTAGTTCCTGTTGTTCCTGTTACTCCAGTCACACCAACAACTCCCGGCTCAGTTCTCGGCTCAACATGTAATGCAATTATCGTTAACAACATTTCTTTCCATAACGGCAAGAACAAAGTTGAAGACGTCAAAAAGCTTCAGGCTTTCTTGAACAAGCACATGAATGCCAAGCTTCCAGTTACTGGATTCTACGGCACGATGACATTGTCAGCAGTCAAGAATTTCCAGATGAAGTACAAGTCAGAAATCCTTACTCCTGTTAAGCTCACAAAAGGAAACGGCAATGTCTTTACGCTTACTCGCGCAAAGATCAATGCTCTCAGCTGCGTAGCAAACTAGTATTAGTTTTCTATTAAAAAAAGATTAGCAAAAAATAAAACCCCGCAAAGGGGTTTTATTTTTACTAGAAACTTTTGACTGCAATAGAGAATGCTTTGAGAACTGAAGTAGAAGAATCGAGCAGCCAATTTTTTTCTTTATTTTCGTTGAACCAGATCCAGCCAGCAATCTTTGGATTTTTGGCGATCTGCGCAAATGTGTCTGCAATCCATGCGGCTTTCTTTGCTCCGCCATCACCAGCTTCGCCTGAAGCCATCGAGAAAATGTAAATTGGTTTATTGTATTTCTCGAGCTTTGCAATTGCCTTGTCGAAGATTTGGTTGTACGAAATCCATGGGCTATTGAAGTTGAATCCGTCGACGCCAACATAGTCGACATATGCATCTCCTGGGTAGTACATAGTCAAATCGTTTGCTGGTGTATTTGGCCACGAATCATTGTTCGGAGCCCAGCCCCACTTTACGTTTGTCACACCTTGTGCGGCAAAAAGATCGTGGAGATGTTTATATGCGGCATTGTGCTTAGCAGGGGAATTTCCGTTGTTCGTTCCAGACCATGGATACCAGTCGCCATTCATTTCGTCGAATGGAACAAGGATGATCGGTCCGCCATACGTTTTTGCGGCTTTCGCAAAAGCGATGATAGAACTATCCCATTTGCCGCTCGTGATTGAGTCGTAGTTGTATGCTGGCTGGTTGATATTTCCGGTGTCGCCATTTGCTGCCGGTTCCCAGTACATCAAAAGCGTTTTGCCAGATGATTTAATGTTGCCAGTGAGCCAGCTTGGAAAGTCAGAAGCGCCATTGCCCCAGCCGACGAAGACTGCGCGTATATCCATTGGCGAACCGACTTTCGATTCGAGTGTTGCGATATCTGCCGTTGAGCTATTTGGCAAAAATGCGCCCCACTGTTTATTTGTAACGACGATTGGTTGCGTTGGAGCAGGGACTGCGGGAGTTGCCGGTGGTGTGGCAACTGGTGTTTTTGGAATTATCGGTGTTGTTGCAATGATGGGAGTTGTCGGAATTGTTGGCGTTGTTGCTACAGGTTTAGTTGGAGCTGTCGTTGGTATTGGTGTGACAGGTTTTGGAGTGGAAGTGATTGGAGTTGTCGGGATAGTTGTTTTTGGTGTTGTGGTAGTTGTATTTGATTTGTGTTTATACATTCTTTTCCAGGCAAGTTCGATATCTGCGGCCTGACTGCTAGCGTTTACTCCGCTGATGATTGGGAAACAATCAGCAGCAGCGCCATTTTCGTCTTCGCAGCTCGGCACGTCTACGTTCATGGCCATTTCGCCCATGACGATTCCTTGTGTGGTCGCGTCCGCTTCGACATTAGCAATAATAATTGGTTTTTTAATAATTGATATTGCTCCGATAATTAAACAAAGAGCAACGAAACTCGATAACGATACTAAAATTTTCTTTTTCACTGAATCTTTATAGCAATCGCGCACCCCACATGCAACAAAATAACTTCATACTTTTTCATCACTTCATGTGCGCAAAGGGTATTATGCCGATTATTTTTGCAGAGTAAATTCTTTTCGATTTTTGTCAATGGTAATATTGCCAAAATTGATAAATAACGTTTTTTGCTGTAAAATGCTTAGGCAAAGAGTTCTTCTAGCT
Source organism: Minisyncoccota bacterium (assembly GCA_018062505.1). GTDB lineage: Bacteria > Patescibacteriota > Minisyncoccia > Phycocordibacterales > UBA9973 > JAGOSA01. The sequence continues at coordinate 21,219 of JAGOSA010000005.1, read as the reverse complement.
ATATATGGACCGGCACACTATCTGCAGCGTTTTTAAAAATGTTTAAAAAAATCTACAATTCTTTTTCAAATGACATAGGCATTGACTTGGGTACAGCAAATACTCTGGTGTATTTGCGCGGGCATGGCATCGTCATCAACGAGCCTTCAGTTGTTGCGGTCAATCACAAAACCGGTCAGATTGTCGCTGTTGGTATGGAAGCCAAAAAAATGCTCGGCCGAACGCCGCCGCACATTCGCGCTGTTCGTCCGATTGTTGACGGCGTCATTTCTGATTTTGAAGTTACTGAAGAAATGCTTGCATACCTCATCAACAAAGCTGAAAAAATGTCTAAGAAATTTTTCCGTCCGCGCGTTGTCGTTGGCGTTCCGTCTGGCATTACAAATGTCGAAGGTCGCGCAGTCTATGACGCCGCAAAATCTGCTGGCGCTCGCGAAGTGCATCTCGTCGAAGAGCCGATGGCCGCAGCGATTGGTATTCGCATGCCAGTCAAAGATGCAGTTGGTAGCATGATCGTCGACATTGGCGGCGGCACAACTGATATCGCTGTCATTTCTCTCGCTGGTATTGTTCGTTCAGTTAACCTCAAAATCGCCGGCGACAAATTTAATACAGATATCATTGGCTACTTGCGCGACGAATTCAAGCTTTTGATCGGCGAAAAAACTGCAGAGAGTGTTAAGATTGCTATAGGCTCAGTTGCACCGGGCGAGCCGATGGAAGCTGAAGTTCGCGGAAGAGATCTCGTTACTGGGCTTCCGCGCGAAGTTGTTATCACTGATGCTGATATTCGAGAAGCTATGGGCCAGTCTATTCTCGGCTTGATCGATGGCATCAAAGAGGTGTTGGAAACGACGCCGCCAGAAATTCTCGGCGACATCATGCATCGCGGCATTGTGCTTTCGGGCGGCGGCGCCATGCTTCATGGGCTCGATACACTTTTGCAGAACATGCTCAAGATTCCGGTGACAGTTACTGAAGATCCTTTGACTGCAGTTGCACGCGGCGCGGGTATTGTGCTCGAAGATTTAGAATACTACAAGGAAGTATTGCTTCCAGATTATGATACGGAGAGATCAAAATAAATTTATTTCATACAGAGATCGAAACTTCCGCAGCTACAGAAAGCGGATCGTTGGCGTTCTTGCAGTTGTTATTATTATTGTCGGTATTTTCTTCGTGGCTGTCGGCCCAAAGCAAACGATGTCTGCTATCGCAAGCGTCGGCAACTCTATATTTAAAGTAAAGCGCTCGGCTGGGCAGGGAATCAGTGACGGACTTGAACTTTCAAAATCAAAAAGCACATTGATCAATGAGAAAAGCGAACTTGATGAGAAAGTAAAAGATCTTGAAGCCAAGCTTGCCGCTCTCCCGACGCTGCTCGACGAAAATGCAAAGCTTACAGAAATGCTGGCACGCAAAAAAGAAGGCATTCAGCTAATCATGGCGCGCATTTTGATTAAGCCAAGCGAGTCTATATATGACACGATTGTTGTCGATACTGGGACGGAAGAGGGAATTGTTGTCGGCGCAAAAGTTCTCGCGCGCGGCGACACGCCGATCGGAACTGTAGCAGAAGCAGATCAGCATTCAGCCAAGATAAAATTATTCTCAACGTCAGGTGAAGTCACAAAAGCCGTTATTGTTGGCAAAGATATTTTCATAGATTTAAAAGGCCAAGGCGGCGGCACATTTGAAACGACATTGCCGCGCGACATTGTTATCGAAAAAGGGACAACAGTTGCGACTGTCGATAGTGGCGAAACAATCGCTTTTGCCGAAGAAAGTTTGGCCGATTCGCGCGATCCATTTCAGAGAGTGTTATTTCGATCTCCGGTGAATATTTTTGAGCTTAGGTTTGTGGGGGTGGAGAAATAAAATACATTGAATAAATTTAATTTTGAAATTAATAAGAAGATGAGCGGTCTTGGCCGCGCAGGCAGAATCCACACTCCGCATGGCGATATTTTGACGCCGGCATTTATTCCTGTCGGCACAAAAGCCACAATCAAGGCACTCACTCCTGAGCAGGTCAACGAACTCGGTGCGCAGGCAGTGCTCGCAAACACTTACCATTTATTTTTGCAGCCTGGCGATGAGCTCGTGGCAAAAGCCGGTGGTCTCCACAAGTTTATGAATTGGCACAAGCCGATCGTCACTGACTCGGGCGGCTTCCAAGTTTTTTCTCTTGGCGCGGCCTACGGCAAAGAGATTTCTAAAGTCGTCAAAATTACAGATCCATCTCTGATGATTCCAGAACGCTTTGACGACAGCGATGCGCCAAAGCTTGCGACGATTGATCGCGATGGCGTTTCTTTTAAGTCGCACCTCGATGGCTCGATGCATTACATTTCGCCAGAAAAATCAATTCAGATTCAGCACAACCTCGGCGCTGATATTATTTTTGCTTTTGATGAATGCACGTCACCCGCTGAAGACGATCGCTACCAGAGCGATGCTCTCATGCGAACGCATGCTTGGGCGAAACGATGTTTGGAAGAACATGTAAAACTCAGCAGTGAAAAAATAAAAAACGCCCAATCAAAAAATAATGAAAACGAAGTAAACCAAATCGCACTCTTTGGTATTGTACAAGGCGGCCGCAACGAATCACTGCGCAAAGAGTCGGCAAAAATTATTTCTGAAATGAAAGTAGGCGAAAAAACTTTTGATGGCTTCGGCATCGGCGGATCATTTGCCAAAGAAGATATGTCGTCAGCTGTAAAATGGGTCAACGATATTTTACCCGAAGATAAGCCACGGCACTTGCTTGGCATTGGCGAGCCTGAAGATTTATTTATGGGCGTTGAAAACGGCGTCGACATGTTTGACTGCGTTGCTCCGACTCGCAATGCGCGCAATGGCACGCTCTACACCAAGAGCGGCAAAGTAAATATTTTGAATGCGCAATTCCGCGAAGATTTTGCTCCGCTCGAAGACGACTGCGGCTGCTACACATGCCAAAACTACACACGCGCTTATTTATCGCACCTCTATCGCTCAAAAGAAATGCTCGCTGGAACGCTCGGCACAATTCACAACCTCTACTTTATTGCCAATCTCGTCAAAGACATTCGCTCATCTATCATGGCGGATTCATTTGCTGCTTTTAAAGTGCAATTTCTTGGGCGCTATATCGCAAAGTAATATCTTGCTAAATAGGGTAGACAGGAGTAATCTCTAAGGAAAACCACTCCTTATGAAAAAAATATACATCTCTCTCCTGTGTGCCGCAGCTATTAGCATTTCGGCGCCGATTCATGTAAATGCCCAACAGCAACAAAATGCCGAGAAGTATTTAAGTACTCTCGACGACGTTGATCAAGTCGATCTGCCTCAAGCAGACTGGCAAAACAACAGCCATCGCAATGTCTATATATTAGTAGACAAATCTTCAAGTGTTGGCAACAAAAAAACGCGTGAATATATTGAGCGAATATTGGCTGCTTTTGCTGATGATGTTCCGCTCAGTAATAATGGCGTTCGCATCAGCTTGTCGATATTTGCTGATACATTTGCTCTGATTGTCCCGCTTACTGCCGACAAGAAATTGTTATATGAAGGCATATCTAGTATTGCTGCAGAAAACAATGATACATCTGCATCGTACATGTGCGCCGGCATTTCATTTATTGATGATCTCATTTCCTACGAGTCGCAAGATGATTCACTCTCGCTCAGTGATATTGTCATTATTTCTGATGGATTAGCGACAGATCAAATGTGCGCAAAGCTGTATGCTCAAGGAATGCTCGACAACACTACAACAATTAGAATTTCTTCAATTCTTGCTGCAGTCGGTTGCGAATCGGCTCCAGATTTTATGCGTGACCTAGCAAGCGATCCGAAAAGATATTTCGGCAATGACTATTCTTTGTTCGTCAAAGAAATGGCCCAGCTTGGAGCGCAGCAGTAATTTGAAAGTCCCGGCTTATGTCGGGACTTTTTTGCTGCACTTTTGTTATAATGCCCAAATGGAATCAGCAATCAGTATCCCGCAAATAGGCGAGCACTATCGCCACTACAAATCGACCGGAGGAATGGATCATGTCTACGAAGTTATCGGCATTGCCAAAAATATAGAAATGGAAATCGATGATCCTGATTCGATTATGATTGTCTACAAGCCGCTCTATCATGCCGACATTTTGGACGGCACTCATGCGACTATGTTTACTCGTCCGCTTTCGCTTTTTATCGATGAAGTTGAAATCGATGGCAAAATGAGGCCAAGATTTACAAAAGAGTAATTTCGGTTATAGTTGGAGAAATCACATTATTTCCATTCTTACTAAAACCAAATACCATGAAAAAAACATACTACCTTCCCGTTATTTTGCTGCTGATGGTGGCAGGAGTAGCTGCAACTATTTTCTCCACCGAAAATGTTGAGCTTGAATACGATTCGCACCAATATAGAATTCGAAAATTCGGAGCCAATCTCACTATTATGGGCTACTTTACCGAAGAGGACGATGGCTACAAGATCGTCTACACCGGCAGTACCACAGACACTATTCCGAAAAGAAAAGAAATTGTCCCGCTTCTGCCAGAAGGCGGTAGCAAGATGTTTGCCGACATTAACAGTGAAGACAAAGAAACATTCAAAAATGTCTTTGCGCTAGCATTTCCGTCGGAGAAGTAAAAAGAACAAATTAGAAAGAAGTAACAAGAAAGGCCACCGAATGAGGTGGCTTTTTCTCTGCCAAATCTATAGAATGGACAAATGGGAGTTTTTAACCTGCAGCCAAAATTTGAGCCAGCCGGCGACCAGCCTGCAGCAATCAAGAAAATAAATGAAGGACTGAAAAAGGGTATGCAGAGGCAGACCCTTTTGGGTGCGACCGGTACAGGCAAGACTTTTACGATGGCAAACGTCATCGCCGCTCAGGGCAAGCCGACGCTCGTCATTGCCCACAACAAAACGCTCGCGGCTCAGCTCGCGGCTGAGTTCAAGGAATTTTTCCCTGACAATGCCGTCCACTACTTTGTTTCCTACTACGACTTTTACCAGCCGGAGGCCTATATGCCGGTAACAGATACATATATAGAGAAGGATGCGAGCATCAACAAAGAAATCGATCGTTTGCGCCACGCTTCAACGCAGTCGCTTTTGACGCGCAAAGACGTGATCATTGTGGCTTCGGTTTCGTGTATCTACGGTCTCGGTTCGCCGGCTGAATATGAAAAGACAAACTTGAAACTTGAGGTTGGGCAAAAAATGACGCGCACTGAACTTTTGGAAAAATTGATTTCAATTCGCTTTGAAAGAACCAATGCAGATCTTACACCGGGAACATTTCGCGCGCTTGGAACAAAAGTCGAAATCATGCCGGTTTCTGAAGCCGTGACTTTTTCTATTGATCTCGTCGGCAATTCAGTAAATCGCATGCTGAAAATTGATCCTGTAACGTCTCGCATTTTGAAAGAGGAAGAAGTTGTCTACATTTTCCCAGCCAAACACTTCGTAACTGACGGCGATCAGGTTGAGCGTGCTTTGAAAAGTATTCAGCATGAACTTGAAGAGCAGCTCAAAGTTTTTGAGTCGCAAGAGGGAAGATTGCTCGAAGCTGAACGTCTCCGCCGCCGCACCAACTACGACATAGCAATGATTCGCGAAGTTGGCTACTGCTCTGGTATTGAAAACTATTCACGACACTTGTCTGGCAAAATGGCTGGCGATCCGCCTGATACTTTACTTTCATATTTTCCTCACAAAGCTGACGGTAGTGCAGACTTCTTGACGATCATCGACGAATCGCACGTTACGATTCCGCAACTTAACGGCATGTACGCTGGCGACCAAGCCCGCAAAAATACGCTCGTCGAATTCGGCTTCCGCTTGCCGAGCGCCAAAGATAACCGTCCGCTCAAGTTCGAAGAATTCGAAGAGCGCATTGGCCAGCTCATTTTTACAACTGCAACGCCGAGCAACTTCGAGCGCGACAATTCTGAACAGATCGTTGAACAGATCATTCGCCCAACAGGTTTGATCGATCCGAAAATAACGATTAAGCCAATTCTTGAAGAAGGCGACTATCTTGGTCAGGTGCAGGATTTCATCGAAGAAGCTGAAGGCGAAATTCGCGCTGGTGGTCGCGTGCTTGCAACGACTCTTACCAAAAAAATGGCTGAAGATCTTGCAGCATATTTGAAAGAGCGAAAAATAAAATCAGAATATTTGCATTCTGATATCAAAACAATTGATCGAATCAAAATTCTCACGGAATTCCGCCGCGGCAACTTCGACATTCTCGTTGGCGTTAACTTGCTCCGCGAAGGTTTGGACTTACCGGAAGTTTCATTGATCGGTATTCTCGACGCCGACAAAGAAGGCTTTTTGCGCAGTGAAGTGTCTCTCATTCAGACGATCGGCCGCGCTGCCCGCAACGTCAACGGTCGCGTCATTTTGTACGCTGATCGGATTACAGGATCTATGGAGCGCGCAATCGACGAAACAAATCGCCGCCGCGACAAGCAGCTCGCTTACAACAAAGAAAACGGCATTACGCCAAAGACTATTGAAAAGCGCATTCACGACATTGCCGAATCAATGGAAAGCGATCACGACAAAGCTGTCCGCGCTGAGCTTGAAATGGATCTTTCGGTCATTGGCTCGATTGAAACCTCGAAGTTCGGCAAAAAGAGCAAGAAAGGCAAAAAGCATCCGCTTGAAGAGCTGATCAAGATGAAAGAAGATCAGATGAAAGAAGCCGTGAAGTCACTCGACTTCGAGACTGCTGCGATTTTGCGCGACGAGCTCAAGATTTTGCGACATCGGCTTGTGGAGACAGATTAATGGTATTATTTACATATGGAAAAGAAAACACTTGGATACATATTATTCGCCGCCGCAGTCCTTGCGCTCATATTAGTAGTGCTATTTAAGCCACAGCGGGGCTTGCCTGTAGCTAACGAGCCAATGCCGAGCGAATCGCTCAACATTCTCACAAAGACAGATAAAAAGATTACAAAAGAAACAGCAAATGTTTCGATCAATGTTACTTACCCAGAATTCGAAAATGTACCGGCTGTTATCAATAGCGACATCAAATCATTTATCGACAATGAAGTTGCGAATATCGAAAAGCTCGTTTCAGAAGGCATGCCTGACTCCGTTGTCACAAGCTATTCATTTTCAACGACGTACGAAGTTGAGCAGGCAAATACTGACTATGTCAGCCTCGTCTTTACCGTCAACGAATACACTGGCGGCGCTCATCCGAATCAATACTTCAGAACATTCAACTACGACATTGATACGGGCAAAGAGCTCAAGCTTGCAGATCTCTATCCTGCAGACGACAAATATTTGAGTGCACTCAAGCCGAAAATAAAAGTCGCAGTCCACGATGAACTCGCTAAGCGTCTTGCAGATGCAGGCGACGGCAGCATGGATCCTGACGAAATGCTTTTTGAAGACATTAGTAAGCTCGACGAAACTGCATTCCAGCGATTTACATTTGGCACAGACTACATTCGATTCTTCTTCTCTCCGTATGACATTGCTCCGTATGCGGCTGGACCGATTGTCGTCAAAGTCGATCGCTAAACGAGGATACTGCTCAGAAATATATGTAAAAGAAAAATCCTACACATGATGCAGGATTTTTTTTAATGTTTTGTTCGTGTTGCTAAATATGTGATTTAGCTGGATTGCTCAGTTTCGCCGTCGTCCATCTCTTCGGCAAAATTGTCTGTGGTGTCCGTGTGTTTTTGATAACCCTCTTGGGTTGCGGTTTGCGTATGGATTTCTCCATGTCTGATAACCATAGTGAACGTTTGCCATCATAGCCTTATGATTTTATTGGTTTATTTTGAGAGTACCACCTTCCTTGGCTTGCGTACAGTCTTTTTGGAGGATATCTTTCGTGGCGCGCGAGCCTTAGCTGGCTTCGCAGGTTTGTTGCTGCGGTTCTCGAGGTATTCGTCGACTGACCAGATGCCGCCTCCCAAAATAAAGAGAGCAGAAAGGCCAGCAAAAATTGAAACATGCGAGTAGACTTTTTCTCCAAAGAAAAAGAATGTTGCGGTGAAAACAAAGAATGCAATTGCAGATGTGATGCGCGTCTTGAATCCAAAAATGAGGAAGAGGCCAACGATCAGTTCAATGATGCCGACTGAAAGCGTCCACATTGCAGCTGATACCGGCATGACAGAAAGCAAGTTGAAGCTTTCGACTACAGATTCGAAGTAGTGAGGGTTGAATATTTTCTCGTAGAATGCCAAGAAAACAAAAGCGCCACCGAGTGCAATACGCAGGACGATTGGGGCGTATTCAGCGAGTTTATTTCTCATCAGCATCGGAATGCCGACAATGTGATCGAAGCTTGGTCGGCTGTCTGCGAGCAAGAAGAGAGCAATCGCACTGCCGATGACTTCGAGGCTACCGAAAAGGTAACCATTGTTCAAGAGCCCAGCAAGGTAAAAGCCGATAACAATCAGTAGGCTTGGTGTTATGAGGAAGCCAAGCAGAAGACAGAAGCCGATTATGAGCTCAAGCGCTGCAACACTGACAACTGTTGGTGCGATTGGGCTAATGAGGACACCGTGTATGCCTGCCCCCATCAGCATGATGCCGAGTCCGAGGCGAAGTATCCATGGCGCATAGTCTTTGTAAGAAACTATTTGTTTTTTTATGAAAGTAAGTTCGTGTATGAAAGCCGGTATGTGGTGTCCAAGATAGTAGAGTGCGCCAATCATCAGAATGACACAGAGCATGATCATGACATTGTTGATGTCATGGAATGGAGAAAACAAAAAACTGAAGTCTGTGCCGCCGATACTTTTGAGTGTTTCTGTTTCAACGACATAGCCAACATGCGCGCTCGCAGAACGAGCGCCAAGAAAGAGAAAAGAAAATGCTAATGCAATATAACGCATCTTATATATCAGTATATGCGAAGTCGCACGCAACAAGTAGTAAAAAGTGTGGATAGAAAAAAATGTTTGAGAAAAATAAAAAAATCGCGCCGCAGTTATTGCTGTGGCGCGATTGCTGCATGAATATTATGCAGTGAGATTAAAATGTTTTACGAACGAGAGTTTTGCTTCGAGGTTTCTGCTTGTGCAGAAAAAATCAGCAAGCAGGTCTAAGATGTTTGGATTGAAAAGCGAAACGCGATTAAATTCTGTACTTTTGATTGCTGTTACACTACTGCCAATCCATTTAAATTCTGTTTGTGCCAATCCATTCATTTTGTAAATCAGAGAAAGGTCGAGAGTTATGATCCTGTCTTCGTGGTAAGTTAGCAGTTCAAAAGTAGCATGCAAGGGGAGTGGATGATCTTGTTCCACACTCTCAGTTTTTTGAAAGTAGTTAGATGGTAACGAGAATTGCTTTTCTCTTTCTGTAATAGTGACTCTACGGTCTAGTAGCGCTTTTTTGAGATGCTCGTAATTTTCTAGCAGAAGATCTATCATGGGCTTTTGCCGATTCTCGACTAGTTCTGAGTATGAGTATTTTGTTGTCATAGCGATTTTTTTTCTTAAATATATAGCGTTTCTGCCTTTTGTCAAACTTGCTCTACGTGCTATACTCTGGCCGTGAGATAGTAACCCCCGAGCGCAATGCGCAGGGGAGTTTCTGTCTATACTAAAGCGAAGCATATTCATATGAAAAACCCATCAAGACAATCTAAAGAAAATGTAAACCGAGAAAATGATTTTTCAGCTGGTAAAATTGTGGTCAAAGGTGCACGCACGCACAACCTCAAGAACATCAGCGTCGAAATGCCGCGCAATAAAATGATTGCGATTACCGGCATGTCTGGTTCTGGAAAATCATCTCTCGCTTTTGACACAATCTTTGCCGAGGGCCAGCGACGCTACGTTGAGTCGCTTTCTTCGTATGCTCGCCAATTCCTCCGTCAAATGGGTAAGCCTGATGTCGATGAGATTTCTGGTCTTTCGCCAGCAATTTCTATTGATCAAAAGTCGCGCTCGAACAACCCGCGCTCGACTGTTGCGACAATTACTGAAATCTATGACTACTTGCGCGTACTCTATGCTCGTGTCGGCCGTCCTTTTTGCCCAATCTGCGGCGAAGAAATCAAAAAACTATCAAACGAAGAAATCGGCCGCTTCATCCAAGATAAAGTTTCGGAAAAGACAAAAGAGGCAAAATTAAAAAACGGAAAAGATGGAAAAGGTAAAACTGCACTCAAAAATGTAATGGGCGTTGAATTCGACGATCGGCTCGTTCGGATTTTTGCGCCACTCGTTCGCGGGCGAAAAGGCGAATACTATCAGCTCTTGTACGACATGCTCGGCAAGGGTTTTGCGCGCGTTCGCATCGACGGCAATCTTCAGAACCTGCGAGATCGCATAGAAATTGATAAACACAAAGCTCACAACATCGACATTCTCGTCGACGAAATTGCGCTCCATGAATTTACTGACAATCCTCGCGATACAGAAATCCGACTTTCTGAAGCTGTTGAGCGGTCAATTCTCGAAACTGAAGGCTTGGTAAAAATTTCATTTGGCGAAGAGCAGAACGGCGACGAACCAGAAGCCAAAAAGAAAAAAGGAGAAATTGTAGCAGATGAAGCTGAAGAATTCCTGATGTCAGCAAAATTCGCATGTCCAAACGACGGCTTCTCTTTCCCAGAAATCGAACCGCGTCTTTTCTCATTCAACTCTCCATATGGCGCATGTCCAACCTGCAACGGCCTTGGCACAAAATATTTCCTCGGTACAGAGAAATGCGAAGACTGCGGCGGTGCGCGTCTTCGCAAAGAAGCACTCAATGTCTTCCTCGGCGCTGATCTCGGCAAAACGACTGAAAAAAATGTCACCAAGAAAGGCGATGTTCTAACATACAATGACAAGCGTAAAAACGTTGTCGATGTCACGTCGATGTCCGTCACTGATGCCGTGAACTTTTTCGGTTCGCTCAAGCTCACTCCAAAAGAAAAAGAAATCGCTAAAACAGTTCTGCGCGAAATTGAAGACCGATTGATATTTCTTTATGACGTCGGTCTCGATTACTTGGCGCTCGATCGCCGTGCAAATACATTGTCTGGCGGCGAAGCCCAGCGTATTCGACTCGCTTCGCAGCTCGGTTCAAAACTCGTCGGCGCAATGTATGTGCTCGACGAACCAACGATCGGCCTCCATCAGCGCGACAATGAGCGCTTGATCAAAACACTTGAAGGCCTTCGCGATCTCGGCAATACGATCATTGTTGTTGAACACGACGAAGACACTATCTATGCATCTGATTACATTATTGATATCGGTCCAAAAGCTGGCGTCCATGGCGGGGAGGTTATCGCTTCAGGCTGGCTCGCTGACATGCTCGAAAAAACTCCAGCTGCAAAAAAGCTAACGAACGGCTCGCGCACGCTCGCTTACCTTCGCAAAGAAGCTGAAATTGCCGTTCCTGAAAATCGACGTGAAGGGGATAAAGGCATCATCAAAATCGTCGGTGCAAACATTTTCAATATTCAAAACCAAAATATGGAATTGCCGCTCGGCAAGCTCGTGGCGATCACAGGCGTTTCTGGTTCAGGTAAAAGTTCATTCCTCTACGAAGTCCTCTATAAAAACCTCCAAGGAAAATTTGAGAGAAAGTATCGAACAAATACTATTTTTAACTGTGCGTCATTTACTGGCCATGAATATTTGTCTCGCGCAATTTTGATCGACCAATCTCCAATCGGACGAACTCCGCGCTCAAACTTGGCGACATACACAGGCGCATTCACACACATTCGCGATCTTTTTGCTGCAACAGAAGAAGCTCGTCTTCGCGGCTGGAAAGTAAATCGATTTTCTTTCAATGTCAAAGGCGGACGTTGTGAAGCCTGCGAAGGTAATGGCGAAATCGCTGTTGAAATGCACTTCTTGCCGACAGTTTATGTGACGTGCGACATCTGCAACGGCAAACGATTCGACAAAGAAACGCTTACTGTAAAATTCAAGCGCAAAAATATTTTTGAAGTTTTGGAAATGACAGTCGAAGAAGCACTGGAATTCTTCAAAGATGTTCCATCGATTTACGATCGCCTCAAAACGCTCGACGATGTTGGTCTTGGCTACATTAAGCTCGGCCAATCTGCAAAAACACTTTCCGGTGGCGAAGCACAGCGAGTGAAAATCGCTTCTGAACTCTATCGTCCACACTTGGAGCGAACAATGTACTTGCTCGACGAGCCAACTGTCGGTCTCCACTACGACGATGTTCAAAACCTGATCGCTGTCCTCAATCGCCTCGTCGCGAAAGGCAATAGTGTCATTGTCATTGAACACAACCTCGATCTCATCAAGTGTGCTGACTATTTGCTCGACTTTGGTCCAGAAGGCGGTGAAGGCGGCGGTAAAATTATTGCTCGCGGCACGCCAGAAGAAGTCGCAAACCATCCGAAAAGCCATACTGGAAAATATCTCAAGAAAATCCTCTAGTCTAAAAAACTCACTAAGCATATTTGAATGAATTTCTAATCAATATTTCCTCAAATAGTTATAAACAAAAAATGTGGAAAACGGCCATAAAAAATAGGCCGTTTTTTGCTACAATATACAGAATGGCATCCGAACCGTCGCCATCAGATTTCGCTCGTCCTAAATATCGCCAACTATTTTATGTGGCTGGTTTTGTTCTTGCTGTTTTTTCTGTCTTGGCAATTAATGCGAATTATTCAAAAGGCGCAGGAGGGGCATACGATGCCTCTGGATTGCTTGGTCAATTTCAGCCAACGGATACGGGCGTGGCAGACTTTACTGCTTTTTTCTCTGCAGACCCTATTACTTCAGTAGTCATTGATACGATTGATCATCGAATGTTTGTTGGGAATGGTCCTGGCGGTGACAATACTAGTCGTATTGTTGTGTATAATCTAAATCCTTCGACAAATATACTTGATGATAAAGTACCAGACGCTTTTTTGGGCGTAAAAAGCAGTGTTGTAAATGATACCGATATTAATCAAACGTATGGTGTGTATGGTTTGGCGTATGATGAGGTTGGAAAACGGCTCTTTGCTTCAGATCCCGGCAATAGACGCGTTCTTGTTTATGATGTAGCGAGTATTACCGACAACGAGCCTGCAATTAATGTGTTAGGTCAAACGGATTTTACATCAAGCGGTATTGTTGACCTTAACTTCCCGACGTCACTTGCTTATGATCCTGTCGATGGAATGCTATATGTTTCTACAAGTTTATTAAATAATGGAACTGTAAATATTTATGATGTAGCGAGCATTACGAATGGAGAAGCTCGAGCTCACTTTTTAGGTCAAGCAGCTACAAATGCAGGCAAATTTCAATATCCAGCTGGAATGGCGCTTGATGATAATAGGCATCTTTTTGTAAACGATTATGGTAACAGTCGTGTGCTTGTGTTTGATATAGCAACGATTACAAATAGTGAAAATGCCATTAATGTGCTTGGTCAGCCAAACCTGACAACTATTAATCCGTGTAATTCTATCACTGCAGCATCAATTTGTGTCAACAATATCCCTTACACTAACTTGGCGTTTGATCCCGCTCGGCACTATCTGTATGTCGGTATGGTAAATAGAGTTCTTGTTTTTGATATAGCAACACTCGCAGACAATCCAAGTGCAATTAATGTCCTTGGGCAGGCTGATTTTGTGAGTAATAATTCTGGCAATTATGAGTATACTGCGACTTCCCTGCAGCAGATATATTCTCTCGCCTACGATCCATCTACTTTGCGATTATATACAGTGGATTCTGGTTACCGTATAGGTATTTTTGACCTCACAACTATTGCTGATAATGAGCCAATGATAGATCTTTTGGGTCAACAAAATATCTTTACATACGGCGACATTAACTCGCCTTTGTATAATCAATCTGATGTCTACAGCAACAGCGTGATTGATGGTGTGGGTTTCAATACACCTACAGATGTAGCGCTCGATCCAAATGGTCACAAATTATTTGTGCTTGATAGCAATGTCTCGCCGCACAATACACGTATTCTTGTGTTTAATCTTGATGTCAGTAACAACCTTATTGATAATGTAGCAGACAATGTCATTGGGGTAGTTGCACCCAATAATCAATATTCATATAGCGCATTTGGGTTATATATTCCGCTAAGTATGACATTTGATTCTGATAATGATTTTTTATATTTTTCTGACTCAACTTCATCCAATGTTTTATTTGGCGTTGATGTAAGTACCGTAGAACAGCACGAGGATATTGTTGTGACAGTGGGAGACGGAAGTTTGCCTGTGTATGGAACAGCGTACGACAGTGTGCACAGGCGACTTTTCAGTATTCAAGATACTAATATTGTTGTTTACGATGTCTCAGACGGGTTAAGTGATGCTGAGTTGCCAATATATACGCTTGGACAAGCACCATTATTTCAAAGTCCTACTGCATTAGCATATGATCCAAATCATGATCGGCTTTTTGTTGCAGATGTCGCCAATAGCCATATAAATATTTATGATTTTAATTTGACCCCGCTCGCCGATGGTGTTGAGCCAAGCAATGTCCTCGGTGCACCGGATCTTTTAACGCCGGGCAATGTCGGTGCTTCTCGAAACACATTCTCATTTGCATCAGGTAGTTCTGGATTTTCATTTGACCCGGACTCCGACCAGCTTTTTGTGACAGATGGACAAAATAATAGAGTTTTAATTTTTGATGTAACAACGATAGTTGATGGAGAAGATGCTGTTGCAGTGATCGGCCAATCAGATTTTACACAGAATTCAGCCGAAACATCCCGCGATGGGCTTTCCTCTCCTAGAGACATGGTATTCGACGTTGTTAATCGAAGATTGTATGTCACTGATTCCGAAAATAATAGAGTTATTTATTATAATATTGCGGACATGTCGACTGAAACACTCCCCGGTTCTACAGAAGGTGTCGCGTACTCATCTCCCGGACATACTGTTACCAACAGCCAAGGTGCGGTTACGTATGAATTAGTATCGGGTGTTTTGCCTTCGGGCCTAACGCTCAATACGGCAACTGGTTCAATTGTAGGTACTTCAACAGCAAGTTCGTCCGGTACTTATAATTTTTCCATACAGGCTATTGATACAGTTGCTCAAAGTGCCTTTAAATCAAATAAGGTTGCATATTCGATTACTGTTGTTGCTGGCGGTGGAGGCGGAGGCGATCCAATCCCTCAGTGTACCGATCCAATGGCAAACAATTTCAATGCGCAGAATGACTGCGAATACGATCCGCCAGTGGTGACGATTACAAGTCCGGGAGTAACTGGAACGTACACTATTTCATCAAATACAATTGCAATCAGTGGTATTGCTTCTGATCGCGACACAGTTACTTCAGTTGTTTATTCAATGAATGGCAGTATTGTAACTCCTGCTACTGGCACAACTGCTTGGACGACATCGCTGCTCACTCTTATTCCGGGATCGAATACGTTTACTGTTACCGCTTACAACAACCATGGCTTACAGACATCTCGCACGCTTATCATCGACTATTCAGTTGCGCCGCCGCCAGACTGCGACGACGATCCGACATTGCCGGGTTGTGATCCAGTTGATCCGCCAGAAACCTGCGCGACAAATCCTTCGCTTCCGGGCTGTAATCCGCCACCAACATGTGCCACAAATCCATCTCTGCCAGGTTGTACTCCACCACCAACATTGCTTTGCATGGAACCAGCTGCAACCAACTTCAATGGCGCTTTGCCATGTGTCTTCCCAGAACCGACTGATGTCTGTACAAACATTTCAGGAATTCAAACATCCGTTCCAGTTGGATATGAATCGATACTTGGTATCTGTACTTTAATTCCAACAATTGACGATCCAGTTGATCCGCCAATCGACCCTCCGATTGATCCAGGCGGCGGTGGAGGTGGCGTTGTCATTCCTGTTGAAGAAGTGACTACTTCAATTGGCGTCATTGGCTTGATTGCGGGATTCTTCACGATGCTGCTCGGCGCATTCGGCGGTGCTCTAGCGCTTTCAGAAATCGCATTTATTCCGGCGCGCATTTGGCAGCTCATTCTTGGTTTCCTTGGCTTCAAGAAAAAAGTTCGTCACTGGGGCGTCGTCTATGATGCTGTGACAAAGCAACCGCTTGATCCTGCATACGTTTCGCTCTTTGATGCTGACGGCAAAGAAGTATCGACGGCAATTACTGACCTTGAAGGCCGCTATGGATTTTTGGTGCAGCCCGGTTCGTATCGCATTACCGCAAATAAAACAAACTATTTGTTCCCATCGCGAAAACTTGCGGGAATGAGAAAAGATCAGATTTACACTGACTTGTACTTCGGCGATTACTTTGATGTCAAAAAAGAAGGCGATGTTGTCATGAAAAATATTCCGCTCGATCCTGAGCACTTTGATTGGAATGAATATATAAAAAATGAAAAGCATTTGGTAAAAAGACATGCAGGACGTGCACGAGCAGCGGCGATATTCTCCAACATTCTTTTCTACGGCGGCTTCGCAGCTTCAGCCGCAGCGCTTTACTTGCAACAATCGACATACAACTACGTTTTGGTTGCAATCTACATTGTCTTGTTTATCTTGCGCCAGTTTGTGATCAAGAAGCCTTCGTATGGTGCTGTTTCAAATGTCGGCGAACCGATACCGTTTGGCGTCGTAAAGTTCTATTCAAAAAATATGGGCACATTGCTTTCGACAAAAGTCCTCGACAAATACGGCCGCTATTATGCCCTCGCGCCGAAGGGAACATACTACGCTGTCGTCGAAAAGAAGAATGACGACCAAAGCTATGAAGCGCTCCATACGACGAATGCTTTCGACAACAATAAAGGAGTGATCAATAAGAAGTTTAAAATCTAGTTGACTAATGTAGTGTTAAAAATTGAAAATAAAAAAGACTCTCGATTGAGAGTCTTTTCTTTTTCTGTTTAGGTGATTACTCGAATACACTATTACTGTAAAGGACTTTTTCTGCGGTGATAAGATTGCCAATTCTTGTCTGAGGAATGTACACCCTGACTATGTTTCCGTTGCTAATGTCGGCGCGAAGATCGGCGGCATTAATTTTTTTGTCAATAATCTCATTGTAGACGGTGACAAGTTGAAAATCGTCTTTCTCAGGCAGTGTCTGTAGGCAGAGAACTTCTTGTGCTTCCATGTCCGGCAGTTTGATAATCATCGGGAAGTAGCATCTTGCCGGTTTAGTGTTCCCGTCATATGAATAATTTTTAACTGCTATGTCGACTGGAGTTACAGTCTCAAGCTCAATATTTGTAAGATTTGATCCTTTGACCGAATTTTCGCCTTCAGCGTTAATAGGTTTTTCTTTGTTCTCTCCGCATCCAGAGAAGGAAATAGAGGTTGCCGCAATGGCAATGATCACGAGTAGCTTTTTCATTTTGAAGTTGTTTTAGTAGTTTATTTGCCTTTACACTAACATTTTAAAAAAAAATGTCAACAATGATTTAAGTAGCAAAACATGGCTCTTTTCCTGTAGTATCTATATATAGTGTAAAACCTTATGACTAGGCCAGAATTCGACCAATTGGGCTTGCCGTCCGTGCCGGGGATTTACTTCTTCCGAGACGAAAATGACAAGATTCTCTATATCGGTAAAGCAACTTCCTTGCGCGAGCGCGTGAGGAGCTATTTTTCTGCGGATCTTGTGGCTACTCGCGGGCCGCGCCTTGTTGACATGGTTTTCCTTTCGAAAAAAATTACTTGGGAAGTTTGCCAAAATGCGCTTGAAGCTTTGATCATAGAAGCGAATGCTATCCGTCACTTCAAGCCAAAATATAATGTCAAAGAAAAAGACGACAAGAGCTACAACTGTGTCATCATTACCAAAGAAGATTTTCCTCGCATTTTCCTCGCTCGCCAGCGCGACATCGATTGGGCAAAAAAAGAAATGGCATCGAGCTCGCTCCGCGGTTCGCTTTGGGTAAAAGGGCAAAAGCTGCAGGCGGTTTTTGGTCCGTATCCATCTGGCTCTGCAATTAAAGAAGGCTTAAAGATCTTGCGTCGCATTTTTCCGTATCGTGATTTTTCTTCGCTTCAAAAAGATAAAGAAATTTTCTATCGGCAAATCGGACTCGCGCCAGACCTCCGCACAGAAGAAGCGCAAAAAAAGTACAAGCAAAATATTACGCGCATTAAGCTTTTCCTTTCTGGAAAATTCAGCGAGCTCCGCGAAACGCTAGAAAAGCAGATGAATACTTTTGCCAAGCGCGAAGAGTTCGAAGAAGCGCAAAGTGCAAAGCAAAAATTGTTCGCTCTTAATCACATCCAAGATGTGTCTTTGCTCAAGCGCGACGATCGCGTTTGGGAACCTGCTGGCCGGAATTTTGACGAAAAGGGAAATCCGATCGATGGATCGCGCGGGCTAATGCGCTTCGAAGGCTACGACATTGCGCACATTTCGGGAACGAGCATGGTTGGCGTCATGGTTGTTGCTGAAAACGGCGTCATTCAAAAAGACGAATACAGAAAGTTCAACATTAAAACAGTTTCTGGTGCCAACGATCCGGCTGCGCTTCGCGAAGTTATTTTGCGTCGCCTCAATCATCCTGAATGGCCGTATCCAAAAGCTTTCGTTGTCGACGGCAACAAGGTTCAGAAAAAAGTTGCCGAAGATGCGCTCAAGGAAGCTGGCCTTTCTATTCCAGTTATTGCTGTCGTCAAAAATGAAAAGCACAAACCAAAAGGCCTCCTCGGTAAAGAGTCGCTCATTTTGCCGCATAAGCAGACAATTCTCCTCGTCAACGGCGAAGCTCATCGATTTGCTATCGATTTCCACCGCAAAAAGAGAAGCACAAACTCGCTTGGCTTGAAAAAGGCGCGAACATCAAGTAGTAGTGATGAACCAATTGTTCAAATTGACTAGGCTTTCCACTATCTAAGCGCGATAATCCACGCTAAACTGTATCCATGAATCGAATCGGCATTATTCGCGGAGGCATGAGCGATGAGTATGATGTCTCCATTAAAACTGGCGGCAGAATAATTCAGGCATTGCAGCGCAGCGGATTAGAACCCATCGACATGCTCGTCACCAAGGACGGCGTTTTTCACGTCAACGGAAAAGAAACCGATATTGAGCGCATTCCGGAATTCGTCGATGGCGTTTTCATTGCTCTCCACGGCAAGCTCGGCGAAGACGGCCGCGTCCAGAAAGCGCTTGAAGAACTCGGCGTTCCATACAACGGAACCAATAGCGCAAACATTGGCCGCACTTACGACAAGAGAATTTCAAAGCAAATTGCGGCTGAACTCGGCATCAATGTTCCGGACGCTTACGTCATTCCTGATGCTGGCGGCGTGCCAGAAGCGATGCGCGAAGCTTTTGCTGAAAAAGGCGCAAGGGAAATTTGGGAGCACGTTGCTCCGCCGTGGGTAGTGAAGCCGACAAATAGCGGTTCTTCGAAGCAAGTTCGCTATGCTGGTACTTTTCCTGAACTCGTCAAAGCTGTCTATGAACTTCTGGGTACGACTGATGACATCTTGGCTGAAACGCATATCAATGGACGCGAAGTTCATATGTTTGCTGCCGAGAATTTGCGCGACCAGTCGCTCTATGTTGCTCCTCCGCTCGAAATTTTCCATGGCGAAAAAATCTTCAGCGAACAGAACCGCGCAACAGGGAACTATAAGAGCTCTTTTGCTAAGCATTCAGATGATTCTTTGAACGCTGGCCTTGAAAAGCTTGCTCGCGATGTTTTTGAAAAATTCGGCCTTGCCGGCTATGCAACTATGGACTTTTTGGTTGCCGGAAACAAAATCTACTTGCTTGAAGTTGATGCCTTGCCTGCTTTCGACGAACACAGTCCGCTCACACGCATTTTAGAGGGGATTGGAGCACCGCTCGACCACGTCATTCTCAAAATAATGAGGCAATAGGGCGATTGACTTTATACGTATTTAAGCTATAATATAGGCCAATAAGTTCAATTCACAAACCAAAAAAACCAAAAAACTATTATGGCTATTGAGTACACAAAGGCATCGGGTACATTTTTAGATAATGTCTCGCACGCCCTGAGTAAAGACCCAGCATGGGCAACGTTAGAGATTACAGCTTTGGCTGCTTTTATTTATTTGGCATGGAAAGTTCCGCAGAATAACCCACGCTGGTTTACTTGGCGTAAAAAAACATCACCAAAAGTAAAGCTGCTTAATGAAGAAACACTTTCAGAAAAACAGCTGAAAGCATTGGAAAAACTCGAAAGAGAAATGGAATCAAATCCGCTTCGCTTTCCGATTGACCAATTATTGCGTCATCGCAAACCAGCACAAATGGTAAGGATGACTGAGCGCGCGATTAGCGATCTAATCGGCGCATACAGAAATCCGGCCGAGGTACTTAAAAAACTTCAGTGGGTTGGTCTGGAGAAAATGAAAAATCGCAGAACAGTTCCGCAAACTATGCAAAAAGAGAAATTTCTCTGCATGTTGATGGACAGAATCGATCTGCGCCACAAACTCAATCCAGTCCGTCTGGAACTCTGGCGCAAGCTGAATCCAAGTACTCCATGTCACGTCTGGAATGATCTCAACAGCAGAACTGTTGTTTCTTTGCCCCTCCGGTTGGAGCACAGAGAACCAATTGTTTCTAAGCAAGTTTTCGATGCTATGGATCACGATGTTGATCCAGTCTTGAGCCCTGTTTACTAAATAGGGAAACAAAAAAAATGAAGCCGGTTGATATTCCATCAACCGGCTTTTTTGCTGCCCAATTTGGCCAGATCTAAGTCAGATTATTGCCAAAATCTGGGCTTACTGGTAGAATCCTCTGGTCAGTCATTTTCGCCGCTTTCGCGAAAATTGACTAAATATAAGGGCCGTTAGCTCATCTGGTAGAGCACCTCATTTGCAATGAGGGGGTGGCAGGTTCGAGTCCTGTACGGTCCACATATAGTGTCTTGTTCGAATTGAATAGCCAAAGAAGCCTTCTTGAATTGGGAACGGCAAAGGTAATCGAGCGGAGCATTAAGCTCAAAGCTCGCTATTTGCTTATCCTTGATTTCAATACGCTTAAATAGGGTTCTAGCTAGCAACCCACGGAGGTTGTCATCTTTTGTGCTTTTAAATGCAGTGTAGATATTTGAGGCCAGGGCAATTGCGAGATCTACTATCTTAAGCGTTTCCGAAACTCGGCTTTGACTCTTTTGAAGTTCGGCTGTGAGACGGATCTCATCAATATCAATTTCTCGGCGTGTTTCTTCATACAGAGACCTATCAGAATCAGTCTGGTACTCTTTGTCCAAAAGCATATTGATCAGGTTTTTCT
>JAGOSA010000022.1 GCA_018062505.1 Minisyncoccota bacterium | reverse complement strand
CGCGTCCATTCCTCGGCTTTCCTGATTTGCAACCGCTCTTTCTTGAAACAGGTGGTTCGTTTCCGTCTGGCCACGCCACGGCCTTTGCCGCGCTCGCAGCTGTTGTCTATTTCCACAATCGTCCAGCCGGCAGGTTCTTTTGGGTTGCCGCAATTTTGATTGCTGTCTCGCGAGTGATTGCTGGCGTCCATTATCCAATCGATATCGTCGGCGGACTCTTGATCGGCGGCCTTGTTGGGCTTGGCATGAACAAGCTTTGGAGGGTGCTTTCTAAAGCAACGGAATACTAAAAACATGAAAAAAATGAAAAACGAAAAAGCCGTCCTTGTGGACGGCTCATTTCTATAATTTCTTAATGCAAATATCTAGCATTAATTTTCTCCAGAATTCTATTTCGATTTCCTCGACTTTGAAATGT
The DNA here is from genome assembly GCA_018062505.1 of Minisyncoccota bacterium. Taxonomy (GTDB): domain Bacteria; phylum Patescibacteriota; class Minisyncoccia; order Phycocordibacterales; family UBA9973; genus JAGOSA01. The sequence continues at coordinate 8,469 of JAGOSA010000022.1, read as the reverse complement.
TGATCAAGAGATGGTTCTAGTTTGACGATAGTTTTTCCGAATGGATTGCTTCCCCTTAAATGCGGCTCGTTCATGAATTCCATTTTGATATCTGGATACCTACAGTAGGTTCTCAAGACATTTTTAATTTCATTGAAAAGCCGGCTAAGATTGTCTGGCTCGTTTCTCTGTTCATCCCATTCTGTCCAAATCGGATAAGATCTTTCCATGTTGTTTTTGATCACGAAATGCCATTTATCGTCGGCACTTTTAACCTTGCTTACATAAAATACTAGCTGGTTTTTCATTGTGTTTGCGCTTTGGTATCCCAGTCTGCTCATCTGGGTTTTTAGTTTTAAGAGAGCTATTTAGGCTAGCTTTTTCCTTGTTAAATCTAATTTACCTTAAAAAATAATTTTGTCAAATACTTCATTTGCTATTTGGGTCAAAAACGCGTACAATCCACACATTATGTGGAAAAAAAGATTGGTAGCATTGCTTATTTTAATAGCTGGTCTCGGTGTCGCTTATTTCGTTTATAAATCAGAAACGCGCTTTTCAGCTGGAACAACAACCGTCGAAACTCCAACAGAAGAAGCTGCAGCTTCAAAGCTCGCTACTCGTTATCCATTTCGACTTGGCCTCGACCTTTCGGGTGGTTCGCATTTGGTCTACACGGCTGATGTTTCAAAAATCGCTTCGTCTGAAATTTCAGATTCAATGGCAGCGCTTCGCGACGTCATCGAGCGCCGCATCAACGTCCTCGGCGTTTCAGAACCTGTAATACACATCGAAGACGGCACAAACGGCGAACACCGCCTCGTTGTCGACCTTCCTGGTATCACTGATATCAAAAAGGCGACTGACACAATCGGCGAAACACCGATTCTTGAATTCAAATCTGAAAATCCAAATCCGCCAAAGGAAACACCAATCACTGTCGGTCCTGACGGCAACGTTGTCATTACTGGCGATCCATTCGCTGGCAAATACATTTCTACAGATCTTACTGGACGCTACCTCCAGAAGTCATCACTCGAATTCAATCAGCAGACACGACAGGCCACAGTTGTCCTTCAGTTCAACGATGAAGGCGCAAAGCTTTTTGAAAAAATTACTCGAGAAAATGTCGGCAAGACAATTGCAATTTATCTCGATGGTAATCTCATCTCAGCTCCAAGCGTACGTCAGGCAATTTCAGGCGGCCGCGCAGAAATCACAGGTAACTTTACTCCAACAGAAGCAAAGACTCTTGTTGGTCGCTTGAACTCAGGCGCGCTTCCTGTTCCTATTACTCTCGTTTCTACTCAGACAATTGGACCAACTCTCGGCGAAAAGGCAGTTGATGCTGGCGAGAAGGCTGCACTCTACGGTTTCCTCATTGTCGCAATCTTCTTGATTCTCTGGTACAGACTTCCAGGTATTATTGCTGTTATCTCTCTTTCTCTCTATGTCGCAATCATGCTCGCGCTCTTCAAGCTCATTCCAGTGACGCTTACTGCCGCTGGTATTGCTGGCTTCATCATTTCGATCGGTGTCGCAGTTGATGCCAACGTTCTCATTTTCGAACGCTTGAAAGAAGAATTGAAAAATGGACGCACGCTCGGTGATGCAATCGAAGCAGGTTTTGATCGCGCATGGACTTCTATCCGCGACTCAAACACTTCAAGTATCATTACTGCGCTCATTCTCTTCTGGTTCGGTACGTCACTCATCAAAGGCTTCGCTCTTGTCTTCGGACTTGGTGTTATCGTTTCGCTCTTTTCTGCGATTACGGTTACTCGCGTTTTCCTTCGTTCAATCCCAGTCGGCAATGGTCGTATTGCTCGCTTCTTATTCTCATCAGGCTTGTCTAAGTAATAAAGCATAATCAACATATATGTTTATCATCAAATACAGAAAAATATTCATCGCAGTCTCAGCAGTTTTGCTCGCAGCTTCGATTGCGCTCATTGCAATCTTTGGCCTCAAGTTCGGCATCGAATTCCGTGGCGGTACACAAGCTGAAATTAGCTACACAGGCGCTCGCCCTGAAGCAGAAGTTTTGAACGGTTCAATTGCAAAGCTTGAATTCGGCGAAGTTCTCCTTCAGCCAGTCGGCGAAACTGATTATTCAATCAAGACTCGCGACCTGACAGAAACAGAGCACCAAGCTCTCCTCAAGGCAGTAACTGTCGATGGCAAGTTTGTCAGCACAGAGAAAAGCTACACTTCGATTGGTCCTTCAATCGGCAAAGAACTCAAGAGCAAGGCAATCACAGCGATCATTCTCGTTATGGCTGCAATCATTCTTTTCATTGCATACGCTTTCCGAAAAGTCTCTCGACCAGTTTCTTCATGGAGATATGGCTTGATTGCGATCGTAACGCTCATCCACGACATTGCGATTCCAACTGGAGCATTTGCCCTCATTTCGCACTACACAGGCATGGAAATTGATTCGCTCTTCATTGTGGCGCTTCTCACTGTCCTCGGCCTTTCTGTCTCTGACACAATTGTCGTCTTCGACCGAATCCGTGAAAATATCCGCAAGCTTGGCTCAGGCGACTTTGCTGAAACTGTTGGACAATCACTTTCTCAGACATTTACTCGATCAATCAATACGTCGCTCACAGTCATCCTCGTTCTCTTGGCTCTCTTCTTCTTCGGACCAGAAAGCACAAGAACATTCTCGCTCGTTCTCACTGTTGGACTTTTCTTCGGAACATACTCATCGATTTTCCTAGCGAGCCCGCTCTTGGTTACTGTTGAAAAAATGCAGGCAAAGAATAGTGGCAAGAAAAAGAAGAAGTAAAAAAACTCCAAATAAAAAAACCTTCCGAACTCTGGGAGGTTTTTTTTGTTTAGGCGAAAGTTGAAAATGATTGTGGCAATTGCAATTATGTAGTTTGTTGGCTTTCTTTTCTATTCAAGTAAATATGGAGAATAAAAGCGAAACCAATAATTGCTGAATATAAGAAAGCAAATGTCCAAAGTACTGCTCGGACATAGTGTTTTCCAATTTCTTGATAATTGGGAATTACTTTTGCAAAGAGAAGGTATATAGCTAAGGATGCTAGCGCTAGTCCAATAGCTAGAATAACGGGAGTGCTGAATATTTTATCCATGTTCGTGTGTTTTTGAAGGTCTTTATTCCTTTTAAAAATATGATATAATGTCTCTACTGTCAAAGTTTATTATAATAATTTACACATATGTCAACACTCACTATTATCATCATTGTCGCGGCGGTTCTTGTTCTCTGGGTAATCATGTCGTACAACTCGCTCATTCGCCTCGTCACGCAGGCTAAAGAAGCATGGGCAGATATCGAAGTTCAGCTCAAGCGACGTTATGACCTTATTCCGAACCTTGTCGCTACAGTCAAAGGCTACGCAACGCACGAATCTTCTGCGTTCGAAAAAGTAACAGCTGCTCGTACTGCTGCAATGAATGCTGGCGGCGGCAATGCTGCTGGTCCAACAGCTGCAATGGCTGGCGCTGAAAATATGCTTACTGGCGCTCTCAAGTCAGTCTTCGCAATCGCTGAAGCATACCCAGACCTCAAGGCAAATACAAACTTCCTCGAACTCCAGCGCGAACTCTCTGATACAGAAAATAAAATTCAGGCAGCTCGACGTTTCTACAACGGCACTGTTCGTGATCTCAATATCAAGGTTCAGTCATTCCCAGGCAACATCATCGCTGGCATGTTCAATTTCTCTAAGATGGAATTCTTTGATCTCGCTGATGACGACGCTGCGCAGAAACCTGTCGAAGTTAAGTTCTAGTCCGCTCAGTTTATGCATCGCACGAATACTATTCTCATCATCATTGTTATCGTCTTGCTTGCGATTGCAGGCTACGTAGCCTATACAAAAAACATTACGCTTGAAGATGCGGTCAGTGTTGTGCAGACGAATCAGGGAAATCAAGAACACGAAGACCCAAATGTGTCCGATGGGCAGCCTCCAGCTGGCGGCAATCAGCAGAGAATCTATTCGGATTCAAATGTATCGTTTACATACACTTCAAATGCTCCTGTATTTGCGCAGCAAAGCCAGTATGGACAGTTCTACAATATCTACGGAGCAGAAAGGCCAGACTACCCTGACAGTTTGCAATTTTACCCAAATGGCATTCCTGCTAACTATGTTATGTCGACACAAACAACAGTTATTAACGGCAAAACATTTCGGTATGCGGATTCAACTGGAGAGCCTGTGCGACTATACTTCTACGAAAAAGACGGTAAAGCTGTAATTATAAACATTCAGCTCATAAGCCCAAATCAAGCTAGTCTTATCGATCTCGGTTCAATTGAAATAAAGTAATTACATTACTGTGCTCAAAAAGAAATACAACTTTATAGTTGCGTCTCTCATCGCCCTTGCCATGTTTTTTGGTGGGGCATTTGGCGTTAATGCGCAATCAGATTCAGATGAAAAAATTATTAATTTTTCATCAAATCTATATTTGCAAAATGATGCCGGAATGAAGCTATCCGAAACAATTGTCTACGATTTTGGCAACAACAAGCGCCATGGCATTTTCCGGACTTTCAATACTGAGAATGCAGACGATAAAAGAATGAAAGTTGAGATCGAAAGCGTTGCAGACGAGAAAGGAAATCCTTACACATTTACGACATCAACTGGCTCAAAAGACGTAACAATCAAGATTGGCGACGCTGATCTTGAAATCAGCGGCACCCATACGTATGTCATCAAGTACGAACTCACGAACGTCGCAACATACTTCGACGACCACGATGAATTTACTTGGAATGTCATTGGTACAGGCTGGAGCGTTCCCGTGCTTGCAGCTTCGGCGACGATGCATTTGCCAGAAACTGGCGCCGACGGAACAAATGTTTCGTCTATCATTTCGAGTCTCACGTACAGCTGCTACCGCGGCTCATATGGAGCGACAGGAAGTTGCGCAAACAAAAATATTGAAACAAATCCTGACGGCACAAAGAATATTATTTTTACCGACAAAGACTTAGAGGCAGGTATGGACCTGACAGTTTCTGCAGGCATGTCAAAAGGCATCATTGCTCCGGCCAAAGAACCGTATGATTTTTCTGGCTTGGCATTTCTCTTACCGATTGCGCTCCTTATCAAGCTCATCATGAGTGCCTACAAAAAGCGACGAGACCTCAAAACCGGCCGCACTATCATTGCCGAATACGAGCCACCAGCAAACATGATGCCAACGCTTGTCGGTGCACTCGCTGATGGTACTGTTCACAATCGCGACATGACTGCTGGTCTCATTAGCGCCGCTGAACAAGGCTTCATCAAGATTAATCGCATAGCGAGAAAATGGTTGCTCGGCTCAGCTGACTATGAACTTACACTCCTCAAGCCGGTTATTGCTTTGCCACAGGTTACTGAGCAAAAAATAGTCGAAGCTTTCATGCAGGGCAAAAATGTCGGCGAATCAATTTTGCTGTCTGATCTCAATAAAATTACTTTTTCAAAAGAGATTCTCAAGCTCAATAAAATGGTGTACAGCGAAATGATAAAGCGCGGCTTCTTCACGACTAATCCGATCAACAGGAAAGTCGCATTTGTCGTTGGCGGATTTGTGCTGGCAGTTCTTTCAATTGCTGCAGGTTTTGCAACCAGCAGCCTTGTGATATGTTTTGCAATTCTCGCCACGGCAGTCATTGTTGCGATCTGGCCGTTTGCTGTTAGTGCTCGTACTCCGTCTGGCGGCGATGTTAAGCGACACATTCTCGGCTTCAAGAAATTTATTTCAGTTACCGACAAAGCTCGCATGGAATTCCACAATGCTCCAGAAAAAAATCCTGAGCAATTTATGAAATACTTGCCGTTTGCTATTGCTCTCGGTGTGCAGCAAAAATGGGCAAAGCAGTTTGAGGGAATGTATATGAATCCGCCGTCATGGTACGTTGGCGCAAATCCGGGTGGCTTCAATGCAAATACGTTTGCTCGCGATCTTGCTGTCTTTACGGCCTTTACTGGCAATTCTGTTGTTTCCTCAAATAGCGGCTACTCGAGTGGTGGCGGATTTTCTGGCGGCGGGGGAGGTGGTGGCGGAGGCGGCAGCTGGTAAAATCTTGCACGTTGCGCAATTTGCAGCGCCGTGCGCTGACCTGTATATTCAATAGTATGGCAACACTTTACACTCAACAATCAAAAAACGTCCGCAAGACTTGGCTCCTCATGACAAGCTTCTTGATTATTGTCATTGCGATCGGCTACCTATTTGCCTACCAATACGATTCGCCGAATATTCTCTACTTCGCTGTTGTCTTTAGTATTGGCATGAACATTTTCAGCTATTGGAATTCGGACAAAATTGCGCTCAAAATGTCTGGCGCTGTTCCGGCTGATCCTGCGCAATATGCCGAACTTCATCGCATTGTCGAAAATTTGGCGATTACAGCTGGTCTTCCGAAGCCGCGCGTTTTCATTATCAATGACGAATCGCCAAATGCTTTTGCAACTGGGCGCAACAAAGAGCATGCAGCTGTCGCTGTCACGACAGGCTTGCTCCATGTTTTGGATAAGAATGAACTTGAAGGAGTCATGGCGCACGAGCTTTCTCACATTGGTAACAAAGACATTTTGGTGTCGACAGTTGCTGTTGTGCTTGCAGGTTTCATTGCTATTCTCTCTGACATTTTTCTCCGAAGCCATATTTTTGGCGGACGAAGCCGCGATCGCGAAGGCAGCAATGTTCTCATGATTGTTGGTATCGTTCTTGCAATCCTTGCTCCGATTTTTGCGACGCTCGTTCAGCTGGCGATTTCGAGAAAACGCGAATATTTGGCAGATGCTTCTGGCGCTTTGCTTACGCGCTATCCAGAAGGTTTGGCAAATGCTCTCGAAAAAATCGCAGCTCACGCGCAGCCGATGCAGAAAGCAAGCAAGGCAACTGCACACCTCTTCATTTCAAATCCATTTGGCGGTGTTGGTAAAAAGATTTCGACGCTTTGGGCAACACATCCGCCGCTCGAAAGCCGCATCAACATTTTGCGTAAGATGGGCAAATAATAAACTAATAGATAATTAATTTCACTATGCAGCCCGACCAGCATCCAATTTTTGCCAAATTTCATTCCGAACTTGTTGTCGGCATGCTCGACATAGTACGTTCGACCGAAATAACAATGACGCTTTCTGGCGACCAGATCGATGATTTCTATGCGACATTTTTGCAGGAAACGTCGGCGATTTTGCATAGCCACAGCGCAATCGTGATCAAGAATATCGGCGACGGCATTCTTTTTTACTTTCCGAAAACATTCAAAAAAGATGCGGAATCTTTTGCTGAAGTTATTGAGTGCGCAAACGCTTTGCTTGCAGGTCGCGCCCGAATAAATGAAAAGCTTTCTTCTGAGCATTTGCCGATTATTGAATATCGCGTCAGCTTTAGTTTCGGCACAGTCAGCGCAATGCTCGGCAGCGATGGCAGCATCATTGATCTTTTCGGTTCAGTCATCAATACATGCACGAAGATGAATAAAATGGCGAAGCCAAATACGTGTATTGCGGGAGAAGCGTTGCATGCGAAATTGCTTGAGCTTGGCCTTGCTGGCGCAGATGATTTTGGTGAAAAAATCGGCGACTATAAGATTGGCGACAAAATGAGCTTCGGTGTTTGGGAAATCGCGCGATAAATTATTCATTTAGGATATAATTAACTTATGTTTATGAAAGATTCAAGCCATAAAAAAATCCTAGTGCCGCTTTTTGCGACTTTGATGATTGTTGGCATTGCGGTGCTTATCATTTTCCAGTCGCCAGAAAAGGCAGCGCAAAATGCCAATAATCAAAATAGCGAACAAAATGGAAACCTGCCACAGCAGCCTGCAGTTCCGGGCGATGTCACTCCAACTCGCGTCAGTCTCGTTGGCGAATACGTTTGTTTGCCGCACAAAGATCCAAATGCAATCCATACGATGGAATGCGCTTTTGGCCTCAAGACTGACGATGGTAAATACTACGCAATGGATTTTAATCTCATGTCGCAAATGCAGCCAAGTGATTTACAAACAGGGCAGCGCATTAGCGCAAACGGCACATTCACTCCGATCGAAATGTTGAGCGCTGACATGTGGCGCAATAACTACAATATTGTTGGTATTTTTTCAGTGACGGATTCGCTGCAGATTGTTAAGTAGTAAATTCGGCAGTTTCTGCTATAGTGACTTCCGTTAGTGATTTGATTCTAAGAGAAAAACGGAGGCGTCGGATAGCGGTTTATTCCACCACCTTGGAAAGGTGGCATGCTCGAAAGGGTATCGAGAGTTCGAATCTCTCCGCCTCCGCCAATTTTCACTTTTTGTGAAATCGTAAGAATTAGCCTCGGCGCAAAGCGCCTCGGCATGGTATTTTTCCGCTATTTTGAAGGCATTTTTGAAATCCAAAACCAAAGTGCGGTCGGCAATGCGGAAGTTCGAACCAATCTTTTTGAGAAAATCCCGAATCCTTTCGGGATTTTCTTGTTGAGCGTATTTTTCGGCTTGGTTGGCGT
>JAGOSA010000040.1 GCA_018062505.1 Minisyncoccota bacterium | reverse complement strand
TCGATGTAGTTCCGAGGCGAACTGCAGAAGTTGACTGCTGGCTTGTCGTCCACTTAACGACTGCGCCTGTTGTTGTAATGTTTTCAACTCTAATATTTGAAAGCGAAGGAGGAACACAGCCGGCTGCTGCCTTGAGTGCATCTTCTTCGAAGTCTGCATCCTTGATGTTTGTGCTCAGCTGTCCGACGATGGCTGCGCGCAACACAAGGAATGCGCCGATAAGGATAATCACGACCAAAACAGTACTGAGATTTTTTTTATTTTGCATATGATAATATTATTGCTAAAAAATAACGCCCGACGTTAGGGTTACGCTCCGTCTATTGTATCGCAGTTATGCTTCAAGAAGTATAAAAGCCTGTGGAAAGAAAAAACACCCTCCTTAATTAAAAGAGAGGGTGCTTATTAAATAAACCTAATCGTTGAACGAACCTTAAAAACTAATTAACTAAATGATCTTACTGGATGATTGCTTTGCGAACAAAGCCACCGTCTTCAACTGTATCAATTGTGATTTTGAAGAAATATACTCCTGCACCTGAGATATCAGATGATAATGAGAATGTTCCTCCATTTTGATACGAAGTAGTGATTACTTTACCCATTAAATCCGTTACTTCTACCGTAAACGGTACTTCGTAAGGATTTTGGATTGTGATGTTAGAGCCAGGATTCCCAGCAATTGGGAAAATCTGATCCAAAATGTAACCATAATCTTTGTCTTCAGCATCGCCTTTGATAGTGCGATTGCTCATGAAGTCATCATGGCTGACATTGAGATCTGTTAGATCACTAACGCCAGTAACCTGTGTTGTGTCCAGAGTTAAGCCATTGCTTTCGAAAATTGACTGTACTTCTGTTCCAGCTTCATTCTCGTCTGCAAGATCAACTTGCACCATTCTTGCCGAAGCATGTTGTGCCCATGGCAATTTGATGTAGGTACTAATTCCGCTATACAGCTGAACTGTATCTACCGGAGTAAGAGTTACTCGGTGCTGAACAACGCCAAGCATCGGAACATCGCTAACTAGCGTAAAGTGAGTAGCGCCGGCTGTTGCACAAGTATCAAGCAAAGATAGATATGGCAGCACATCTGTAAATGGATTTCTGAAGAAATTCCACAATTTGCCAGTTCTAACCTGCGAATTGAAGAGTGCTCCAGTTTCTTTGGTTTGACCCCAGCCTGACTGCACAAGATATGTGCCACCGGCTTGGAATTCACGAGCATTTTCATGCACCTGATTGATGCATTGTTGAGCGATCGAAGTCGCTGGTGTTGCAAGGTTAGCTGCTGTGCAGATAACGGCAACAAGAAGGAAGTACAGAGTTTTTTTCATGACTGTATGATTTATGTTTTTTTGGTTTTATGTATGAGTTAAAGATCTAGTGAATCTTAGCTATATTATATCATAAGCAATGTGTCAAGTCAATATGGCAACAATAAGCCTAATTTAAAGGGTTTTTGAGGAGTTTTCCACCTTATTTGGGATACGCAAAGCGACGAAGTAGCCTGTCACGATAAGGCTTAAAATAGCAATAATTGTCAGCGTAATTCCCCCACCGACGGAGCGCCATAGGAAAGCCGTACCGACAGAAGCAACCAATAGCGAAAGAGAGCTGAGGAAAAGGTATAGGCCTATACCAGTCGCCTTCTGGTTTTTGGGAATATGGAGTGAAAGCCAAGCCTTGGCCATGCCATCTTCTGCTGCACCGAACAGTCCATAGATTATAAATATGATAATGAGCAAAACAATTCCAGATGATGGCAATCCATAACCGAGCACTGCGTATGTGAGCGCAAATGCCAGCAGCCCAAGGACATACGTCATCTTAAAGCCCTTCTTGTCGGCAAAAACTCCCATTGGATATGAAAAGCAAGCGTAAGCAATATTGAAAGCAAGGTAGCCAGCAATAATTGCTACCGGAGAAAAGCCGAGCTCGCTCGCGCGAAGCAAAAGAAACATATTCGTGCTATTGATAAGCGACATGCCAACAAAACCGTATACAAGCTTTTTGTATTCAGGCGAACTTTCTTTCCAGAAAGCGAAAATCGAACGCAGGCCGATCTTTTTTACTAATGGTTTTTCATTTGCCGCTGTTTTTTCTATTTCACTTTTCTCTATTCCCTTCTCTTTCGGCAAGAAAAATGCCGCGATCACCGCAATTGCGCCCGGAATGAAAGCAATAGTGAAAAGCAGCTGCCATTGCTCCGGCCTATAGATCAGAAAGAGAATACCTATGAGCGGACCAACAATAGCGCCGAGCGTATCGATACTGCGATGGAAGCCAAAAACTTTGCCACGGTTCTGCTCGCTCGATTCCGAGATCAAGAGCGCATCACGCGGACCAGTTCGGATTCCTTTTCCTATGCGGTCGGCGAATTTTGCGCCAAAGATCGAGAAAATATTCGAGGTAAAACCGATGTACGGCTTGGCGATCGCTGAAAGCGCGTAGCCGACAATAATGAATGGTTTCTTTCTGTTGGTCGCATCAGACAATCTGCCGAAAAATACTTTTGAAATGCCGGCAAATGCTTCAGCAAAACCTTCGAGTACGCCAATAGC
>JAGOSA010000021.1 GCA_018062505.1 Minisyncoccota bacterium | reverse complement strand
ACAGTGCGCGCAAGCGCGCCAAAAATTCTGAATTCGTTGGGGGAATTCGGCGGGAATCCTTGGGACGCGCTTCGCGCGTCCCGCATTTTGGCTTCTAAAAAACCGTCTAGTTCTATTCTGGTGCGCGGTGCAGGAGTCGAACCTGCGACATCGTCAACGTCAATGACGCGCTCTACCAACTGAGCTAACCGCGCATATTTAAAACGAAAAAACCGAACGAATACAGAATACCAGAAAACCGATTTTTTTCAACATCACTTCACTGCTACTTTGCGGGCTCCGGCTTTCGGCGCATGTCGGTCAAGATTTTGACGAGCTCGTCAGAAACCTCTTTGATTTCCGCATCGTTGAACATCGAAACTGCAAGCACAGTTTTCTTGAGCTTTTTGAATGCCTTTATTTCAGCCGCGACAACTTTCGGATCGACAAGATCAGTCTTCGTCAAAATGATGACTTCATCTTTTTTCTCCAAGCCATTGCCGTACTGCTCGAGCTCATTGCGGATCGCCTTGTAGGCTTCCATCATTCCTTCATTTCCCTTTTTGCCCGCTTCTTCTGCCGCCAAATAGTTTTCGAAAGAAACCAAATGTGCGACGATTTTTGTTTTCGTAATGTGGCGCAAAAATTTCATGCCGAGGCCTTTGCCTTCAGACGCGCCCTCAATCAAACCTGGGATGTCAGCAATAATATTGCCATACAAATCGCCAAGGTTCGGATCGAGTGTGGTGAAAGCGTATGCGCCAACTTTTGCGCGGGCAGCTGTGACAGCGTTCAGCAAGCTCGACTTCCCTGCATTCGGGAAACCTGCCAAGCCAACGTCAGCATACAGTGAAAGCTCTATTTTGAATCGCGCTTCTTCGCCGTCGCGGCCAGGGCTCGCATGATGAGGAGCTTGGTTTGTTGAGCTTTTGAAATGTTCATTGCCGTGACCACCATTGCCACCAGACAGAAGTTTTGCGCGGTCGCCAGATTCGAGAAGTTCATATGTACTGCCAGTATCGAGGTTGGTAATAGTAGAGCCAACAGGCAATTGCAAAATGACATCTTCGCCGTCCTTACCTTTTCGGCTTGAACCTTCGCCGTCATCGCCGCGGCCAGCTTTGATCTTTGGGCGAGACTTATAGTTCCCCAGCACAAAAACATCGCGGATAGCTTCCGCGATTATGTCGCCGCCCTTGCCACCGTCGCCGCCATTAGGACCACCGCGATCGATGAACTTTTCTTGGCGCCAACGAACAACGCCGTCGCCACCGCGACCAGCCTGAGCGTGTATTTCGATTTCATCGATGAGTGCCATATGACGCTACTCTACGATTCTAATGCGATTTTGGCAAGGTTTATGGCGCCTTCTTCAGAAGTTGCATATGCCACAAATCGTCCGTTATGACAGAAATATGCGTCAGGAACGCCAGACGCTGCGACCAAAGCTTCGCCAGAAAGGCCAGCCCAAGCTTCTGGAAATGGCTTCCTTTTTTCGAATGAACCTTCGCCAACAGGAACTGTTTCTGCCGTCCACGTTCCGCTGTGATTTGGATAAATGAAAAAAATAATTTCCGGCAAGACAGCCAAAGTCTGCATGAAGTTCACTCGCTCATAGTCATGCGGAAAAATGATAATTGCTTTATGCTGGGAAGCTTCGTACGTCGCTTTAATTTCGCGCTTCGCTTTGATCGAAGCCAGCTGCACTGTGATATACCTTTCGAGAAAAAATTTTGCTTTGACGACAGCATGCATAAATCGCTCATACATTTGGTCATCATTGCTGCGCTCTTCCCATGTTGGTTTCTCTATCATGAAGTTGAGGCTGAGACTCGCAGGAAAAACTCCTTCAATAAGATTTTTTGAAATGTCGAAACCATTGTCATTGGCATCGATTCCACAAACAAGATCGGTATCGATTTTCTGCCAAAGATCCATGTCGTTATTGCAAACGACTTGGCCAATGTGCTTCCAGACCAAACCGAAAGCCGCATACGGAATGCCATTGTCGCGCTTGCCAGCGCCGCCTTTTTGATGGTGGTCAAAGCGATTGGTCGCCGGATCATAAATGCCGCCGACATCGACAACATAGTGCGCAGCTGCAATTTCTTCTGGATCGCGAGTGCGAATAACTTTTACGGATTGGCCTTGAGCCGAACCTTGCGACATAGATAAGAGAAGTGTCGCTACAGCAAAAACATCATCTGCATGGAATGAAGCATTGTGTGTAACAATTATTTTTTCTTGAGTATTTTCGGGCATAAACTATTTTAGCATACTGCAACCTTACTATTCTTCTAATACATCGCCTTCTAAAATTTCCTTTTTCGTCTCTATGATTTCAATGACAAACTGCATGATCCGCTGCAAAATGACAAAGCCAACGAGGAATGCGAGCAAGAGCAGCATGAACTTTCTGATGTCATGGCTGATGTTGAGCGCTGCGATACTGAAAACGAAACCGAGGCCGAGTGCCAAAAATGACCAGACAGCATTCGATACAAGTTCAGCTTTGATATACGTATGGCGGCGGATCCTGACGAAGCCTGAATAAATGAGCACGAGATTGTTCAAGCCAAAAATAAATTTCGAAATGAACACAGACCAAAATGGCTTCTCGTCGAACTTCGGCAAAAGTGTGCGAACCTTCCGAACAACAAAGCGGAAGAATTTGCTCTTCGGATATTTGCGCCGCAAAAACCGGCCAATACGATAACCAATGAGCGTCTTCGACATGCCGCCGGCGAGCGCAACCAAATACGTTTCGCCAAAAGCAAAAGCGCCAATGTGCGCCAAAATGCCGCCAATGATCAGTGTAAATTCCCCTTCGATCAATACGCCCAAAAACAGAATAAAATACCCCAAGAGCTGGTGGTTCTGCACAAATTCTGTAATTGCGTGGAAGCTAATCATTGTATGTAAAACGTATTTTCGAAATAGAAACTACTCTCCGAATGCTTTGCTGACGATCCAGTTGAGAATCGAAACAACAAATGCGCCCCAGATTGCAGCGATAAATGTATCGATGCTAAATCCTGAAACGAGTACAGCGACAAACCAGAAGAACAAGCCATTGAGAACTACAGAGAAAAGTCCAAGCGTAATGATATTGATCGGTAATGTCAGGATCGTAACTAAAGGCTTAACGACTGTATTGATGAAACCGAGTACTGCCGCGACCACAACTGCTGTGAGCAACCCGTCGACATGAATTCCCGAAACAACATATGGTGTCGCCAGAACTGCAAGCGTCAAAATGATCCAGTGGATAATTATTTTCATAAGTAGTAATTTAGATTTTTTTTATTTTTTATAATGATCAAACCAAACAACAAACTAAAACAGTGATTCGACAACTTCCTTCACAACACCGCCATCAGCTTGGCCTTTGAGATCTTTCATCAAAGCACCAGTGAGTTGGCCAGCTTTTGTCTTGTCGGTTATGCCGAGCTCTTCTTTTTTGGCCTGAGCGATCGGCAAGATTTCTTCGCGAGACATAAGTGTCGGCAAAAAAGCTTCAAGAATTGAAAGCTGCGCTTCTTCTTCAGCAACGAGGTCTTCGCGGCCACCAGCCTTGAACTGTGAAATAGAATCGCGTCGCTGCTTTGCAAGTCGTGTAATGACAGCGATTGCATCTTCGTCACCGATCATGTCTTGCGGCGTTTTGCCTTTGGCAACGAGTTCGTTCGTCAGAGCAGTCGCCACACCGCGCAAAGTCTCAAGCCGGACAGAATCCTTGGCTTTCATTGCTTCTTTTATGCCTTCCTTTATATTCTCGTGAATCATGTTGCCATTTTACCACTAAAATCTTCCTGAAGAAAATATAAAGGAAATATGATAAAATTTGCCCATGCCCTACAAATTACTCTTTTTCGATACAGAAACAACAGGAAACCGCAGCGAAGACCGCCTCTGCCAAATCGCCTACAAAACTGACGACGCTTCAGCTTCTTTGATGTTCAAGCCGCCGCTGCCGATTCAGATCGAAGCCATGACTATTCACCACATCACCAACAAAATGGTTGATGCAATGCCGCCATTTCAGGATTCTGAAGCGCATAAGTATCTCGACGAACGAGCAAAAGAAAATGAAACTATTTTTATTGCGCACAATGCTGCCTTTGATCTCGCCATCGTTAAACGCGAAGGTATTGAGCCATCAAGCCATATCTGCACACTCAAAGTTGTCCGCGCACTCGACTCAGAAAATAAAATTCCTTCATATAAACTGCAGTACTTGCGATACATGCTCGAAATTGAAATTGAAGCTGTGGCGCACGATGCCATGGGCGACGTTTTAGTTTTGGAAAAAGTCTTCGGTTATTTGCTCGATGAAATGAAAAAGAAAAAAGGCGTGAGCGACGATGAAGCAATAAAGATGATGATGGAGATTTCAGCGCAGCCATCTCTCCTCAAGCACATCAATTTCGGGAAGCACAAAGGCAAGACTATTGAAGAAGTAGCCAAAAGCGACCGCGGCTACTTGCAGTGGCTCCATGGCGAAAAATCCAAAAATCCGGCAGATGAAGCTGATTGGCTATATACGCTTGAGTATTACTTGAAGTAGGCCTGTAAAATATAGGTCATTTTGGAGACATACGAGCATTTGACTTTTCTTTTGATTCCTGCTATAATATAGAAAACCAAAAGACTATGAAAAAACGTGCTCTTCTTAATATAGTAAAAATTATCGCAGGATTTACCATTCTGGCTTACATCTTCGCAGGATTAATGACATTTGCAGATTATGCTGGCAATAACCCAAAGCTAGGTTTATTTTACGCTTCATTTGGAGTAATGCTGATAATCGATACTATTTACTCAATCAAGCAGAGAGTAAGCTTGAAACAGAAACCAGCTTAACGCTGTAACACGGAGGGGTCGTTCATCTTATGATGAACGGCTCTTTTTTTTGAGCATAAGGCAGTTTTTCCACATTTGACAAATACTTGCTTTTTTCTACATATATGATATAATATAGCCAAACCACTCTACTCATGTATAGATCTTTCCAACGATTAGTTAACGTAAGTATCAGAGCACTCGAAGCTACAGCCCGCATTATCGGCATGATATTAAATACAGCATTCCATGACAGGCGCAGCACGCTTATCACACTCGGAATCTGCACTGTAATATATTTTGCCTTCAATCCGGAATTGTTCTACAAATGCGTGCACATTGTCATTGTCCTAGCAATCGTATACCTAGGTTGCAAATTAATGTTCAAGGGTGTAGCAAAACCCGGCAAGAAATGATACGCAAGACGCAAAGAACCGTCCACAGAATTATCTGTAAACGGTTCTTTTTTTATTCCATATTTATATTTTCTTCAGTGATTCTTGAGAATTACTTCTGCTCGCCCTCAGTTCCATCTGCTTTAGGTTCGCTTGTGCTTTCAGTTTGCTGTGCACCTTCTGGAGCAGCTTCACCCGCTGGCTGACCATCAGCACCAGCTGCCTGTCCTGCTTTCGCCATTTCTTCGCCGATCTTTGTGAGCGAATCAGAAAGCGCAGTTGTTGCGGACTTGATTGCTTCCATGTCAGTTCCCTCTTTTGCAGTCTTGAGAGCTGCCATATTGTTTTCGACGAGAGACTTTGTGTCAGCTGAAACTTTGTCGGCGTAATCTTTGAGAGATTTCTCAGCAGTGAACATCATTTGCTCGGCAGTGTTCTTCACTTCAACGAGATCTTTTTTCTTGGCATCTTCGTCGGCGTGAATTTCAGCATCCTTTTTCATCTTTTCAATATCGGCATCTGTAAGGCCAGATGAAGCTTCGATGCGGATAGTTTGCTCTTTGCCCGATGCTTTATCTTTTGCTTTGACTTGCAAGATACCGTTGGCATCGACATCGAACATGACTTCAATCTGCGGCATGCCGCGCTGTGCTGGCGGAATACCGTCGAGCACGAATCGTCCGAGAGACTTGTTGTCGGCAGCCATTGGTCGTTCGCCCTGAACGATATGGATTTCAACTTGCGTCTGATTATCAGCAGCAGTCGAGAAGACCTGCGTCTTTGATGTTGGGATCGTCATGTTGCGCTCAACGAGTTTTGTCGCAACGCCGCCAAGTGTTTCGATACCGAGAGAAAGCGGGATGACATCGAGCAAGAGAACGTCTTTGACATCACCTTGCAAAACACCAGCCTGAACCGCAGCACCAAGCGCCACAACTTCATCTGGATTGATTGAACGGTTTGGTTCTTTACCGAAGAATTTCTTCACTTCTTCGATCATCTTTGGCATGCGAGTCTGACCACCGACGAGAATGATTTCATTTATGTCTGCGATTCCAAATGGAGAAGCTTCCATTGCGCGCTTTGTGATCATCATGGCGCGGGCAATAAATTCATCTGTAATTTCTTCGAGCTTCGCACGTGTCATTTTCATCAAGAGGTGCTGCGGACCTTCAGCAGTAGAAGTGATGAATGGAATATTGATTTCAGTTTCGTTTGTCGTTGAAAGTTCGATCTTGGCTTTTTCTGCAGCTTCATCGAGACGCTGGAGAGCAAGCGGATCTTTCGAAACATCGACGCCAGATTCTTTTTTGTATTCATCTGCGATGTAGCGAATGATTTTCTTGTCGATGTCACGACCTCCGAGGTGATGGTCACCGTCTGTAGATTTAACTTCGATAACGTCATTGCCAACTTCGAGAACTGAGACGTCGAACGTACCACCGCCGAAGTCGAAGACGACAATCTTTTCATCTTTCTTTGTCGAAAATCCATATGCGAGAGCAGCAGCTGTCGGCTCGTTTATGATACGCATGACTTCTAGTCCAGCAATTGCACCAGCATCCTTAGTTGCCTTACGCTGCGCATCGTTGAAGTACGCAGGAACAGTGATAACTGCCTGAGTAATTTTTTCGCCGAGCTTTGCTTCGGCATCAGCCTTGAGCTTTTGAAGAATCATCGCCGAAATTTCTTCCGGACGATAACCTTGTCCACCGATGTTGGCTTTGACGCCGCCGTCTTCTGATTTTTCGATCTTGTAGCTCGCAGTTTCCTTGTCAGAATTGAGTTCAGGATCGTCAAAGCGATGACCCATGAAGCGCTTGATGCCGTAGATAGTGTTCTGCGGATTCGTCACAGCCTGACGCTTTGCGAGTTGTCCGACGAGACGATCATTATTCTTTGCGATCGCAACGATCGAAGGAGTTGTTCGTGCACCTTCAATGTTTTCGATAATTTTTGGCTGGCCACCTTCGATGATGGCGACAGCTGAGTTTGTTGTTCCGAGGTCGATTCCGATTATTTTGGACATATGTTTTTTAAAATTAGTTTGTAATATTTTTAATAACTTCTTCTGCTACTTCATTTGCCGGCTTTTCTGTATTGATTGGAATAGCACCATTTTCTAACATTTCTTTTTCAAAATCTTTATACCAATTTAGAATTATTTTCTGCTCTTCAATATCTTTACCAAAATCATTATTTACTCTTGTATTTAACCTATGGATAAAAGTATTTTCGCTGCACTGAAAGAGAAAAATTGTATCAAACAAACTATAAAATTCTTTTTGATTAGTAGGCATTCCTATAACGACTACTGGTCCATTATTTTGATTGATTAATTGTTTTAGTTTTTCTATATCACATATCCATTCATGTGCTTCCAGCCAATCTTTCCCGATACCAGTATAGAATCTTGCCTTTTCTTGAGTTTCTTTATTTCTCCAATGGCATAATCCTTTTACTTCATCGATATCAATTGATTTATAGCCTTTTTGGTTAAGTAGCTGAGATACAGTTGTTTTTCCAGTTCCTGATATTCCTGTAATACAAAACTTATTCATATTTTTTATTTCTTCTCATCTCCTGCCTTAAAATCTGCTGACTGAAACGGACTTGGTATATCTGAGACTGACATGTCGATCGTTCCAAATTGTTTCTCATAGTTTTCGATTTGCTGAGTGAAAAACAAGGCAATGCTTTTGGCTATTTTCGGCGTTGTGGCGTATGGATCGAGGTTATTGCCAGAGGCCATGCAAAACATAATTGCTTCTTTGTTAAATGCGCCAAGCGCGCCGTCGCAGAATTTCTTTGGGAGCTGGCTAAAATCTACTTTTGTTGGGTCTACCATATATTTTTAAATTTCTTATTATTTTTTAATAAATAACTAATAAAATTTCGATTCCTGTGTTTGATAAGCAAATTATATACCTGCCTAATTTTTTTGACAAGTATTTCGTGACCGCTGATTCCTTGTCAAAGTGATAATAACATATTAAAATGAAGGAGTTATGAAGCAGAACAACCCTCAATCAACAATTCTGAAGGTCCTCAGCCGTAAAAAAGCGGTGGCTTTGGACAAACTCAAGTCCGAGGCAGAAAAAGCAGTTTCAGGGGATTTTAAGGGCAAATCTAAGCCTTCCCACGCTATTTCTCGTACTATTAAAGCCATGATAGACGGTGGCTTGGCCGAGATTCTTTCAGCTGGCCAAAGCGACTTCGTGCGCATCACTCCCGAGGGCCGGCAAAAGCTCTACCGAGACGAACTCTCAAGCACTAGCATGCCGATTTCCCGAACGTGGGACGGCAAATGGCGAATGATACTGCTCGATTTGCCAGAGGATCGCAAAAATGAGCGCGAAGCCCTGCGCTACTTGCTCAAGAAAGCCGGTTTCTCAATGCTCAAAAACTCTGTTTGGATCTCCCCTTTTCCTTTTGAACAATTCTTCAGCAATATTAAAAAAGATCTCAATCTGACGACCGAAATGATGATCGTCACGACTGATTCAATCGATCCAGAAACGGAAAAAGCCTTATTTGCTATTTTTACCCTTCAGTAGCTGAAGCTTAGCGACAACGAGTGTTACAGCTAAAGCAATCGCTAAACCTTCAAGCGTATTGGCTATATCTTTTGATGTATCCCAAAAATCTGCTTGTGCCGCAATAAACAGAAATGCGAGATGCGGACTAGCAAGCTGACGCACGATGAGCTCTATAACTTCATAGAAAGCGGCAAATGCCATTATTACGGAAGCCGGTACAAAATATTTTAGAAAATTGTGGTGAGCAATGCTCTTTTTGAATACCTCAAGGAGCGGATAGTAGAGCAAGAGGCCAAAAGAGAAATGTGTCAGGCGATCGAACATATTTCGGCCGTCGACATTTTCCCATTTTGCCAAGACAAAGCCGAATGGCACATTGGCGACACCATAGTGAGCTTGGATAATTGGCAGGAGGAGGTATATAAAAATGAGGGTATATGAAATATCGGAAAAGCCAAATCTCCGGCCAAGGTAAACAATAAAAGGCAGAGCAATAAAGACGGGTGAGATTTCCAAAAACCAGTTGCCGTACGATTCAGGCGAAATCGCCGAGAGCCCAACCGCAACAACAAAAAGAACAATCAGGACTTTGCGGTATGTATTCATATATTCATTTAGACAGAATTCCCCTTTTTATGCAATGATTGGAAATAAAAAAAACATGAGCAATGACTCATGTTTTTTTGTCTTCGAATGCTTTCTGGAGCACTCTTTCGAATTGCTCTTTCAGCGAATCGCACTTGTATAGGTCAACCCGCTTGCGGATTACTTCTGGCGAAAATTTCTCGACTAATTTCCCATACAATTCATGGACAACTTCATCGCTGATTTTTTCGACGCCGTGGCCATCGATTTCCGGATTTTTAGGATTGTTGCTCTCCAAATAAGATTCGATGCAACGCCGCCATTTGGCTGCTTCTTTGAGGTTAATTGGGCGTCCATTTTCCCTGAGCTTGAACTG
>JAGOSA010000020.1 GCA_018062505.1 Minisyncoccota bacterium | reverse complement strand
TCTGCTTTTCCGTACTGCTCTATTTTGCTTGCATTCATGGCTTCAGCCTTGAGGCTTTCTGTTGCATTCACTTCGGCTTTCGAAGCGTTCTGCAATGTGAGCTCAATATCTTTTGTGACGAGGCTTGCAGCGTCGAGCTTCGAAGCATTCTGCAAAGTTGCAGTGAGCTTGTCAGCTGTGCCTTTGAGGTAAATCATAGAAGCATTTTGCATTTCAATGTCGAGATTCGTAAATGTTCCTTCGTACATAACTTTGGAAGCATTCTGTGTTTCGATGTCGCCGATCGGCAGAGGTGTTGTGAGTGTGATCTTTGTGCCGAATCGGTAGCAGAAGAAGCAGAGATTCATTTCCGTTTTGTTGTGGATGCGGAGCGTTTTGTCTATTGGATCAAATGCGACGCGATCGACGTCGTTTTGTCGGCCTGTAATTGTCGCCGAATATTCAGCACCTGAAACAATCGTTATGTTCTGTGCATTTTGCGCAATGAGCTTGTCGAACTCAGCGAGTGGTATTGTTTGCGTTGTTTCCTGAAACTTGGGATCAGTCTGTATGTACGTCGAAACATTTTTGCCGATAGTTGCCGCAAAGGTAATGCCGCCAAATATTGCAAGCATCCAAATGCTAAAGAGAACTGTCGCAGCTGTCCCACGGAAGAAAGTCTTTTTGTGGAGGAAAACGCTGCCGAGCGAATTGAGGAAAATAAATGGAATGATCGCAACGAGGAAAATGATTGAGAGCAAGATGTAGTACATCGGTGCTGACAAGAATGAATTGATAGGGAAATCAAATAAGCCAGCGCCTTGGCTAAATGCAGCCATGAAGAAAGCAAACGAAATGCCGAGGATTGCAATGATTGCGATTATCTTGAATGCTACGCCGACGATGCCGCCAAATACGCGGGCTATTCTTTCGGCTACTGTGCCGATTGCGCTGCCGGCATTTTTTGCTTTATCTTTGATGTCGTCTTTGTCGATTGTGTTTATTTTTTCTTTGATTTTGTCGCTGACTGACTGAAGCGTAACAGGGTCGCCTTGCATCTCAAGTTTTTGGCTTGCCGTTTTAGCTTCCGGAACTGCGATCCAGAGAATGATGTAGGCAATAATACCTGCGCCGCCGAGCAGGACGCTGATGAGGAAGAGAATGCGGACAACGACAGGATCAATATTGAGGTATGCTCCGATACCGGAAGCAACGCCTGCAATTACTTGGTGCTCTGTGTCGCGATAGAATTTTTTGCCGTGTCTTGAATCTGTTTTATTTCCGGCAGTGCTCGTGCTTTCTGTGTCGTCGCCAAAATCTTCAGGACGACCCATGCGCTTGATGAGTTCAGCAACGTGCGCAGCAGTAATGATACGCTCATTGCCGCTTTTGTTTTCGCCGCGGTTTTCGCCGCCAGTAAATTCGATGAACTGCTCGCGGATGCGGTCTTCAATGTCGTGGATTATTTCGATGCTGTCAGGAGATGACGCAAAGTGCGCGCGAATAGACGAAAGGTATTCGTCTAATTCTTTGTATGTGTCTTCTTCAATGTAGAAGAGCGTATTTGCGATGCTTGTTGGTATTGTTTTTTTCATGTTGTTTAATAAATAATTAATGGCTGCTTAATCTTATTGTGATAGGTGATTAATTGATTTTGCTAGTGACGACCATGTTTCTTTGAGAGCGTGAAGCGTTTCTTTGCCTTTCTTCGTGAGCTCGTAGTATTTGCGCGGCGGTCCCGACTGCGATTCTTCCCAAGTGTGGGCAAGAAGATCTGACTGGCGAAGGCGAGAGAGGAGGGGATAGAGCGTGCCTTCGACGACGATGAGGTCGGCAGTTTTTAATTCTTTAATAATGTCGCTCGCATACTTTTTCTCTTTGGAAATAGTTAGCAGGATGCAGAATTCCAAAATGCCTTTTCGCATCTGTGATTTCTGGTTTTCGCTCGTCGTGTCTTTGGCGGGCGAATCTTTTGAAGAATCCTTCATATTTTCCTTATAATCCTTTTCGCTTTCTTTCATACTTCATTAATACCACATAGTACCTTGTAGTGCAAGGTACTATGTGGAAAACCAAAATATGTCTATATATACAAAGGCATTTGCAAAGGCGTTTTCAGCCAATAGGGCATTCAACTAGGCCACTGGAAGGGGTCTATTGTCAAATCCGTATAAAATGTTATAAATAGGGCACACGTTTTCTTATTAATTAGTCATACAAACACATGTCCAAGCCGGCAATCAAAACTGCTGCGCTGGCTTTTTTGTTTTTTGTCGTAACTGTCGGCGTAGTCACAGTCATTGCAAAAAAGGTAAATGCCCAGTCAGCCAACTTAATAGCGAATCCTTCAGTCGAAACTGCGGGAACTCCAGCGACAATTCCGCTCAATTGGTCCTCAAATAAATGGGGAACTTCAACAGCGGCTTTTTCTTATCCATCAACTGGCGCACAGGATGGAGCTCGCTCAGTTTCTGTAACTGTTTCAGGATATGCTAGCGGTGACGCTAAGTGGTTCTTCAATACTGTTGCCGTTCAGCCAAACAGCGACTATGTTTTTACTGACTACTACAAATCTACAGTTCCGACTCGCGCAGTTGCGATGAGCGTCAACGCTGCCGGCGTTCCGACGTACTTTGATCTCAGCATCAATATCGCAGCATCCGCTTCTGGTTGGACACAATTCTCAGCGCCTGTTCGCACGCTTGCTTCGACACAGACACTTACTGTTTTCCACCTCATCGACCGCAACGGAACGCTTGAGATCGACAATGCATCGCTCACATACGTTCCGCCAGTGCAGCAGACGACAATCATTCCGAATCCTTCACTCGAAACTGCAACTGCAGGCAATCCAAATTTGCCAAAAGATTGGCGCCACCATGCATGGGGCAATAACACTCGAACATACAGCTACTCATCATCTGGCGCACAAGACGGAACTCGTAGCGCTAAAGTGACAGTTTCAAACTATGTCGATGGCGATGCAGCTTGGGAATTTGCTCCGCAAGAAGGACTTACTGCCGGAACAAATTACACTTACAAAGTTTGGTACAAAGGAACAGTTCAGCCGCATGTCGTTGCTCGCTACGAGCGTGCTGACGGTTCAGAACATTTCTATGGTATGACACAGCCTGCAATGGCAACTGCTTCATGGCAGCTCTACACAGGAACATTTACTGTTCCATCTGACGCCGCAAAAGTTTCTACCTACATGTTCATCATGGGAAATGGCAGCGTTGAAATCGACAATGCAAGCATCATAGAAACTCCAGGTCCGGCAACTATTGTGCCAAATCCTTCACTCGAAACAGCAACTGCAGGCGATGCGACAACTCCACAGGCTTGGTATCGCGCAGGATGGGGAACAAATACGCCAACATATGAATACCTTTCGACTGGCTCACACACTGGCTCAAAGAGCGTTAAAGTCACGATGGCAAACTACGTCGATGGCGATGCGTCATGGGCATTTGAGCCGCAGGTTTTGACGAATGGCGCAGACTACCAGTTCAGCGTTTGGTACAAGACAAATACAATTCCTCACGTCGTTGCTCGCTTTGAGCGCGCAGATGGCAGCGAATACTTCTTTGGCATTTCAGATCCAGAACCTGTCGGTACTGGCTGGCAGCAGTACAAAGGCGTATTCCATGTTCCAGCTGATGCCGTAAAAGTTTCAGCGTACATGTTCATCTCAAACGACGGCTGGCTGCAGACTGATTCATACAGCATTACTCCATATACATACGCGCCATTCAATCGCGGCCTCGTTTCTCTTGTCTTTGACGATGGCTATGAAGACAACATTACGACTGCGATTCCAGTTCTCAATTCATACGGCTTCAAGTCGACTCAGTGTGCCGCAACTCAGTTTATCGAAGGCAATCCTACTCAGGTAGCATTGATCCAATCAATGTCTTCAAGCGGCCATGAAATTTGTTCGCACACTGTTACGCATCCAAATTTGGCGACAATTCCAATTGCTGATGTCGATTATGAATTGACGCACGCAAAGGCATATTTGCAGTCTATAACTGGACAGAGTGTTGCGCATTTTGCTAGTCCGTTTGGATCAACAAATGCTGCTGTGCGCGCCAAGATCGCAGCCTACCAGAGCTCTCACCGAAGTACAGACGAAGGATACAATTCAAAAGATACTTTCAATATGTACAATTTGAAAGTCCAGAACATGCAGCAGGGAACAACGCAGGCAGAATTTCAGTCTTGGGTGACGAAGGCTAAAAATGACAAGACATGGCTCATCATTTTGTACCACGTCGTTTCGCCAACGCCACCAGGACAGTTCGATACATTGCAGTCTGACTTCAATGCGCAGATGCAATGGCTCTCGACAGCTGGTGTTACTATAAAGACGTGGGGAGATGCGATCGCCGAGATTGCGCCGCAGCTCTAGTTGTTTGATCTATCCATATATAATGAAAAGGCCGCACATCGATGTGCGGTTTTTTCTTGACTGAAGATATAAGTACATGCTAATATCTATATATGCCAGATTTATGTAATGAAATAGAAAAGTTCGGCAAAGGCGTCGGCAGTGCGACGCGGTACCGAATCATTGAAGCTTTATTCAAAGGGCCGAAGACTGTAGGCGAGCTCGTCAAAAAAGTAAAGCTATCGCAGCCTGCAGTTTCTCAGCATCTGAAAACGCTCAAGGCGAGCGATCTTGTCAGCGATGAGCGACGAGGACAGGAAGTTTACTACTCGCTTAACTCTGAATACGTTCTGACATTACTCAAGAGTTTAGTTGGCGAGATGAAAGGTAAGCGCGAGAAAAGCAAAAAAGTTACTAAATAATTTCAATACTATATGAACTACACACAACTTCCATCAACAGAAACAGTTACTAAAACAATCGAAGCACTCAAGACTCGCAATATTGAAGGTCATTCAGTTGCGACAGGCGCAGATGCTCTCGCTCTCGTTAAGCAGCTCATTCCAGCTGGTGCTTCCGTTAACAATGGCTCATCGACAACGCTTCACCAGATTGGCCTTGTTGATTACCTTAAAGACAGCGAAGCAAATGGCTGGAATAATCTCCATGCAGCATCAATCACAGAAACAGATCCTGAGAAAAAATCAGCTGCTCAGCACGCCGCGCATTTCGCTGACTTTTACCTTGGTAGCGTTCATGCATTAACAGAAGATGGCGAACTTGTTATTGCTTCAGCTTCAGGCAGTCAGTTGCCGTCAATCGTGCATACAGCTAAGAATATTATTTTTGTTGTCAGTACAATGAAAATCATGCCAAACCTTGAAGCTGCGCTTGATCGTGTTCGGACACACGTCGTTCCGCTTGAAGATGCTCGTATGAAAAGCGTCAACATGGGAGGCACAGCGCTCGCTAAAATTGTCCTTTTCGAAATGGAGCCAGCATTTACTGGCCGCAAAATCCATGTCGTCTTCGTCAACGAAGCGCTCGGTTTCTAGAAATAAAAAATTGACTGAAATTTCATCTTATTGTGCACTATTGTATATTTCCAGAAAATCAGTAATATAGCCTATATTTATGCCAAATCACGAACTACGAGACTACATAGACGCAGCCCGAAAAGCTGGCCAAACAAATGAAGAAATCATGCAAAAGCTCATCGGTGTGGGCTGGCAGGTTCATGAAGTTGCGGATACACTCCTCGACCGAATGACCCATATTGGCTCAATGCTGCCAACACCAGTTCCGGGCGGTGGCTTTTGGGAAGAAGCAAAGAAAGTGCCTTCACAGCACATTATTTCTGTGCGCGGCGTTTCGAAATACTATGGCAAAGTTCATGCGCTTGAAGATGCAAATCTTGAAGTTAAAAAGGGAACAGTCACAGCATTGCTCGGTCCAAACGGCGCAGGCAAGACAACACTCGTTCGCACGATGACGACACTTCTCAATCCAGATAAGGGCACGATCACGATCGATGGACTCGACGTTGTTAACGATGCGCAAGAGCTTCGCTCAATCATCGGTCTCGCTGGTCAGTACGCTGCTGTCGACGAAATTCTTTCAGGCCGCGAAAACTTGGAAATGGTTGGACGCTTGTACCACCTCACAAACAAAGAAGCAAAAGCTCGCGCAACTGAACTCTTGAAGGAATTTGATCTTGAAGACGCCGGCGATCGCGCGCTCAAAACGTATTCTGGTGGTATGCGACGTCGCCTCGACCTCGCGGCTTCGATTGTCCTCAAGCCAAAAGTGCTTTTCCTCGACGAACCAACAACAGGACTCGATCCTCGCAGCCGCTTCACGATGTGGAAAGTTATTCGCGATCTCGTTCGCGGCGGCACAACACTTCTTCTCACAACTCAGTACCTCGAAGAAGCTGACCAGCTCGCAGACACTATATATGTCATCAACCACGGACAGATTATCGCTCGCGGAACTCCTGATGAACTCAAGCGACAAGTTGGCGGCGACATTTTGGAAATCCGTGCAACAACACACTCGGACGCAGTTCGCGTGGGCGAAGTCATCAAGGCA
Organism: Minisyncoccota bacterium; assembly: GCA_018062505.1. Taxonomy (GTDB): domain Bacteria; phylum Patescibacteriota; class Minisyncoccia; order Phycocordibacterales; family UBA9973; genus JAGOSA01. The sequence continues at coordinate 3,352 of JAGOSA010000020.1, read as the reverse complement.
CTCGGCGATGAAGAACCAAAAGCTGATACAGATACTGGCACAGTAACGATGGCAGTTTCTGGTGGTGCTTCTGTTCTTGTTACAGCGCTCCGTGACCTCGATGCTTCAAATATTGCAATTTCAGACATCATGCTTCGCCGTCCGTCACTCGACGATGTATTTATGAAGTTAACAGGTCATGGCGCAGAAGAAAGTAAGTAAGCTCGAAAATTATATGGATAAAACTCACACACACAAAAAATACTCTCACAAGACGCACACATTCTCAGACATTTGGATCATGACGAAGCGAAACTTGCTCCGCTATGCTCGCATGCCGCAGCTTATTATTTTCTCTTTCATTCAGCCGGTTATGTTCGTGCTTTTGTTTGCGTACGTCTTTGGCGGCGCAATCCAAACTCCGGGCAATGACTACATTAACTTCTTGCTTCCAGGTATTTTGGTCCAGACAGTTTTGTTTGGCTCGATGATGACAGGTGTTTCGCTAGCAGAAGATATTACAAAAGGCATGATCGATCGTTTCCGTTCGCTTCCGATGGCGCGCTCTGCTGTTCTTGCTGGACGAACAATCACTGAAAGTATTCGCAACGTTTTGATCATCGCTGTCATGACGCTCGTCGGCATGCTCATCGGTTTTGAAATTACGAATGGTTTCGGCAACTACTTGCTCGCTGTGCTCCTGACAGTTGGTTTCGGTTTTGCTTTCTCTTGGGTTTCTGCGACGATTGGTCTTGCTGTTAAAAGCGTTGAGACTGCGCAGACTGCTGGATTCATTTGGGTTTTCCCGCTAGCTTTTGCGAGTTCGATCTTCGTTCCAGTGGAGACGATGAGCGGGGCAGTGAAGTGGTTCGCAGAACACAATCCTATTAGTTACACAGTAAATACTGTTCGTGCTCTTACTCTTGGTACGCCTGTTGGCGATAATCACTGGTATGCGATCGCGTGGATCGTGGGTATTCTCATTGTTTTCATTCCGCTTGCAGTGAATCGGTATCGAAAGATTGCGTAAGCAATAATAATTAAATTAGAAAGACCTCCTGAAATGTCAGGGGTTTTTATTTGACACTTTTTAAATAATATGTTAATATATAGAAAATCTAAACTCAGAAAAATGGAAACAGTAATTAACAAAATCAAAGAAACAATTGTTAAAAAGTTTGATCCAACAGGCAGCAAAGTAATGGCGCACATAAAGTGTGGGTCGTTTGCCGGAATGATCCTGTCAAAAGACGTTGCATTATTAACTGACCCCGACAATGAAAACCTACACCTTACGCATCCATCGATGGCGAATGATTATCAGTTTCCTTTAATCTCTATTGCAAAAGGTCGCAATAATATTGCCATCAATGAGTATGTTGGTGTTGAAGATTACCCTGAAATAATGGAACTTTTAAAAATGATCAAAGATACAAAGTGGTTAAATTAGCGATCAAAGTGTAATAAGAATTGAATTGAAATTAAAAGGCACCCATTGCAATATTGTAAATGGGTGCTTTCTTTTGCCTTGCACTCAGTAATTGTGCTTTAATGAGTATATGAAACACGGACACTTTGCACACATAGAAAAAGAGACGTTGGAAAATACAGATTACCGACGGGTGCTCTATACGGGCGAGCATAGCCAGCTTGTCCTGATGAGCCTGCAGCCAGGCCAAGACATTGGCGAGGAAGTTCACAATGTCGACCAATTCTTCCGCTTTGAGCAGGGAATGGGTCAGGTCTTTATCGACAATACAGAATATCCAGTGAATGACGGCGATTCGATAATCGTTCCTGCTGGCACCAAGCACAATGTGCTCAATGTTGGTGCTGACGAACTTAAGCTTTACACAATCTACTCTCCAGCAAATCACATCGACGGCACAGTTCACAAAACAAAGGCTGACGAAACTGAAGAGCACTTTGACGGAAAGACGACGGAATAAGAAAAGGGCTTCCTAAATGAAGCCCTTTTTGCTACTATCACTCTATATATGAGCACCAATGAAAGCGTTCGCGCAGACCGATTGAAGAAACTCGACCTTATTAAAAGTGCGGGCATGGATCCGTACCCAACTCGCGTCGATCGTGACATGACTGTTGCGGCATTTTTGGCTGACTTTGCCAATCTTGAATCTGCTTCCAACCCTGAATCAAAAAAAGAAATCGCAATCGCTGGCCGCATTATGTCGATGCGCGGACATGGCGCAATTATCTTTGCTGACATTTTCGACGGCACTGGCCGCGTGCAGACGCTTATTCAAAAAGGAGAACTATCAGACGAGCAGTTTGAACTTTTTGTAAATGCAGTAGATCAAGGAGATTTTATTGCGGCAAAGGGAACTGCTTTTACAACACAGCGCGGTGCGCAGTCGCTCCAAGTTAAGTCGTGGACAATGGCGTCGAAGTCACTCAATGCACTTCCATCTGAATGGTATGGCCTCAAAGACGAAGAAGCTCGATACCGCGAACGCTACGTCGATATTCTCCTCAACCAAGAACTTCGCGACACATTTATTCGTCGCTCAAAGTTTTGGAATACAATTCGAACATTTTTGCTCGACCAAGATTTTATCGAAGTTGAAACACCTGTTCTCGAATCAGAGCCGGGTGGCGCTGACGCTCGTCCATTTATGACACATCACAATGCGCTCGACATCGACATTTTCCTCCGCATTTCAGCCGGTGAACTTTGGCAGAAGCGTCTGCTTGTTGCTGGTTTTCCAAAAGTATTCGAAATTGGCCGCATTTTCCGCAATGAAGGCATGTCTGCTGAGCACGCGCAAGATTATACGCAGCTCGAATTCTACCAAGCATTTTCTGACTACAACGAAGGCATGAAAATGATTCAGGCGCTTTATCGAAAGATTGCAACTGATGTCTATGGCACGACAAAGTTTTCTATCCGCGGCTTCGACATTGATCTCGCAGATGAATGGACGACTGTTGACTACTGCGATGTGATCGAAAAAACATACGGCATCAATCCGCTCACAGCGACAGACGAAGACGCAGCAGATGCTGCAAAAAAAGCAGGCGTTGAAATAGACAAAGGCGCTCCAAATAAAGCTCGTATCATTGATACGCTTTGGAAGCAGATCCGCAAGACACTCAGCGGTCCGGCATTTTTGATAGGTGTTCCAGCATATCTCGAACCGCTCGCAAAACGCAGCTCAAAAAACAGGGAAGTCGTCGAGCGTTTCCAAGTTCTCCTCGCAGGTTCAGAAATGGGCAAAGGCTTCAGCGAACTTAACGAACCGCTCGATCAAGAAGAGCGATTTGCCGGACAGCAAACAATGCGCGACGCCGGCGACGACGAAGCCCAGCGCATGGACGAAGATTATGTCCATGCTCTCGAATACGGCATGCC
>JAGOSA010000039.1 GCA_018062505.1 Minisyncoccota bacterium | reverse complement strand
GCAGACATTGAAGCTAAAATGGAAAACGTTGATAGTACTCTTGAAGAGAAGGCTGCCTAATCATAGTTTCTATGAAAATCTACCTCGGCGCTGATCATGCCGGATTTGAACTTAAAAACGATATTAAGACCGAGCTTGAAGCTGGTAATTTTGATATTGAAGATCTGGGAGCACTTGATTTTGATCCGAATGATGACTATCCTGATATGTCACTCGCGGTCGCAAAAGCTGTTGTTGATGATCCGGGATCACTTGGCATAATCGTTGGTGGTTCAGGCTACGGCGAAGCAATGGCAGCGAATACTGTTCGCACTGCACGAGCCGCTGTTTTCTACGGTCCAGTTCCACCAAAACACGCAATCGATGTTGATGGGCAGACCAGTGCTGATCCGTATACGATTGTTCGCCTTGCTCGACTTCACAATGATGCTAATGTTCTCTCAATTGGTGCGCGTTTTGTGACGCCAAATGAAGCCAAGACTGCAGTGCGCGTCTTTATTGATACGGAATTTGAAAATATTGAACGCCACGTGCGACGCATAGCGAAATTTTAAATTGTACTTAATTATTTTTTAATTTTTCCTCATAATGATTTCATTTACTTTTGATGATGGTTGGAAAAATCAATATACTCGCGCCTTGCCTATTCTTGAAGAAAATAAACAGAAAGGTACGTTTTATATTATTTCAAAAATGTCGAAAGGAATGTTGAAGGAAGGCGAAGGCCGCATGACAAAAGAAGAAGTGCTTGCGACAGCGAAGCTTGGCCATGAAATTGGTGCGCATTCTCGAACGCATCCGCATTTGCATATATCGATGCCGTGGAAAGTTCACGATGAAGTGCGTGGCTCAAAAGCTGATCTTGAATCGTGGGGACTTAAAATTGAAACATTTTGTTATCCGTATGGACGGCGAAATTGGTACGTCGATAGCGTTGTCAAAAATGCCGGCTATCTCGGTGCTCGTTTGGCCGTCGGCAACTATACGACTCCACGGACGAACAAATTTGGACTCGAAGCGCGATGTCTTGTAGACGACACGACGCTCGAGGAAGTCATTGGCTGGATTAAAGAGGTAAATGGTCGCTGGCTTATCCTCGTTTTCCATCAGATCGAGAACAATCCGCCACGATGGGGAATTAAACCTGAACTTTTCAAGCAGATTTCCGACTATGTCAAAAATGAGCAGCTCGAAGTTGTCACAGTAGCCGAAGGCATTAAAAAGCTGTATGCTTAAATTTATATAAATATATGATCGAAATTATCCCAGCCATTCTCCCAGAAACAGTCGCCGACATCCGCAATCAAGTTGCGGCGGTTTTGGGCAAGACGAGACTCGTCCAAATCGATATGGTAGACGGTGTTTTTGCTCCGAATGCGACCTGGCCATACAACGGCGAAGATCTCAGCTTTATCGAGGCGCTTGAAGCTGAAAAAGAAGGTATGCCGTACTGGCAAGATATGAACTTTGAGCTCGACCTCATGGTCAAAAATGCGCACGATCACCTCGACTATTTCTACAAATTCGCACCAGCTCGTATCGTGCTCCATGCTGAAGCGGAAGGCGACGAAGAGGAGTTTGCTAACTTTATTGAAGCAATCGACCCGTACATCCGCGACAACACTGAGATCGGTGTTGCGTTCAATGTTGATTCTGATATCGATGCGTATCGACATATCATCAAGGAAGTTGATTTCGTGCAGTGCATGGGCATCGCTGAGATCGGCAAGCAGGGACAAGATTTTGATGAGCGAGTATACAGTCAGATCAAAAAAGTTGCAGATGCTTTTCCGGGGCTGCCGATTGCAGTTGATGGCGGAGTGAACCTCGATAATATCGAAAATCTCATTGCTGTCGGTGCAACTCGACTCGTTGTTGGTTCTGCACTTTGGAAAAGTGGTTCACCACTCGATACACTTCGCGAAATGAAAGCGATCGCACACGCTGCTTCAGAATAAAAACGCTCCGTATCTGCGTATGCACATCGGGCGTTTTTTATTTTGCCTGCGCACTAGTATACTGTTTGTAATGAATGAACATCAGTTAGCGCTCGAAGCCAATTCGATTCGCGAATCTATTATTGAAATGTTGCTTGCTGCGGGAAGCGGACACACTGCTGGACCACTTGGCATGGCAGATATTTTTACTGCACTCTTTTTTGCACAGCGACAAGATGGTGCGACTGATAGAGAAGGGAAATTGCTCCGCGGCATTCTTCGTCACGATGTTTCCAATCCATTTTGGCCAGAGCGCGACCGACTTGTTCTCTCGAACGGTCACATTTGCCCGATCTACTATGCGACACTTGCTCATGCTGGCTACATACCGAAATCTGAGCTCATTACGCTTCGCAAATTTGGTTCACGACTCCAGGGTCATCCACATCGCGAGTACTTAGATATTTTGGAAACAAGTTCCGGACCGCTCGGTTCAGGACTTTCGCAGGCTGCGGGGATGGCGAAAGCTATTGCCATGGACGGAGAGCGAAATAATTCCGGACAGCCGACCGATCAGTACGTTTTCTGCATGATGTCAGACGGTGAGCTCAATGAGGGTAATAGTTGGGAAGGAATTTTGTTTGCCGGAAAAAATAAGTTGCGGAACTTGATCGCAATTGTTGATCGAAATAATATTCAGATCGATGGTAATACCGAAGATATTATGCCGCTTGAACCACTCGCAGATAAATGGCGCGCATTCAATTGGCACGTTGAGGAGATAAATGGCCACAACTTTGAAGAGATCATCGATGCTGTTGCTCGAGCTAAAGCTGTTTTTGAAAAACCGACGGTGAT
>JAGOSA010000019.1 GCA_018062505.1 Minisyncoccota bacterium | reverse complement strand
GCAAAATCTATCGCCTGCGAGAAGAAGAGCAGAAAGCCGAGAAAGAGAGAATGTATATTTCAAAGTCGACTGACATTGAATGGGGCAATCAGATCAGAAGCTACGTCCTTCATCCGTACAAAATGGTTAAAGACCATCGTACTGATGTCGAGACCTCCCAAGTCGATGCAGTATTAGAAGGCGAGATCGACGAATTTGTCGAAGCCTCACGCAAACTTTAGTTTCAAAAAAACTTTGAACATATGATCTACTTCAATAACGTTTCAAAAATATATCCAAAAGAATCTCCTGCGCTTGAGAATATCAATCTCACTATTTCAGCAGGGGAATTCGTTTCTCTTGTTGGACACTCAGGTGCCGGCAAGACGACACTCATCAAGCTCATCATGGCCGAAGAGCATCCAACAGAAGGTAATGTCTTTTTCGAATCAACTGACATTCATACGCTTTCTACTAAAGAGCTTACGAAGCTTCGCCGTCGCATTGGCGTCGTTTTCCAAGACTTCAAATTGCTTTCAAATAAAACTGCCTATGAAAACATTGCTTTTGCCATGGAAGCTTCAGGCAAGACTGACGAAGAAATCAAGAGCGACGTTCCTCACGTCCTCGACCTCGTTGACCTCGGTGATAAAATCTTCAACTTTCCGCACCAGCTTTCTGGCGGCGAACGTCAGCGTCTCGCTATTGCGCGCGCTATCATCAACCAGCCTGAACTCATCATTGCTGACGAACCAACTGGAAACCTCGATCCGATCAACACTTATGAAGTTGTCCAAATCCTCAAGAAGATTAATGACCTCGGCACGACTATTATCCTGACTACTCACAATCGCGGCGTCATAGAATCTGTCGGCAGGAGAGTCATATCGCTCGATAAAGGCAGAATCGTGCGCGACGACAAGGATGGCAAATACGTTATTTAATTAATTTTCAAACAATATATTTATGTTCTGGGTAGATGTAAAAAGAATAATGCGATCAGGTGTTGTGAGCTTCCGCCGCAACGGTATCGTTTCAGTCGCAGCTGTGCTGATCACAACGATCACGCTCTCCGTTATTGCCGGCCTCATTTTCCTGCAGGCTATTCTCAATTTCTCTCTCGCTGAAATCCGTGACAAAGTTGACGTCACTATTTATTTCACAAGCACAGCCGCAGAAGCAACGATTCTCGACCTCAAAGGTTCACTTGAGAAACTTCCAGAAGTTGCTGGTGTTGAATATGTTTCAGAAGAACAAGCACTCGCACTTTTCAAAGAACGTCACCAAAACGATTACATAACACTTCAGGCTCTTGAAGAAATCGGCGACAACCCACTCGGCGCTTCGCTCAATGTCAAAGCAATAGAAACATCGCAGTACGAAAGCGTCGTTAAGTTCCTTGAAGGCGACAGTGCCGCAGTGAAAACTGCTTCGGCTTCTATCGACAAAATTAACTACTACCAGAATAAAGCAGTTATCGACCGTCTCTCTATCCTCGCAAACGGCGCAGAACGTCTCGGTTACATCATTTCATTTGTCATGGTTGCTATCTCTATTATGATTACGTTTACGACGATTCGTCTTGCAATCTTTATCGCTCGCGAAGAAATCGGCATCATGAAGCTCGTCGGCGCTGGTACTCGCTACATCCGCGGCCCGTTCATGATGGAAGGAATCATTTACGGCCTTGTCGCTTCGGTTATTACAATGGTCATTTACTATCCGTTTACGTACTGGCTCGGCAACCATCTCTCTGATTTCTTTGGTATGAACCTCTACGATTACTTCACATCAAACTTCTTCCAGATTTTCGCAATTGTACTTGCATCAGGAATCATTATTGGCGTGATCTCAAGCTGGATCGCAATCAGCAGATACTTGAGAAAGTAATACAAGCCGCACACTATGTCAGCAGACATCGGCATCATCCTCGCAATAGTCGCCATGCTCTCTTGGGGAGTTGGCGACTTTTTGATTCAGAAATCGACGCGCTCACTCGGCAACTGGGAAACGCTTTTCGTTATCACAGCATTTGGCGCAGTCGTTTTGCTGCCTTTTGTGTGGAGCGACTTGCCGACACTTTTTGAAGGCGGGGGATACTTGCTCGGTGTGCTTTCATTTTCTGGGGCAATAATTTTCATTGCAGCCTTGCTTGAGTTTGAAGCGTTGCGTGTGGGCAAGCTTTCTGTTGTCGAGCCGATTTGGTCGCTTGAAATTCCGGCAGCAGCATTGCTTTCATACATTGTGATCGATGAAACACTTTCGCTTGCGCAAGTACTACTCATTGTTGCGCTCATCATCGGACTTGTTGGCGTTTCGTTTAGGGGAGGGAAAGTGCAAGCAAGACAGTTTCTCGAAAAAGGTGCACTCATTTCTCTGATTGCTGCATTATGTATGGGCGCTGCGAACTTTTACATGGGACTTTCAGGCCGCGCTACAGATTCGCTGATGGCAAATTTTATTGCTTGCCTCGTCATGGCAATCGTTACGCTTATCTATATTTTGGCAAAAGGCAGGTGGAGTAAAATGGTTGCAGACGTCAAAGCGCAGCCGGGTACATTGCTTGCAATGTCGCTCTTCGACAATATTGCTTGGGTGGCATTTGTTGCTGCTATGACGCTCGCGCCGATCGGCATTGTCGTTGCGCTGACCGAAAGCTACATCATCATTGTCGTTTTGCTCGGCCTCATGGTCAATAAAGAAAAATTAGTTCGCCATCAGAAGCTCGGATTGATTATTGCGGTTGCTGCAGCAGTTGTGCTGGCATCGGTGAGTGGGTAAATAACGGGGCAAATAAAAAAAGCACCGGGAGTGCTTTTTAACCATTCTAGATTTCTTACTTTTGTCTCTTAAAAATAAAAACCAAAAAGATTTTCTCCCAGTGCCTAAACCACATGTACACCCGAATAGCAGTTATGAGCTACTATTTGACTATTCAAAGTATAGTACAAATATGTATTCTGTCAATGCATCTTACGACTACTTCTTTTTTGTTGCGCGAGGATGCTTTGCGCTCCATGAGTAGAGAGCGACAGACGCAGAGACTGCGGCATTGAGAGATTCGCAGCGCGGATGCATTGGAATAGAGAGGAGTTTATCGCAGAGTTCTCTTGTTTTTTCGCGAAGGCCAGCGCCTTCGTTGCCGAGGATGAAAGCTGAAGGTCCGTCGTAAGCTTCGTCGGTTGTTGTTGTGTTGCCGCCGCCTTCAAGTCCGTAGACTGTGAATCCAGCTTCTTTGAGATCGCGGACAGCTTGGTTGATGTTGCCGATCTGGACGAGGGGAACGCGGAATGCCATGCCAGCCGAAACTTTGACGACAGCGCCGGTGACAGGAGCTTGGTTGTGTTCAGGGATGAGAACGCCAGCAACGCCGAAAGCCGCAGCTGATCGGATGACTGCGCCGACGTTGTGCGGGTCTTGGATTTCAGCGAGCAAGACGACAGCTGTTTCGTCTGTGACTTTGAGGCCAGAGAGAAAACTCTTCATTGGGCGCATGAGGTCTTCGAGCGAAATAACGCCAATGACGCCTTGGTGCGTCGTGTCAGCGTCGACACCCGGAAGGCGATCTTTGCCGAGTTCAGAGACAGCAACGCCAGTCTTCTTGATGAGAGCGCGGATGTGCTGGTCTTCCTGCTTAGGCGAAAGGTAGACTTTTTTGACGGCCTGCGGCGCATTGGAAAGCGCCTCAGCGACTGCGTGCTTGCCGTATATGTAGATCTTGCTTTGCTTCATGTGGCCTTATCCTAGCATACAAGGCATCGTTTCGTCTATGAAGTCAAATTTAGCACCATTTCCATCTCAGGAATCTTTACGCCACTTTTGAACATTGATTCGTCGTGGGTAAATCTCTTTCCTGTGTCCACAAAGCCAAGTCTGGAGTAAAAAGAAATTGCTTTGGCGTTGTACGTTGCGACGTCGAGAATAATGTCTTTATCATTTCCAGCAAAAGCTAGCGCTTCTTGCCAGAGTCTATAGCCAATCTTTTTTCCTTGGTATGCAGGCAAGACATAGAGGACATTAAGCTTATTCTTATCTTGCATTTTTTCTATTCTGCAAACGCCAACAACTTTGTCGCCATCTTTAGCGACCCATTGGCCTTTGTTGGGCGGCAAAGACATGAGGCGCTTTTGGTACTCTTTTATATAATCATCGGTAAAATGTTTTTTATATTTTTCGTCGATATCGTGCCGAGTAATGCCGAGGTCTTCATTCGGGTATGTATCAAGCCATGTTTCATAAAACACTGTTTTGATGCCGCGAGCATCTTCGGCTACTGGAGTTGTAATTAAAATATCCATTTATATATTATCGGTATTTCTTTCCCAATCCGCAATGCCGCCTTTGATGATTGAAAAGAGGGGATGCGGTTTTATTTTTCCTGCGAGCATTGGAAGTCGCGATGGGTCGCGCATTTCCAATTTTTTTCTCAAGTGCTCGGCTTCGTGATTGAGCTGCCCATCTGTTACATTCATTGCGAGCGACTTTGCTGTTTGCTCAAAAGATTCAGGACGAACAATTTTATCGGCTGTAAAAGTGTAGCCGCGGGCAATTGATTCATCGAGCACGATTGATAAGTAGGCGTCGATGCCAAACCTCGGATCATTAAGCGCTTTGAATCGATCAAGCTGCGGATGGTTCTTGTAGCCTTTGGTATTGCCGTGCAGAACATTTCTAGCTAAAAGGCCTTCTCGCCAGAGAGCGACAAGACCTTTTGCATCGAGGTATGAAGGATGGAGGCTCCAAAGGCGCATTGCTTTTATCTAGTTAAATTTGAAATAGTCTCCTTCGCTGATAACTTCAATTTTTCCATCAACTACCTTAATCGCTGAATTGTCGTCGAGTGCGTAAATTGTTTTTCCGGTTTCTTCGGCAATCGCTCCGATAATATCTTTTCGCGAATGAGGGAAGGATGGAGAGTTGTAGTGCGGGCGAGTGTAAAAATCGACTAGGCCTAAAGCTTGCTCGTCGTTATAGCCAAACTTTTCTTCGTAATATATTTTATCGTCTTTACTGCTCACCGTTAGGAGCGGATTAGTGACGATGCTACCTGCACTTATTCCAGCCCAAACTTTTGTTTTGAGCATTTCTGGCAAAAGTTCGATGAGTCCGGATTCCTTGATCCATCTCATAAGGTGAGAAGTATTTCCTCCGCAGAAAAAGAGAACATCAGCTGTATCCAGTCTTGGCTGCCAAATAGTTTTTGGCAAAGCAGAAATATCGACAATGTCGACGCATTTGAATTCCAATTTGTATATATTATTGAGATCGTCGATGACCCAATCTTTGTCTCCTCGTTCCACATTCATTGCTGTTGGAATAAAGGCAATCGTTGTTTCAGATGCTGGTTTACCGACAAGCTCAAGGAGCGCGTCAGAAATTGATTTATTTGTCAGGCCGGCAGAAGTGAGTAGTAATTTCATAAGTGAATTTTTTATTTGTTTCGATTAGACTTTCTGCACGTGGTTCGGATCCATGTAGGCTACTTCCCAAATGTGGCCGTCGAGATCTTGGAAGCCCCAGCCGTACATTGTTTCGCTCTCTTCGACTTCTTTGTACTTTTTGCCGCCAGCTTCAAATGCTGCATTACACATTTCATTTACCTTGTCTTTGTCTTCGGCCATGATTGCAATGATGACTTCAGTTTCTTTGTGGGCGTCGACTATTTTGTGTGGCGTAAATTTCTTGAAGAACGGCTCAGATAGAAGCATGACAAATGTTTCATCGCTAATGATCATGCAAGTCGCATGCGTATTCGTAAACTGTGCATTGAACTTGAATCCGAGTCGAGTGAAGAAGCCAATTGATTTGTTGAGGTTTGATACTGGAAGATTGATGAATGTTTTTGATGGCATATTGATATGAAGAATTAATTAAGAAATAATTTAGAAATTTGGCTCGTCAGCAGACGGTCCATATATAGATGGTACAGCAATATCCTTGAGTCGCATATAGACAGAGAGCTGTCCGCGGTGATGAACCCAGTGGTTGAGCGTGGAGCTGAGGCTTTCGATCATTGGATCTTGCATGAGGATATTGTCGCCAGACTTGAGGAAAAATGTTTTGCTCGCCAACGTTTCGTCGTCAGCATTTTCGAGTGCTTTCTTTGCGGCAGCCATGTTTTCGTCAAAGATTTTTACGACATCGCCAAGATTGTGAGTAGTGTACTGATCCCAAGTTGCAAAATTGATCTCTCCAACTTCCAGCATAGCTGCAATCCATTTTGGAATATCAGCAACAAGAAGAGCGAGGTAATCCATGCGCATTGATTTCTGATGCGGCTTCCAGTCTCCGATATCAGTTGGAATTCTCTCGAGGCATTTGCGGGTAGATTTCTCTTCTGCAATGAACTCTTTGAGGAATAGTTGGGCAATTGTTTTTGTCATATATGTTATGTGAAAGTTAATGCTAATTGTGTCGCTATCTAAAAGTGCAAAACGCTGCCATCGATCGGGGAGTGAGCCATTCCCATTGTCTTTCTGTTTCCACTCTCGTCTGAATCGCTCACGCTAATCGAGAATTTTTCTGTGTATCCTTTTTCGACAATGTGATCGACGATGAGCTGTGCAATGTCTTCTTTTGGCATATCTTTGAGCGATGAAATATTGCATTCACTGATGCAATTTTCCAAAGCTGTTTTGACCTCTTCATTGCTGTTGAGGTTTTTCCAGTCGATTATTGTGTTGAGGCTCGGCAAATTGCCTCCTTCCATGCTTGGGCTTTTCATACTTCTGATACTACACCCTTAGCGCCAAATGTGCATTAATGACTACAGATTGAGGGCCGCTCTCGTTAGTGGTCCAACACTGCCAACATTTGGCGAAATGTTTTTTGCTGTTTGGAATTTGATGACGGCTGCAAGTGTTGCAGGACCAAAGTATGTTGTTTCAAATCCTGCAGACCCAACTCCACTTGTAGCGACAGGGAAGCCTTTGCTGTTGAGTAATTTCTGTAGCGTTCTCACGTCTTCGCTGCTGTTGCCTTTGTATAGATTGCGAGTGAGGAGAAGTCCAGAGGTTTCTGTTTGTGTTGGTATTGCTACTGGCGCGGATGCTTGAACGATTATGGGATGCGATTCAACGTATGTGCGAGTTACTGGGCCGTAGTATCCATCAGCTGGTGAGATATTATTTTTGATTTGGAATTCGACGAGTGCCGCTTTAGTGAGCGCAGCGAAATTTCCGGTGGCGCCTTTGGTCGCGAGCACGTTAGAAGCAGATCCAGATGAAGCCAAGATCAAATATTTCTGAAGAGCAATAACTGCTGCACCAGTTGACCGAAGCTCAATGTCACCAGCCGGCAAAACTTTTGTGGCTAGTGCTGTTTGTATTGAATTTTGTGTCGTCGAATTTGTTGATGGCGAATACGGCATTGAACCCATTGCGCTCACGATCTGGTCGGGAAGGGTAATGTTTGCATCGATTGCGGCTGTAAACGTGCTGCGGAAATTACTAATCAAGAATTGCGAAAGCGCTGCAGGATCAGTTGTCTGAGTCATAATTTTTGTGAGGTAAGTCATTTTTTCCTGCAAACTCAGTTCGGCTGCGAGGCGAGGGTAGGGATCAGTCGCAACTCCGGCGCTGTTGTGAATTTCGAAATGCAAATGCGCTGCGCCACCAGAGGCATTTCCAGTGTTGCCGACGTAGCCAATGAGCGAACCAGTTTCGAGGACGCTACCTTGAACCAATCCTTCTGCAATGCGGTCGAGGTGAATGTAGACGAATGTTTCGCCGCCCGGGTTTGCAGTGTAGACGTAAAGTCCTTCATTGACGCCAGTTCCGAGACGCAAAACGACTGCTGGAGTTGGAGAAACGATCGGCGTACCTTTTGTCGCCATAATGTCTTCGCCTTCATGCGTGCGCCCACCTGATCGCGGAACACCAAAGTTCGGCGAAATGTTGCGAAGTCCAACGCCAAAAAGGACCGGCATGGTAACGATAGGGTTTGCTGCTGTTGGCAAAGCATCTATTTTGGCCTGACGTTCGTCGGCTGCATTGCGGAAATTGCGTGTGCGATCGAGAAAGGTTGCGCCCGCTTCACCTTGATCTACCTGAGCTATTGCTATAGCTGGTAAGGCTACAATGGCGAAAGCCATGGCAAATGCCAAGGCAGATGTCACTATATATTTGTGTACTGTCATAGGGGTACATTTTACCATTTTTTCGGGGCGAAATTATGAAGATGGCATTGACGACTTCCCATACTTGCCGTGTAGGTGTATAGTGGCAAAAAGGACAAAAAATGAAGAAAGTAATAGCAATTATGCTTGTTTTGGCGGTTGCCATTACAATGTATTCCCCAGTTTTGGGACAAGGATCGTTACAGTTTGGTTTTGGCGTCAATATTGGCTGGGTTTGGTCTTCAAGCCAAGGATGCTATGTGTATCCTCCGCCACCTCCTCCGCCGCCTATTGCTCATCAACATACATATCCGATATACGCCAATTACTATGCTTGGTGTTGGAATGGTTACTATTATGTATGGCAAAAGCCGATTATCGGCTATGGACAGTACACATGCTACGATCAGCATTATTACTACCGGTAAATTATTTTTTCAGTGTGTTTTTAGAGTTGAAGGCAATCAGAAATTCTGGTTGCCTTTTTGTTTGCCCGAATCTTTTGTTTGCTATAATCAGCTGCATGACTCAGGCTCAGGCATTATCCATTATGAAAACAGGTGTCAATGTCTACCTGACGGGAAGCGCTGGTTCTGGCAAAACCTACTTGCTCAATCAGTACATCGACTACCTCAAAAAGCACAGCATTGCTGTCGCTATTACGGCTTCGACTGGCATTGCCGCAACTCACATGCGCGGCATGACTATTCACGGCTGGGCGGGAATTGGCATCAAAGAAAAAATGACTGACTACGATCTCGAAGCTTTGACTGAGAAACCATACTTGTGGACGAGATTTTCTGGCGCGAGAGTTTTGATCATTGATGAAATTTCTATGCTCCATGCGCATCGCTTAGATATGGTTGATCAAGTTTGCCGGAAATTTAAAGGCAAAGATATTGCATTTGGCGGGCTGCAAGTTATTTTGGCGGGCGATCTTTTTCAGTTGCCGCCTGTCAGCAGAAACATAGACAGCAATCCGGAAACAAAACCAAAAGACATGGTGATTTACAGTCAGGCTTGGCAAGCGATGTCGCCGGCAATTTGCTACATCACTGAACAGCACCGACAAGAAGATGATCAATTTTTATCTATACTGAATGCAATTCGAGACAATAAGATCGATGAGTCGCACCATGAATTACTCTCTACAAGATTTGTCGCAAGCGGATCGAGCGATGAGCCAAGCGTTGACTTTGGCGATACTTCAGGCAAAAGTTCAGTGCTGACAAAACTCTATACGCACAACCGAAATGTTGATGCTGAAAATAATCTCAACCTCTCGGCGATTGAAGGTGAAGTCAAAACCTATCGAATGATGAGTTCGGGCAGTGATGTTATTGTCGATATTTTGAAAAAGAGCTGCTTGGCGCAAGAAGAATTGCACCTCAAGAAAGGCGCTGAGGTTATGTTTATCAAAAACAATCAGGAGCTTGGATATGTAAACGGCACTCGCGGCATTGTTTCAGATTTTGCAGTAGATGGTTTGCCGATCGTGACGACAACGAATGGCAAGAAAATTCAGGTTCAGTATGAAAGTTGGGCAATTGAAGAGAATGGCAAAGTGAAAGCGCAGCTCACTCAGCTGCCGCTTCGGCTTGCGTGGGCAATTACGATTCATAAAAGCCAAGGAATGAGTTTGGATTCGGCTGAAATTGATCTTGCTAATACGTTTGCTTTTGGCATGGGCTATGTAGCGTTGTCGCGCGTCCGGACACTGGCCGGCATAAGACTCATCGGATTTAATCCGGACGCGCTTAAAGTCGATCCCGAAGTTTTGGCTTTCGACTATAAACTCCGCGAAGAAAGCGAAGCCAATGAGAAGATGTTCAAGAAGCTCAAAAAAGCCGAGACAGCCAAACTTGAGAAAGATTTCATCTTGCGCATGGGCGGCACGCTGCAGGAGAGCAAAATCATTTCGCGTGATGCAAAAACTGGCGCCGAAAAAGCCGTCAAAATTCCAACCGCTCATTTGACCAAAGAACTTTTCGACAAGGGGATGAGCCTCGAAGATATTGCTGCAGAGCGCAATTTCACTGTCGGAACAATCATCAGCCATATTGAGGATTTGGTAAAAGAGTTTCCAGACTTAGATCTGTCTCGCATCAAGCCCGCACAAAAAATAATCACTGCCGTCAAAAAAGAAAATGCCAAACTCAAGCCAGAATTACGCGGCAAATTGTCTCCGCTCAAATTCGCCCTCGAAAATGCCGGCCATAAAATGTCGTTTGAAGAGGTGAGGGTGGCAAGGTTATTTATTTGACTTTGCCTACTAAATTTAAAAAAAAGAGATGCTGCTTGGCATCTCTTTTTCTATTTCGGAATTATTATGCTTCCTGGTTTCGAAATCTAGAATGTTATTTCGTAAGAATCTGGAGGATTGCCATCATTATCTAAAAATCTAATCCATGTAGGCTTCACAGAAAAATATACCTGATTTTCAGAATTGATATATTTTCCATTATCAACATTTTTCTGAATCATAATTGGTGCAATGCTTGTAACCTCTTCAGGAGAAAGTTCTTTTGCAATTCCTTCGTATTGAATAGTGCCCATTATGCTTGTCCAGCCAACAACAAATGATACATGCGGATTGGCTTTAATGTTTTTATATTTTCTTGTTTGGTTGGAAGTACCAAATATAATTTCCAGATTGTCGGTTTCTGCAAATCCAACTAAAGCACTTTCTGTTCCTTGGCTGTTGGCATGGATAGTAGAGACAACTCCAACTTGATGCTTTCCTAAAAATTCGAATATTTTATTTTTTATAATTTCTTTATCCATTCTTGCTGCGGGGCTTAGACGAAGTCAGAACCGCTTTAATGACTATATCAGACCTTAAAAAGTTCGCATTTGTAGCTAATTGGAGTATTCCTGCATATGAATTAAAGTAAAAAACACCCTGAATGAGTGTT
>JAGOSA010000018.1 GCA_018062505.1 Minisyncoccota bacterium | reverse complement strand
CAACACTCAAGCTCGTCACTTCAGACGGCATCAATGTCACTGGCGAGTTCAACTACATGCCATTCCAAAAAGACAGCAAAAAGGGAACTATCAAGGGTAGTGTTGGCGAAGTAGATGAAGTTGCCCAACAGCAAAATGCAGATCTTTTGTGGACTGCTTCAGCTGAAGGCGTGACTAATGTCGAAGAGCTCAGTGTCATCCTTGGTGCTGGAACTGCAAAGCCGGGCTTTGGCGAAATGAAGCTTGATCCAATCTCTGGCGTCTACAAATACGCAGATGCTTCAAAGGTTTCATATGACCTTACTCTCCAGAGAACTGAATGTGCTGACGCAGCGGTTCAATAGGTATATACTAAATATAGGTCGTATCGAATTATTAGGTAAAACTAGTAGTACAATATGGCGACAAGGAAAGAATCTATAGCGCAGAAAGCTAACGCGGCAGCACGGCGCTCAATCGCGAATGTAGCGCGCAGGCGCAGCAATCACGGCCGAAAGCACAATAGCTAGGCTCATCACTCAGATTTGATTCCGAACTCAGCACTCAGCAAGATAAAAGCCCCGACCAAATGGTTGGGGCTTTTTGATTTAAATGGGTTTTGATTACTATACAACTTGCATAGGCTTTTTTCCGTACTTTTTGAGAAGACGATAATGGGAAACGAGTGCTCCCCAAAATGTCGGTATCTCTTTGTATGGATAGTTGTGTTCAATGCACCATTTCTTGAGTTGTGTCCTGATGTACGGATAGTACACATGAGAAATGTGCGGGAATAGGTGGTGTTCAACTTGCTGGTTAAGTCCTCCAGTGAGAATGTGCGCGAGCTTGCTGTCTGCGGCAAAATTGACCGTAGTGTTGAGCTGATGCTCGTAGAATTCTTGCTCAACGATACCAAGACTTGGCTTGTCGGCAGACGGATGCGGTTCATCAACGACATCAGCTTCAAGCACAACGTGTGCAGGCTGGAAGACGATACTGATAATGAATCCAGTGATCAAGACGTAAGCGAAATAGCCAAGCAGTACCTCATACCATGTGTATGAAGTGAGCATCGGTATAATGATAAACATTGTCCAGTGCAGTATTTTGCTCCACCAGAAGATTCGCTTGTCGCTCCGTTCCATTTTCATTGGTTTTGCCCGAACTTTTTTTCTGACAAACTTGCTGAAGTCCAAAACATAAATCCATAGCCAATACGAGAGTGCGTACGCAATCCACAAATAGCGGTGTTGGTACTGATGGTACGGACGCCACCGTTGATGTTCGTTGAGTCGCGCAATCGGACCGATCATTGGATCGTCGTCATGTTCGTGGATATTGGTAAACGAATGATGAATCTGGTTGTGCTTTTTGTCCCAGATAAATGCATTGCCTCCCAAAATGTTGAGCGTAAATGCCATGAGTGCATTCACTTTATGATTCTTGCTGAAGCTGCCGTGAGCAGCGTCATGCATGACATTGAAACCGATCTGAGGAGCCAAGAAGCCCATCAAAGCGATTTTGAAAACGAGCCAATATGGGCCCGATCCCAACTGAAACACTATCGCTAAGTACGTTGTAAAAAACGCGGTTAGGATAATGGCGGCTTTAATATGGAGTTCGGCATTGCCTTTTTCCATATCGGCTTTGGTGAGGAATTCCCGAAGACTTTGAATGTATTTGGTTAATTCATCTTTCTCGCCTTTAAACTTAATGTTGGATACTCTATTCATTTGTTATAGGGCTTTAGGTCTGATTATACCATTTTGGCAGGGTAATAGGCCAAAAGAAAAGGCCTTGTCGTGAGACAAGGCCTTCTACATTTAATTCATTTTCTTTAATTACTTCTGAGTCATTCGCAATGGCTGACTGTCTTCTTGTTTAAAGAAGTTGTCTGAAACTGCATAGACTACTCCGCTTTTTGTTTGGATCACGCTCAGGTAGTCGAGGTGATCAAAAAAGTACTTTTCATAAGCATAGGGAAGTATTTGGCAATTTTTCCAACTGACATCTCTCACCATTTTTTCGACGTCAGTTCCTTCGCTTACAACTTCGCTTGAACAAATTGCGCCGCGGTGAATCATCCATGGAACTGCTTCGTTTTGTTTTGCGTTCACGACGATTGCAGAATACGTCAGTTTAATTTTTCCGTCAGGTTCTTCGCTTAGTTGCATAGAGAGGCTATGGAATGTAGCCGGATAATGCTTTGTCAGCGAAGCATTCATTTTTGAGATGAATGTGTCAGAGACGGCATAGTAGTCAAAAATGTTGTCCAGAGAGCCAATATTGACTGGACTAGCTGTCATAGATACCTCAATAGTATCTTGGACATTTTCTTGTGCGCGCGACTGAAGCGCGAAAGCAAGCAATAGGAAAATTAAGATTTTCTTCATTTGTGTATGATTTTTTGGTTTGGTCATACCATATCACAAAATATACATATGTCAAATAAAAAACCCTATGTTTTAAGGGTTTTTTATTATTAATCTAATTGGGTATTTAGCGCTTGTGGAGGTAAATGTAAAGATCCTCAATCGCTTTGACGGCATCGCCGACAGCAATGTTGTTCTGGTGGTAGAGGCCGTCTGTGCAGTCTCCAGCGGCCCATGCGCCTGGTACGCCAGCGCGTTGGGTCTTTGGGTCAACGATGACCTGATTGGCCTCATTGAGCGGCAGGAGGTCTTTGACATAGCCTGTGTTCGGAAGCTGTCCGATCTCGACAAAAATGCCTGTGACTGGGAGTTCGGTAACTGTGCCATCTATTTTGTTCTTGAAGACGATTCCTGAAACAAATTTGTCGCCTTTAACTTCTTCGATTTCGACATTCGTAAAGCTCTTCATCTTTGGATTAGCCAAAACTTTTTCGACTGTGACTTCGTCGGCGCGGAACTGTGCGCTGCGGTGAAGGAGAGTAACAGACTTACAGTAGGCGAGGAGCTGAGCCGCTGTTTCAAATGCAGCATTGCCACCACCAATAACAACAACGTCTTGGTCAGCAAAAATCGGACCGTCGCATGAAGCGCAGTACGTGATTCCTTTATTTTCAAAAATATCTGCACCCTTAGCCTCGAGTTTGCGGCGGTATGAGCCTGAAGTCACGAGAATAGTTTTAGCGCTGTATGTAACATTGCCGTCGGCATTGCCTTCAGCGGTGTCATTCCCAGTTTCAGGGCTTCCAGCAGTAACAGCAAAATCTGAACCTTTGCGTTCAATGTGTTTGACGATGTCGCCTTCGATGATCGTGAGAGATTTGCCATTGTAAGCGTACGCATGCGCACGGAGATCTTCGGCAAGTTTCATTCCAGAAATGTTCGGTGTGCCGATCCAGTTTTCGATATTTTCAGATACGTTCGATTGCCCGCCGAATTCCTTCGCAATGATAAGCGTGTGCAGTTTTTTTCGGGCTGCATAGACAGCAGCAGCAACGCCGCCCGGTCCGCCACCGATAATAATTAAGTCGTACATAAGGTAGAGTTTACCATTTTTCTATTATTCAGACAAAATAATAACCCTGTTATTCTAAACAGGGTTATTCACTTCGTAATTGTCAATTTGCTTATTTGCCAACTGCAATAAAATTGTCATACACGATCCAGAGATTTCCTCTGTAGACTGTTTGACTCATTACTCCATATGAGTTTCGAACGAATGCGAGGCCCGGAGGATTCTCGGATAGGGCGATAATGTTGTTCCGTGAAGAGTTGATTTGAATATCCGCACGGTCTTTCACTTCTCGTAGTACATCGTAAGTACTACTTGCTCCCATGGCACCTCTTCTTGCGAAGTAATAGAGTGCGCTCGCTGAGTCTGTCGGCACAATTGTTACTGTGTAGACAAGCTTCAAATAAGAGTCGTCCTGATCATCGTTTTCCCTGCAAGAAATGAGATCGACATTTAGATCTTCATATGTGGCAGGGTAGAGTCCTTTGAGTACTTCGCCAACTGTTTTGTCGAAGTCGTTGCCTAGTTGATGGAGGCGATCATTTTCATTGCCTGTAGCTTTTCTTTCCATAACTATTTGGAAAGGTTTAAATCTTTGGGCAATTACATTTGATGCAGTAAGGATTAACAGAAGTATGATTAGTTTTTTCATTTGTGAATGTTTTTTTGGTTCTGGTATATTATATCACATAATATGCCTGTTTGTCAATAGAAAAACCCCTTATTTTGTAAGGGGTTTTTCGTGAATATGTAATTATTGCTTCTTTCTTCGGAGAAATGCCGGAATTGCATTCCATTCATCGAGGTCGTCATCGAAGCTTTCTGCGTCTGTTTCGTCGATGATTTCAGGCTTCTCTGTTCGATCGATTTTTTTGACATATTCGCCGCTGTTGGCATTGAGTGGTGCGTGATTTATTTCGCGCTTGTCGTCTCTCTTGTCTTCGCGTTTCTCTTCACGCTTTTCATCATTGATTGATTTTTTGCCTGAGACTGCGTCGCTTTGCGCTGGAGCGCTAACGATTGGCTGCTGCATAAAGAGAGATGATGATTTCTTTACTGTGCCGTCTGCCATTGGAAAACCAGTAGCGATGACAGTGACCTGCATTTCGCCTTTCTTGAGACGATCGTCTGGAACCATACCCCAGATAACGCGAGCTTCTTTGTCGATTGATTCAGTGACGATAGTCGCAGCGCGCTGGACTTCGTTGAAAGTAATGTCGTCGCCGCCAGAGATTGCGAAGAGAACGCCTTTGGCACCATTGATTGAAACGTCGAGGAGAGGCGAGTTGATAGCCTGCATTGCAGCTTGTTCTGCGCGATTGTCGCCAGAAGCGCGGCCGAGACCCATGAGAGCTGTACCAGTGTCATGCATGATCGTCTTGATATCGGCAAAGTCGACGTTGACTTCACCAGGGCGAGTGATGAGTTCAGAAATACCTTCAACAGCTTGGCGAAGGACATCGTCACAAAGCGTAAAGGCATCTTTAAAGCCCATGTCTTTGCCGGCGATTGCGAGGAGGCGATCGTTCGGGATGACAATGATTGCATCAACTTCTTTTTCGAGTTCAGCGAGACCTTGCTCAGCGAGGCGCATGCGCTGCGCACCTTCGAAGAAGAATGGCTTTGTGACGACGCCGACAGTGAGGACGCCTTGCTCTTTGGCAGCACGTGCAACGATCGGAGCAGAACCAGTTCCAGTTCCGCCTCCCATACCGCAGGCGATAAATACCATGTCAGCGCCTTTGATGACGTCTTGGATTTCAGATTTAGTTTCTTCGGCTGCGCGCTTGCCGACGTCTGGATTCATGCCAGCGCCAAGGCCTTTAGTGAGGTTCTTTCCAATGTGAATTTTCTTCTCAGCGAGAGAATTGTGGAGGTCTTGAGTATCTGTGTTCATGACGATGAACTCGACTCCTTTGACTTTGGAGTTGATCATGTGGTTGATCGCGTTCTTGCCTGAACCGCCAAGGCCAATAACCTTGATGCGTGCGAATGTTTCGATGTCTGGATTGATTTTTGCCATATGTTTTTAAATGTGTCTTAAATGTCGCTCATTTACAAACGCTCTCTGTTTGGTGCAGATGCAAAAATAATGCGGGCGCGTAAGCTGCATTACCTTGCAAAAAGGCATGTAAATAAAGGAAATATTCTCGCTGTTAAATGCTCATCGGAAGAGCGTACTGACGTATCATAGCAGACCAGTGGGAAAAGGGAAGCCTAGGGAGATGAGGGAATTATGAAGGTAAAATGGCTAACTACTATCTAAAATGCTAAGCCCGTCTTAAGAATAAGACGGGCTAGTTGTTCTGAATACATTTTGACTATTTAATTAGATGCAAACCATTTGTCATTACTACTATCGTCAAGTGGTTGCAGCATAACTAATGCTTTGCCACAATTGTCGTGTGGTAAAAATGGCGGAAGAGCGTACGACAGTTGAATAGCCACCCCAAATGATACTTTTTCTCCGTGAATCACAGTAGTAATGTAAGGTTTGTGGATAGCAAACATTAATTTATTCTTCAGAGTGTCTCCGCTGTCGTTGGATATGTTGCCATACAAACATTCAAAACTAGGTCCTTGAGTATTGAACTCGAATACTCCTTGTTTAGTGATTCCGTCGGAAAGTCTAATAATAAACTTTTCTTCATCGTTAAAATTTTTTTCTACATTGGCGATTTTGTCATCGAGAAATTGTAGAATTTTTCCATATTCCCAGTTGGTTCGAAAGTAGAACTCTTTAAATCCAACTCCATTTTTAAGTATTTGCTCAAAAATGGCTACATGATTTTTGTTATAAGTATCTGGCATGCTCTTTAGTTTTTTCAAACAATAGCATGCTAAATATAATTTGTCAATAATATAGCAGGCACCTACGGCATCAACTGCTTGAGCAAATTGCTCATCGATTTCTTGAGTCTTGAGAAAAATTCGCCGACGCTGCCGCTTGATTCAAAAGGAGTGTTCTTGCCGAGGATAACGAGACCGAGAACTGGAAACCACGATGTGTCGCGAATTTTGTTTTTGCTGCCGGCGAAAGCTTCTGGCATGCCGATGCGGCAAGGCAAGCGAAGTTCTTCTTTGCCGAGTTCTTCGATGACGTTGAGGTGCGAGCCGCCGCCGAGAATGACAACACCAGCCGGCAAAAGTCCGCTGCGCTTAATTTTTTTCAAATAGGAATCGATAATCCAGTAGATGTCTTTGATGCGAGCTTCAATAATTTCATCGAGCTTTTTCTTTGAATATGTGCCGAGTACAGCGCCGATCTTGAGGCCTTCAGCTTCTTCGAGCGAGACTTTCATGCCAAGAGCGATGTCGTTTGTGATATATGTCGAACCAGTCGCAAAAACGCGGAGCGCGACAACTGCGCCTTCTTCAAAAACGGCCATCGTTACTGTTTCGGCACCGACATCGACAAGGAGACAGCCCATGTTTCGGTCGCGATCAGTCAAAGCAACTTCGCCAGCGGCAATCGGGCTTGCGACGACGTCGACAACTTCAACGCCAGCATCAGAGATCGCAGTTAAAAGATCTTCGAGATGCTGCTCGAAGCATGTAATAAATAAAACTTTAATTTCAAGCTTGAGGCCTTTGACTCGCTCTGGGCGGCCCGGAAGATTTTTGCCGTCGAGCTTGAAGCCGACAGGCAAGCGGTGGAGGATGCGGCGATTTTTTATTTCCAAATTGTCTTCAGCTGCTTGAATCGCTTTTTGAATATCGAGCTGCGTAACTTCGCCGTCAGCTTTTGAGATAACTGCGCTGCCGAGAGCTGTCATTGATTCGAGGCCAATGCCGCCAACTGTAGCGAAAACGCGTTTGATTTCAACGCCAGAATTTTTAGAAGCTTCGCGAAGCGCTTTTTCGATAGTCTTAGTCGCTTGCTCTATATTCGTAATGTAGCCATGACGCAAACCTCGTGTTGGGGTAGTACCGGTACCGATGATGCGCGGAGCGCGTTCACCTTTTATGTGTTCGGCCACAGCAACGCGAGTCGCGTATGTACCGACATCAATTCCAACAGTGATGTTTCTCATCATAATAATATAAAAGTATTTTCTATCGTCAAAAATCGAGGTCTACGAAAAACGGCGCAAGAATAATTTTTCT
This sequence comes from Minisyncoccota bacterium, assembly GCA_018062505.1. Classification (GTDB taxonomy): domain Bacteria; phylum Patescibacteriota; class Minisyncoccia; order Phycocordibacterales; family UBA9973; genus JAGOSA01. The sequence continues at coordinate 3,584 of JAGOSA010000018.1, read as the reverse complement.
GCTCGCTCCATTCTACTACTATGTGCGTATCCTTTCAAATGGAGCATTCCGTGTATAACTATGAAAAGGTTGTATATTTTCTCGGTCATGCCAAATTCCGGCGCTTTTTTGGCGATCGCGTAAGGGCAGAGAATTATTTCGCCGCTCGTCGGTGTGAGCTCGAATGCGAGGATGTCTGTTGCATAATCTTTGCCGCGGTGGGCAGCGTTGAGCTTCTTCATCTTTGCAGGAGAAACGTAGACAATGGAAAGGGAATACTTCTTGCCGAGAATGTCATTTTTGAGATGGACAAAAGGCAAGCTCGGGAGCTTGCCTTTTGTTTCGTTTGAGATTGCAACTGTTTCGTCCTTCATAATGTGCCGAGAGGCGACTATTGGACTTTGCCGAGCTTCTTGAGCTTTTCGTACTCTGCGCGTCGCTTGAGGCGGCGGATAGCACTGTTCTTTGTCGCAAGCTTGGATGGTGGGCGCTCGTTGTAGCGGCTGCCTTTTACCTTCTGGATAATGTGAGTATCCATGACCTTGCGTGAAAAGCGTCGCAGGAGGCTGACGTTGTTTTCGTTGTTATTTTTCTTGACTTCAACTTGGTAAGCTGACATGCCTTAAAAGATAGCACGGAATTTTGAGGTAGGCAAGGGTTAGCTATTTGCCATTTATAATTATATGTGTTATAAATAAGAAAAAACCAATAATATGACAGATATGGCTCTTCAACAAAAAACAGAAAACAAGAATTTTCTTACAATAATTACACCCACTGAGTTCGCCGAGCGGACCATTTGGCAAGGATACCCGCTTCCACTCCAGAGTGGTTTAGTCTGTATTTACAGAAGTATAGAAACCGAGCTTGGTATTACGGAAAGTGATATGCGCCAAGGTACGAGGGAAATGGTATATGTACACGCCAGAAATATTTTCTATGTCTTGCTTCACGTTTTTTATAATTTGAGGCCGACAGATGCAGGTAAGATCTGGGGCAAAAGCCACTGCAATTATCTTCATGCAATCAAGACTCACAATCAAGACATTGTGAAGGTAAAGGAGGATGAATATCGAAATAAGTATTTGGCAGTATTTACTCGGTTTGTGAAAGAAGCTGTTTTCCCTGAGCAAATGAATTCTGCGGCGGTTGCAAAGAATAATGCTTTGTTCATTGAATCATTGCAGCTTAAATTGCCCAAAGGAAATAAGTCACCTTTACTGCAGACTCCTGAGGTAATAAAGACTGTCTATGTTCGAGGTCAAGGTACCGTCACCCTTGAAATGATAGAGCAACGTCTCCGTACACAAGGAGCTCAACAAGGCGATCTTGAAAAAGTACTCCAGACTTTTAAAGGAAAAGGGATAAAATTCACTGAGTTGGAGGTGTCACTAACCTGCAATGATTTGGGAGTAAGGTACATTCAGTAGTTTGGTATTTGAGGATTGAAAAGAGTTTTGCTTTATGCAAGGCTCTTTTTTTGTTTTGCTTAGTTTTATTCCACATCAATCTTGATCGCCTTCGGCAGGCTCGCAAGCTTTGTGTAAAGTTCTTCGTCTGGAATGTCGTTTTCAGTTTTAGGGACGATTGGCCAGAGATCTGGTTCGATTTTTATTTGCATGCGGACGTTGACGCGGCCGCGAGGTTCATTTGCTTCAAAAAATTCTGGTTTGTATTCATTGAAAAGCTCTTCGAGTTTTTTGGTCGCTTTCTCGACTGCAGCTGGAAGTCCGGAGAAAGAGAGGCGAATGAGTCGGATAAATGGCGGATAGCCGAGGCTCGTTCGGACGAGGAATTCGCTTTCGGCAAATTCTTGAAAAGTCCCGCGCTTTGCGCTTTCGAGTATTGCTTCGTGTGCGTAGCGAGTTTGGATAACTGTTTTTTTGGAAACTTCGGCGAGGCGCATGAGCAAATGTCCGGCGCGCTCTGGCGCATTGTATATCGGCATGGCGAAGAGGCTGTCGAGCGAAGCGACGATTGTCATGTCCACTGTTTCTGGTAAGCGACTGAAGGCAGCTTCGGTTCCGAGCAGAATGTGCTTTTTGCGGTCGGCAAATGATTTGGCGGCAATATCCATGTCGATATCTTTTTGTCTGCCGTCTATGTGTGCGATTGTGTCGCCGAGTCCAGCTTCAACAAGTTCTTCTTTGACGCGATCAATACCAACACCAAGCGGAACCAAGTTCCAGCTGCCGCATTTGTCGCAAGTAATGTTCGGACTTTTTTGTTCGTCGCAGCGAGGACAGAAAAATGCGCGCTCCATATCTGAAAGGAGGGCGAGGGCGTGTCCGCAGGTCGGACACGTTACACCTTGTCCGCAGTCGCGACAGACAGTAGTTGAGGCATAATTTTTTCTAAAGGAAAAAATAAAGATTTGTTCATCTTTTTCTAATGACTGTTTGATAAGCTTCATTGCTGTATCGGAAATAGCCTGAAAACCATTGTTGTCGGGCTTTTTTATTGTCATGTCGATAATATCTGGAGATTTACCCGGAATTCGGTAGCTCAGCTTTTCGACAGAATGCGCAGTCCCTAGCCGAATGCGTCCGCTCGTTTTGAGCTCGAGGAGTGAATCGGAGAAAAAGCATGGCACGCCAGAAACATGCGCGAATACTTCAGCGGCAATACGCTTGTCGATGATGGGGCGACGGCGAGTTTCATACAAGTTGGACGATTCATGCTCGACAATGACTGCGCCAAGTTTTTGCACAGGAAGTACTGCCGCGAAAAAAGTGCCGATGAGCAAAAGTGGATGCGCGGATTCGGCGGCTTTCTTGACCATGTCGCGCTGATTTTTTTTATTTTCATCTCCAGTAAAAAGAATGGTGTGTTCGGCAATGCCTTTCGAAAGCAAATCGCGCCACTCTTTGGCTTCTTGAATTGTCGGCAAAATGATTGCAACAGATTCCTTCTTTGCGAAATACTCGCGGATCAGTTTTTTGAAATAGATAATGCGATCGATTTTAGATGTCTGAATAAGTGTCGGTGTATCGTACGGAGAGACTTTGCCAACAGTCGGTTTGATGTCTTTGAGAGTAGGGTCAGAAAAAATCGCTGGCGTAATCGCCGAGAGAATAAGCCCTGGGTGCGACAAATAGTAGCGCGAAAGAAGCTTTGCAGTTTTGTATAGCGCGCCGCCGTGAATTGTCTGGCCGAGAACTTGTTCGATTTTTTTGAGCTGGAAAGAAGACTGGCGAATTGAGCTGCGATCTTCCTTGATGTCTTCGACTCGCTCAGCAATACCGAGAACCTTTCGCCCGCGGATAGAAATCTGGACTGTGTCGCCTTCAGCAATGTCTTTGGCTGTAAAGTAAGAAAGCGTGCCTTTGTCAGGTCCGGCGCCAATAGGGAAGATGTGAACGGCTTTCATTCCTTAAGACTACCATTTTGAGATGAAGAGAATCAAAAGAAAAACTGCACCATTTCTGGTGCAGCTTCAACTTTAGGGTAACTGATACTTTAATGATCTACTTACGGTTTTTCCGGAAATGTGTGGATGTGCTCCGGATCGGCCATGAGTTTGATCATATCGAGAAGCAATTTGCTGATTGCCTGTTCTGGCATTAGGTCAAAGTTAGCAAAACCTAAATCGAATCCTGATAGTA
>JAGOSA010000038.1 GCA_018062505.1 Minisyncoccota bacterium | reverse complement strand
TTGGTAAACGACCTGCTCTTTGTGTCGAGTTACTGTTGCCTTCCATTGTTTGTGCATCGAGCTATGCATGGTTGAGGAATACACTATAGTAGCATAAGATAGAGGTATGAGAAAAATAAAGTACATACCGCAACTGGTCGCAGCAATAATAATTTCAGAACTTGCCGGTATTATTGGTTCATTGTTTACGACGACAGCAGTCAATGGCTGGTATACGCTACTCGTCCGGCCGTCTTTTGCTCCACCCAGCTGGATATTTGGCCCAGTCTGGACGACTCTATTTCTTCTGATGGGCATCGCATCGTTCCTTGTCTGGCGCAAAGGCAAAACAGACGCACTGCAACAAGGTGGTGCATTTCCAAAGCGTGTTCGCATTGCGCTGACGCTTTTCGGCATTCAGCTCGTGCTCAACACGCTTTGGTCAATTATTTTTTTCGGCTCGGAAAATCTCGGCGGCGCATTCTTCGAAATCATCTTCCTCTGGATTGCAATCGTCGCAACGACTGTCGCATTCTATAAAATCATTAAACCAGCTGCCTACTTGCTATTGCCGTACATTGCATGGGTGACATTTGCTGCGTACCTCAATTACGCATTCTGGCAGCTCAATTAAATGGTACTCAAAAATAGAATTGTAAAAAGGAAAAGCACTTTTTGCGTCTACATTCTAAAATGTGCAGACGACACGCTGTATGTTGGCAGCACGAACGATATTGAAAGGCGCTTGCATCAGCACAACAATGCCAAAGCCGGAGCTCACTACACAAAAATCCGGCGACCTGTTGCCATCGTCTACAGTGAGACATGCAAAACGCTCGGCGAATCGCGCAGTCGCGAAGCTGCAATCAAGCGACTCACGCGCGCAAAGAAATTGGAGCTTGTTATTTCATCGGAACACCGCTATGCTTAGTATAGGCCGCAATCGTTATTGATTAATCTACAGTACTTATATGTTATTCATCATCGGATTACTACTTGGAGCAGTGATGGTCGTTTTTGTTTTACAGAATACAGCACCGGTTGCTGTCTCATTTTTCGGCTGGCACTACGACGGAAGCCTCGCGCTTTTTCTCCTGATCGCAATTGTCGGCGGCATGCTCGTCAGCGCCCTCATATCTCTTCCAGAAATTGTCAGCAAGAACTTCCGTTTGTCTAAGCTCGCAAAGCACAACCGCGAACTCTCAAACGAACTTGAAGACCACAAGCAGAAGCTCGCAGAAACTGAAATCAAGCTTGCAGAAGCGCCAACAATCATCAAAGAAACAACGATCATCGAAGAGCGCCCATAATTGGTGCGTATCAAATTATAAGTAAGCGAAGCCCACATATGTCAAACACTGCAAAAATAATTGTCGTTATTCTTCTTGTTGCTGTTGTTGGCGGCTATGCCTTCAGGCGCGCAAGCCGACCCGAGCCGACAAACGAGCAGCCAATTATTCAGGAGCCAGTTGTTGTTGAAGAAGCATTTTCTATAACTAAAAAAGAAATAAAGGAAGATAATTTCTCTGGAACTATGCCAGAAATAAAAGGTAAGTCTGCGCTTGCTGCCAGTGCTCGTGCATATGTCGAGAAAACAGTGGCTGATTTCCGCGAGCGCGCAAACCTCGAAGTCCCAGATCTCCGCAAAGAGTTTGGCGACCTTCCTCCTGCGCACTACACAATCGAAATCGAAGCCACACACTTTAGCGGATCGACAACAGAATCGATTTTGCTCAACGAATACATCTACACTGGCGGCGCAAATGGCATGAGTCTCTACACTGCGTTCACTGTCGAGAAAGCAACTGACACTATTTTATCGCTCAAAGATGTCATCATTCTTGAGAAGCAAAAAGCATTTGCGGATCTGGTAAAGAAGCGATTGCTTGCAGCAGGGAAGGCAGGAACACTTTCCATTTTTCCTGAAGACGTGAACAAGCTCAGCTTTGAATCGTTCACGGATTTTGCTTTCGACGATACTTCGCTCATTCTCTACTTCGATAAGTATGCAATTGCACCAGGTGCATCTGGTCCAATTGCCTACAAAATTCCGACAGCTGATCTCAAGGCGGATCTCTCAATTCAATAAGAGGCTATTGACTTTATCCAAATAAAGCAGTTTAATACGCATATGACATACTTCATTTTGGGAGCAATACTCCTCATCATTCTTATTAGCCTCAAGCAGGTCAACCAGTACGAACGTGGCCTCAAATTTACTATGGGTCGCTTTAGCGGCATGCTCAATCCGGGCTGGCGCATCGTCATTCCGATTTTCCAGAGTTTCCGCAAAGTCGACATTCGCGTCAAAGCTGTCGACGTGCCAGATCAGAAGGCAATCACTCGCGACAACGTTTCGGTAACTGTTAATGCTGTTATTTACTACAAAGTCCAGTCAGCTGAAAAAGCGATAATTGAAGTTGAAGATTTCCGCTACGCAATTTCTCAGTATGCGCAGACAACAATGCGAAACATTGTCGGCGAAGTCTCGCTCGATGAACTTTTGGCAAATCGTGAAAAGCTCGCTGAGCGCATTCGCGAAATTGTCGACATCGAAACAGATGCGTGGGGACTCAAGGTCAGCAACGTCGAGCTCAAAGACATTAGCTTGCCGTCAGATATGGAGCGAACTATCGGCAAACAAGCTGAAGCCGAACGCGAGAAGCGCGCTGTCATCATCAACTCAGAAGGCGAACTTGCCGCAGCCAACAACATGGCTGAAGCTGCACGCATCCTTGCTGCAACTCCGGGCGCACTTCACCTTCGCACGCTGCAGTCGATCAATGACATTTCTTCAGACCAATCAAACACAGTCGTCTTTACGATTCCACTCGAAATCCTGAAAGCGTTTGAAGGGTTCAAGAAAAATCAGTAAAAAATTGAGTAGCAAATTAATATAAAAAACTCCCTTCAAGGAGTTTTTTATATTGCACAATTGTGTTGCTAGTTGTGCGATGTACTCACAGCAGAGCCATTGTTAGTTTTGACGTCGTCAATATCTGCTTTTCCGTACTGCTCTATTTTGCTTGCATTCATGGCTTCAGCCTTGAGGCTTTCTGTTGCATTCACTTCGGCTTTCGAAGCGTTCTGCAATGTGAGCTCAATATCTTTTGTGACGAGGCTTG
>JAGOSA010000037.1 GCA_018062505.1 Minisyncoccota bacterium | reverse complement strand
AAACAAATCAAACCCGTAAGTTTGAAGAAGGCACAAGTGCTTTCAGCAGCCGCACAGGCTCGACAATGTATGTACTAGCATTTCTAGTATGGGCAATCCTAAGATTAGGTGTCTATGGTTAAATAATTGTGGATTGGATAGATTGAATCGCTTTACCATTTGGTAAGGCGATTTTTTTATTGCGTCGTTTATTTTATTGCGTCACATCCGCACCTTCAGAAACAATCGTCTCTGTTTTCCAAATCTTCTTGCGCAGTGCAGCGAGGACAACTTTGAGTTCGTGGCTACCGAGCATCGAAAGTATAATGCCTCCGGTTATGATGCCAACAGCACCTGCGAACACGCCCTGCGCCAAAAGTTCAAACGTCGTATCGATTTCAAAATAGTTACCTGAAATAGAAAGCATTCCGTAAGACATTGTGCCCATCAGCACTGCTGCACAAAATCCCTGAAAGAGAGTGTTGCGAAGCGGCTTCCCTTCGCCGTTCGGCAAGAAATCTTTTTTGAAAAGCATCCAGAGCGCGTAGTAGTTGAGAATAGTGCCAACAGAATAGCCAAGCGGAAGCATGAGCATTTCTGTTCCCGGAACGTCTGGCACACGGAGCAAGCCTTCGATGAAATATCTGAAGACGTCGTAATGACGGAAGAAGTACAAAAATCCAAGCGCCAAAAATACTTCGAGCGCCGTAAAGATGAGATTGATGACGAGAGGACGGCGTGTCTTCCCTGCTGCATAGTAGCCGCGAACAAGAAGACCAATCAAACTTTGCGCGACAACAGAGATAGTGAAAAGCGCGAGCGCTGCAGCAGTCAGACGCGTATCAGACCAAGTGAATTGTCCTGATCCCAAAATGACGCGGACAATTTGCGCGCGAAGAATAATGAAGAGCGCCATGACTGGCAACGACCAGAAAATGATTTGGCGAGCGACAGAAATAATCTGCGTTTTGAAAACATCGAGCTTTCCTTCGGCAAAAGCTTTTGAGAGCGATGGAAATGCCGCAACTGAATATGACAAGCCAATGATTGTGATTGGCACAGCTTGCAAGTTGAATGAGAAATTGAAAATTGAAACAGCGCCTGTTTCAAGCGTCGTTGCTATCGAAACGATAATGGCAATCGTAATAGAAGAAAGCGCAAGGCCGAGCGTTCGAGGCAGAGAGAGTAAAAAGACGCGGCGCATTTCTTTCCAGTCGATCTTTGTCGTGAGTCGCGGATAGAAACCATGCGACGCGAGAACCGGCAGCTGAAGCGCCATGTGGAGGAATGCGCCGAGCGCGACGCCCATGGCGAGACCGACGTTACCAAAGCGCGGCAAAAAGAAAAAGATGCCGATGATAATGCCGAGGTTGTAGCAGATCGGCGCAAAAGCGTAGATGATGAATCGCTTGTAAAGCTGCGTAATTGTGCTGAAGAGGTTTGAGAGACCAAGAAAGATCGGAGACAAAAGCATAATGCGCGACATAGTCACAAGGCTCGCGCGTTCAGCTTCGCCAAAGCCGGGAGCTACCAAATGAGAGAGAAATGGCATCAGGATAAAAGCCAAAACTGAGATTATAGCAATACCAGCTGAAAAAATCGTGAAGAGCTGATTGAGCAAAGACCGCGCGCTCTCTTTGTCTTTGTGCTCAAGCTTGTCTATAAAGAATGGAATGAGGACAGTGATCGAAACAAGCGTCGAGATCGAAGCGAAAATAATGTCAGGCACGCGAAAGCCAGCGTAGTAAATGTCGAGCGTTGCTGACGGACCGAGCACGCTTGCGAGCGAGCGGTCTCGCACAAGCCCAAGAATCTGCGAAAGCAGAGCGAAGCCGCCGATAAGAAAAGCCGCTTCGGTAATGCGGTTTGATTCTTTCTTGAAAAAATTGAAGATCTTGGAAACCATTTGCCTATTTTACCTCTCTAGCCCTTAACGACAAAGTTGATAAGCCGATTTGGGACGTAAATTGTCTTGATGATTTCCTTGTCGCCAAGGTGGCGCGCGACATCTGTGTGCTGCTTCGCCATACTGACAGCATCAACTTCGGCTATATCTTTGGCTACATCGATTGTGCCGCGAGTCTTTCCGTTGACCTGAATTGCAACAGTTACCGTGTCGTCGACGATGAGTTTTTCATCGAACTTTGGCCAGTTCGAAATGTTGTCAGCGCTATTGATCGACTTCTTCTCGCCGAGCATTGACCAAAGTTCTTCAGTAACGTGTGGAGCAAATGGCGCGAGAATTTGGAGGAATTTCTTGAAGTCATCTGCTGAAATGCTTTCTGCTTTTTCCATTTCATTGACGCAAATCATCATCGATGAAATTGCTGTATTGAAATTGAAGCTTTCAATGTCTTCGGTTACTTTTTTGATAGTTTTATGCAAACTCTTGAGGACAATTTGGGAAGTTTTGTTCTGGTCCTCAGTCATTACTTTCTGTGCAACTTTCCAAACCTTTTCGATAAATCGGCGCGAGCCAATAATGCCGTCCGTTGACCATGGAAGCTGGGAGTAGAACGGACCGAGGAACATTTCGAAAACACGGAGCGAATCGGCACCATAGGTTTTGACGACATCATCTGGATTGACGACATTTCCCCAGCGCTTCGACATCTTGCGATTGTCGCCGCCGAGAATCATGCCTTGGTTGTGGAGTTCGGGAAATGGTTCGTCAGTTGGCGCAATGCCAAGATCGAAAAGGAATTTATTCCAAAAACGAGAGTAGAGCAAGTGACCAGTTGCATGTTCTGCCCCACCGACATAAACGTCGACACTCTTCCAATATTTTATTTCTTCATCTGATGCAATCGCCTTTTTATTCTTCGGATCCATATAGCGCAAGTAGTACCAAGATGAACCTGCCCAGCCTGGCATAGTATTTGTTTCAAGACCTTTGGCGGTCCAAGCTTTGACGCCTGCGAGCGGACCTTCGGCGCGGCCAGTTGGTTCATATGATTTTACAGTTGGAAGTTCAAGCGGAAGTTTCGAAGAAGGAACAGCAGTTATAATGCCGTTCTTGTCGCGCATGAGCGGAATCGGCTCGCCCCAGTAGCGCTGGCGAGCAAAAACAGCATCGCGCATTTTGTAGCGAGTCGTGAACTTGCCGTGGACAAAAGAAGTGATTGCGCGGCGGGCTTCTTCGGA
>JAGOSA010000036.1 GCA_018062505.1 Minisyncoccota bacterium | reverse complement strand
CAAATTGGTCGTGCACACCGATGAATTCAATTGGTACAGGAAATGACTGGGCAAGTGTTTCGGCAACAGCTCCTCCGAGACCACCAGCAATCTGATGTTCTTCTACCGTAACGATTGCCTTCGTTTCGCGAGCGAGCGCAATAATTGCCTGTGTGTCGAGCGGTTTAATAGTATGCATATTCATAACAACAGCGCGGATGCCATTTTTCTCGAGCTTTTTCGCAGCCAGTAGTGCTTTATGAACGAGTGCACCAGTCGCAATGATACCGACATGAGCAAGACCGTCCGGTCGATACATGATATTTGCTTTTCCTATTTCAAAAGGAGTTTCGGCGGTTGTCATAACAGGAGTTTTTTCTCGCATTAGGCGGAGATATGCAGGTTTGCCGGCTTGAGCGAGAGCAATCGTCGCTTTGCGTGTCTCAATAGCGTCACAAGGTGAAATAACCATCATGTTTGGCATGACGCGCATGATTGCAATATCTTCGACAGCCTGGTGCGTACCACCATCTGGTCCGACGGAAATACCGGCATGACTTCCGACGATAATCACAGGACGATCGTTGTAGGCAATCGTTGTTCTGATTTGTTCCCAATTTCTACCCGGAGAAAACATCGCATACGACGAAACAAAAGGAATTTTGCCGACGGCGGCCATACCACTACCTACGGTCACGAGATTTTGCTCAGCGACGCCGATTTCGATGAAGCGATCTGGGAAAGCTTTTTTGAACGCTTCCATTTGTGTACTCTCAGTGAGATCAGCAGAAAGAGCGACAACATTTGTATCAGCTTCACCAGCAATAACCAAACCTTCACCAAAGCCTTTGCGTATAGGAATTTGCTCGACATCGTCGTTAAAAAGTTTTTGATTTAGTTTTAGGTTTTTGTTAAGCATGTTTAATATGTTCTAAGATTTCGTTCGCTATTGTCTGTGCCTCTTTTTCCGTAGTATCGAAAGTCGGATAGTCTTTTTTAATTTCTTGATATCTTGTATACGATCTCATATACGATGTTTCATCTTTGATGAGGATTCTCATATTTCCCTTTCGTTCTTCTTCTATTCTAGTCTGTAAACGATGTAGTAATACGGGAAGGGGTGCCTCAAGATTAAAATGATGTTGTACAATACCGTTTTCTTCATAATAGTCCTGGTACATTTTTTTCGTTGCCGGTTCGATCCAAAGCATACTTGAGTCTTGTATAACATTCCATCCGGCTTCAAGTGCCCTCTTAATAATATCCAAAACCATAAGAGAAATAGTTTCCCTGTCTGCTTTAGGCTGGTAGTCCGACATGAGCCATTTCAGTCGGTCCGCCGAGATAATAAAAGTGCGCGGCAATTCTTTGTGTAAGATTTTAACAATAGTTGTTTTTCCTGAACAAATCGGGCCGTGTATCTGTAAGACAAAAGGTTTCATAATTATATGTTTAGTTATGCTCACTCTTAATTCTCCCGCCGAGCGTTCGAAGCTCATTGAGCGCCATCTTGGCCTCATCTGCGCTCGGTGGTTTGCCGTGCCAGTGATAATCACGCTCAAATTCTTTAACTCCCTTGCCTGGGATGGTGTGAGCGATTATCACCGTCGGCTTTTCAAAAACAGCCTTAGCTCGAGCAACAGCATCGATGATTTCTTCAAAGTTGTGGCCATTGATTTCCTCAACGTGCCAATTGAATGCGCGCCATTTATCTGCGAGCGGTTCAAGCGGCATAATGTCTTCTGTATTACCATCGATCTGAATATTATTTCGATCAACAATTGCGATCAAGTTCCGTAACTTATTTTTCCCTGCAAACATGATCGCTTCCCAACTATTGCCTTCATTGAGCTCCCCGTCTGACATCATACAGAAAACGTACTGATCGGTCGGCTGTCCGGAATTATTTCGCCCTCCGTCCATGGCAATAGCTTTCGCCATACCCGCCGCCTGAGAAAGACCAGAGCCGAGCGGCCCTGAACTTGTCTCTAAAATATCTAAGTACTCACGATGCGGATGGCCTTGGAGTCGCGAGCCAAATTTACGAAGCGTGAGAAGCTCTGCTTTCGGTATATAGCCGGCGTGCGCAAGCGTCGCATAGTAAATCGGACAAATGTGACCGTTTGAGAGAACAAGTCGGTCACGTTCTGACCAAAAGGGATTAGAAACATCATGGCGAAGAATACCGCGGAGCAATTTCCCTTCGCTGTCAGTCGCGCCATCTTGTCGCTGCGCAAAAAAGAGCGCAGTAAAAATATCAGCCATACCAAGTGGTCCAGCTGTGTGGCCGCTTCCCGCAGCGAGCAACATTTCGATAATAGATTCGCGAATCGAATTGGCTTCGAGTGCTAACTGATGTTCATTCATTAAGAACAGTATACTAGCGCACAGGCAAAATAAAAAACGCCCGATGTGTATAGGCGTTTTTTAGATTTTATTCTTGTGCATTTTCTGCCTCATCACCTGAATTTGAAGCAGCATGCGCGATAGCTTTCATTTCGCGAAGCGTATCGAGTGGTGATCCGCTTTTCCAAAGCGCTGAACCAACGACGAGACGAGTTGCACCGACAGCAATGAGGTTTTCGATATTATCGAGATTGACGCCACCATCAACTGCGATTGGGAGTCCTGGAAATGCATCTGCAACTTTTTTGATTTGACTGTAAACGCGTTCATCAAAATCTTGTCCCTGCTTTCCGATCTCTGAAATACCCATACACTGTACGAAATCAACTTCTTTGATGATATGTCGGTATGCATCGATATCTGAATCAACATTGAATGCGACGCCAATCTCGGTGTTGTCGCGAATGTACGGATCAATCGCTTCGATAAAGTTCGCAAACTCTTCTTCGTCACCTTCAGCTTCAGCATGAAGCACGATGCGGGCTGGTGCGAATTTATAAAAATAGTCGAGGTGGTCGTGCGCGTTTTTAACCATGAGGTCGAGCTCAAAGTTCATATCCTGCCAATACGGCATACCTTCTTTTTCAGCTTCAAGCGCCTCAATAAAGCTGAGGTCTTCGCCATTGTATGGCCAGGTTGCTGTCGGTGCAAAAACACCATCCACCATATCAATCTGGACCAGTCTGACCTTGCCCAAAACCGCCGCAACTTGGTTGCGGATGTCGGCGACTGTTTCTGGGAGAATGGCTGGGATAATTTCGATCATAT
>JAGOSA010000004.1 GCA_018062505.1 Minisyncoccota bacterium | reverse complement strand
CTATTTCGTACTCTTTGCTTTGCATTTCTTTTGACTAGTCTCCAGACCCTAAAATTGCTCTGCTATATTTAGCGACAATTCTATGCGTCTGCAGGCTAGCAATTAATTCTAATAGATTGAGTATATCAGTCATTCTTTTTCATTAATACTTTTTACGATGCATTTTACATATTCAACAAATCATGGTACAGTAATAAAAAATGTAAACAATTAAAACTCCATAATTATGAGATATCCCTCCCCCACTCGAATTGAAAGCAATCTCAAAAAGCTGAACAATCCGGATTTCGTGCGAATGTCGAAAAACCGAAACCGTCGCGACTCAAAAAAGCGTGGCACAGGCAAAACCATCAGTGCATTGCTCAAGCCTACAGATCCGGACAAACTCTTCATTAATGTCTTCAAAGAAATGTTCAAGCAATCGCGGCGCGGCTTCAGATTTGAACTCTGGCATGAGACCAGGAAAAAGAAAAAGAATCGCACCGTCGAATTCTACTTTCAGCACGAATCAAATCTTAGTTTTTTGCCGAAGAAACCTCTTGCGGAAAAGTTCGATCGCGGACAGCTCAACCTGCTCATCAGTGACCTAACAAAAACGCACACTTGGCACATGCAGCCCGGCAAGTACAACACCATTGAATACGCAGAGTTGCAGGATGTCGAACGTCGCGGCAAGAAGTATAAAGTCACGACAACATTTGGTTTTGTTCCGGCTAACAAGCATTACAATTTTTCATCAACGAAAGCATTGCTTGAATCGATGCCGACTGGCTACTTCATTTTGCTAGAAGAAAAGCATGAGCAAATCAAAGGTGTTGATGGCGGCTACCGCAAAGCGCAAACGAGCCTCAGTATTGCTCCAACGTTGCTTTGGCTGAAGCTGATGATCGACAAGAGCAAGGCCCGAAGCGAGCGATTCGCTAAGCTTATCGGCAATGTTGCACCGCATGTATTTCCTAAAAATGTACCGATCAAAGTCGTAAAGCTGTTCGATTACAGATTTTAAGAAATTAAATTTAGTAGCAAGTTCATTTTAAAAACAAATAAAAAAGCCGCCCTATTAAAGGCGGCTCTTTTACTGCGTGATTTATCGCATACCGATGAGGTATTTTCTCGCATTTTGCGAAAGGTCCACGAAATCGTCTGCTGCTTCCTTGAGCTTCTGCGAAGAAGACTTTCCGAATGCTGCAACTTCAACTTGGATCCCTGAGTGCTTTTGGAGATATTCGACGAGCGGGACGAAGTCGCCGTCGCCTGAGAGAATGATCGCTGCATCGATGCGCGGCGCTGTTCGCACTGCGTCGATTGCAAGACCGACATCCCAGTCTCCTTTCTTTGCTCCTCCCGCGAAGACCTGAAGGTCTTTCGTGCGAGTTTCAATGCCCATTTTTTCGAGGGCTTCAAAAAAAGCTTTCTCATCCCCCGCTTCCGAGGTAATGACATATGCGATTGCGCGAACGAGCTTTCGTCCGGCAACAGCATCTTTGACTACAGAGCCGAAATTGACTTTGCGGTTGTAGAGGTTGCGTGCGCTGTGGTAGATATTTTGCGTATCTATAAAAACGGCAACGCGCTGTTCTTTGTGTTTGATGATTGACATAAGAGTATGTAAAAAATTATTTGTATGTAAAATATCGACCTGCTATGTAAAAACGCTTATCCGTCTGGCCATTTGGCCACAACGAGTATATCACTAAAACAAAACCCGCCAGAGGCGAGCTTTGTTGATTATTTAAGTTCGAGGGCCTTTGTAACTTTAGCGAAGGCAGACTTGTTGTTTCGCTCCAAAAACTTCATGTGGGAGCGTCGGTCTGCGACCATCTTGATGAGACCACGGCGGGAATGGTTATCCTGCTTGTGCTTCTTCAAGTGAGATGCAAGGCTTTCAATACGTTCAGTCAAAATAGCGATCTGAGCAGGCGAAGAACCGTTGTCCTTGTCGTGCAGCTGTACTTTTTTGATTGCGTTGGCTTTCTTTGTTTTCTTCAACATAGCTCGCATATCATAGCACATGAACAAAAAAAATGCAAGCCCTCCCTCGGTCTGCCCACTAAACGACATTTTTAGGCCAAATTGGCAAATTTCGGCTGCCTGACAACGTAAAAGCTCCTCATATATAAGGATATATGAGGAGCTTGGGAGTTTAGGTTTTCGACTTGAGTCGATTTGGACCTAAGACAATGGAGTCGTAATTTTCATCTCTAATAGTTGGTCGCACATGATCGTAACCAGCTTCTTCAGATTCGCTATAGTATTGCGCATTAATGTCTACCGGACGATGTACTTTCCACATAAAGTAAAAATAGTACAGAGAGAGGTAAATGATGATGCTTAAGCCTATAACAAAATTGTTCGAATACTGGTCGTCGTATTGTCGCATGTCAGCAGTGTTTTTTAATCCCAAAATGGCAAGGAGAGAGAAAATCGCTGCAATTGCAAAAATAGACATAATAATGTGTTCAACTAAAATAATATGAAACCCGGGACGGATTTGTTTTTTCATTTTTACAGCTGTTTCTTCGAGCATACCATTTATAGCCTTTGGGTCAAATGATATACTTTCTCCATGTCCTCCGGCAGCGATACAGATATAGAAAAAATGAAGCGCCAATTTCTTGAATACATCGAGATCGAGAAAGGCAATTCGCTCAAAACTGTCGTTAACTACGATCGCTACCTTTCGCGTTTTTTCAAGGAGCAGAAAATAAAGACTGTCGGCGATATTGATGAAGAATCTATCCGTACTTTTCGGCTCAATCTCAACCGTGCCCCTGGCATCAAGGTCAAAGGCCAATCGTCCGGCACGATGAAAAAAAATAGCCAGAACTACCACTTGATCGCGCTCCGAGTTTTTCTCAAATTCCTGATGCGACGCGGCATTGAGGCATTGCCTGCAGATCGCATTGAACTCGCAAAAGTTAAAGAGCGCAGCCTTGACCTCATTACCGTCAATGAACTTTTCCGCATGATTGAAGCGTCGCTCAAGGTTGCTCCATCGAAATCCGATAGCGAAAATGTAAAGCAGCTCGCAGTCGAGCGCTCTCTCCGCGACCATGCAATGCTGCAGCTCTTTTTCTCGACTGGCCTTCGCCTCTCCGAACTTAGCTCGCTCAATCGCGATCTTGATTTGTCTCGCGATGAATTCTCGATTCGCGGAAAGGGCGAAAAAGTCCGCGTTGTCTTTTTGTCTGATGATGCAAAGGGTGCAATCCGAAACTATTTGGCGAAAAGAAAAGATATGGACGAAGCGATGTTTGTTGAGCTCTCGCGCAATCGCGCCAAGAAAATTGAAGGACGCAAAGATTCACGTCGCCTCACTCCCCGCTCGATTGAGCGCATCGTCCGCGAAATTGCGATGAAGGCTGGCATTTCGAAAAAAGTTACTCCGCATGTTTTGCGCCACTCGTTCGCTACTGACCTCTTGTCGAACGGCGCTGACATTCGTTCTGTGCAAATGATGCTAGGCCACGCAAACATTGCAACAACTCAAATATATACGCACATTACCGACAAGGCGCTGCGTGATATTCATAAAAAATTCCACAGCAAAAAGAATTAGATATCATTTGATTGTGAGTTAAAAATTGAAAAAGAAAAAAGGGACTCAAGTGAGTCCCTTAATTTTTTTTTGCCGGGGCGATTACGGCTAAGCCTTTTCTATTTGTGTTTAGCTGTGGTTACCTCCATTCTTTGGGACCGGTACTTTGCCGGCTACTCCTCCGCCCTGATCTTTTTTGCTACCTTGAAAATTTTGAACATCATTGTTCGTCATCATTGTTGTGCCGCCACCGCTGTTTGCGGGGCCTCTGTTGCGAATCTGTTTTACCATGATATTTGGTTTTTCAAATAGCGGCAGTGCTATTTGTTCCATCTGATAATAGCGCATGCATGCATTTTGTAAACATTGTCCTGTTGATTATTGTGGGTTACAGTTGTCGTATGCGAATCGTCTCATGGAATACAAACGGCCTCCGCGGCACAATAAAGAACGGCATGTGGGAGCCTTTTGTCGAAGCTGTTAAGCCCGACATTATTTGCTTGCAAGAAACAAAGTCTGAACCGTCTCAGTTGCCGCCAGAATTTTTGGAAATGACAAAAGACTGGCATGCATCTTACTCTTGGAGCAAAGTCAAAAAAGGCTACTCGGGTGTCGCAATTTATTCAAAAGAAAAGCCCCACAAAGTTGAAGATGGTTTTGGCCATCCAGAATTCGATGATGAAGGCCGCACGATTATTGCTTACTTCGATTCCCCTGCTGGCGATTTTGCCGTCATTAACTGCTACTTTCCAAATGGCGGCGGCGGTCCAGTTCGTTTGGCCTACAAACTTGCTTTCTACGCAGCGTTTCTCGATTTCGTAAATAAGCTCAAGAAAAAGTATCATGTCATTTTCACTGGCGACGTAAATACTGCGCACAATGAAATTGATCTAGCTCGCCCAAAAGAAAATGAAAAAAATACTGGCTTCTTGCCAATCGAGCGCGCTTGGATGGACAAGCTTGTTGGCGATGGCTGGGTTGATGTCTATCGCCACTTTTTTCCAGACACTGCGGCTGCTTACACATACTGGGATCAGAAGACTGGAGCTCGTGCTCGCAATGTCGGCTGGCGCATCGACTACTTTTTTACGACCGAAGATGTCATTCCATACATAACAAAAACTTCAATACACTCTGATGTCTACGGCAGCGATCACTGTCCCCTTTCTATTGATGTTGATTTTGATCTGGAGCAGGAGTATAGTTCTGAATAAGTTATATTTGATTTTTATTGCTGGTTTTCGAGACAAACACTATTGCCTTCCCATCTGTATGGTTTGGTACCCGTGCATTAGGCAAATTTTAGATCCCAGTTGATTGAACAGCTGGGATTTTTTGCGCCTCAGGTGTAGGATTGAATATATGAAAATAGATTCTATTATTCTTGGTGGTGGATGTTTTTGGTGTCTCGATGCACTCTACAAGCGCGTGGAAGGTATAACTAAAATAACGAGCGGCTACACAGGCGGCGAAAATGCAAACACAAACAGTATAAAAACAGCTCCGACATACGAAAGCGTCTGCACGGGAACAACAGGACATGCGGAAGTAGTTAAGCTTGATTTTGACCCTCAGGTTGTTTCTCTCGAGGTTTTATTGAGAATATTTTTTGAAATACATGATCCGACAACGCTCAATCAGCAAGGCGGGGATGTCGGTACTCAATACCGCTCTGCAATTTTTTATAAAGACGAAAATCAAAAGCTGCTTGCCGAGAAAGTCCGCAGCGAAACTCAGCTAAATTGGAAAGATCCTATAGTTACGCAAATAGCTCCACTCGAACATTTTTATGAAGCAGAAGAGTATCATCAGGATTACTATGCTAAAAATCCAAACCAGCCATATTGTGTGGCTGTCATTTCGCCTAAACTTGAGAAATTCCTTAAGCATTAAGCTTTAATATTAAGTTGCTGCTATACGCCGTGTTTTTTTCGTATTTCACCAAGTTCCTCTTCCTCTTTTTCTTCTTTTGCCTGCTTCCCTGCCTCACCCATGTCTTTTAGTTCCTTATCAGACAACTTATCGAGCTCAATTACTCTTGCCGAAAGATGCTCAACAGTATTTTTTGAATCATCTTCAAGACATTCTTCAAGTAATGCATGAAGAATCCAGCCCATTCGTGGGCCTGGTTTCATGTGTAACTCCCCCATTAGGAATTTGCCGTCTATCTTAAGCATTGAAACAGAAGTTGGAGCTCTAAGCGCTTCCTCAATCATTGCATGATATTTTCGCAGTCTATATGGAGCTTCTTTCTTTTTCATGCCTACTCTGTCGCATTCGCGTACTTTCATGAGATCCCAGATATTCTCTCTACCTACATTCACTATGGTACGTCGAACAGCCGAAAGCGTAATAGCCTCGGTGTCAGAGAAAAACATATGGTATCTGACCATTGTATATACTTTATCGCTCAATTCTCTCGGGAAACGGAGTCTATCCATGATTTTCTTAACCATTCTTGCTCCGATTACTTCATGGCCATAGAACGTATACTTCCCTTTGCCACCAGCTTTAGTGCCATCCCACCGACGAGTTCTAGGCTTGCCGATATCGTGAAATAGCGCAGAAAGCCTTATATCTAATGGCCAATTCTTCTCAGCGGCATGTCCAAGTGCATGCAATATGTGCTCAAAAACATCGAAGATGTGTTCCCCTTTCTGTTCACAGCCAACACCTTCCTCTAATTCTGGAACTACATGCTTATTTAGACCTAGCTTCATAAGCATACTCATTCCACCCATTGGATCATTAGACATTACAATTTTGATGAACTCATCACGAATCCTTTCATGTGAAATGGCAGCAAGATTATCTGAATGCCGTGAAATAGATTCCAATGTTTCATATGAAACAGCAAATCCGAGCTCGCATGCAAATCTAATTGCCCTCAGAACGCGCAGGGCGTCTTCAGAGAAGCGTTCGTCTGCATTGCCGACAGTTCGTACTACTTTGTCTTCAATGTCCTTTAAACCGCCGTATATGTCTTTTAAATGTCCTTGAGAAATATCATACGCCATTGCATTGATAGTAAAATCTCTACGTTCAAGATCTTCCTCAATCGTTTTTGAGAATTCAATCTTATCTGGGTGGCGATTATCCGAGTACCCTGCCTCCTTCCTGTAGGTTGTTACTTCTATCTGGTCGTATTGTTCAGCAGGCTGATCATTTTCTTTTGGCAGAAAAACAGTCACAGTACCAAAGCGGTTTTCGTACATAGTTTTCTCAAACAGAGACTGAATTTCCTCTGGACTGGCATTTGTTGTTACATCCCAGTCCTTTGGTGTGCGGCCAAGTATAAGATCTCGGACGCAGCCACCGACAATATATGCTTCAAAACCCTTATTTTGTAGGGTTTCTGTTACATGTGTAACGTAATCTGGGATGTCTTCCCTATTGATTTTGTTTATTTCACCGGCTTCGTTTAGTTTCATATGAAACAATTTTGTGCACCCAGAGGGATTCGAACCCCCAATGACAGTTCCGAAGACTGTAGTGATATCCATTTCACCATGGGTGCGTGCTATTTATTAATATGCTTAAAATACCATTGTTTCAACATATAATCAATGAAATCAATAATATTTATTGCATTTTAGCTTTAAAATGAGTATAATAATCTCCGTTAAATGCGGGTATGGTTTAGTGGTAGAACACGTCCTTGCCAAGGATGAGACGGGAGTTCGATTCTCCCTACCCGCACAAAAAAGTTTCTAATAGGATCGCAATAAGCACGCCCTTAAAACCCATATAAGTGTACGCATGTCTATTTATATATGCATCGCGAGTTATATACGTCTTTTGCTCTCAATTGAGCGATATATTTTGAATAGTGTTCATAAAAGACATATATAGTTATGAACATATATACAAATAGTATTGAATCTCAAGCAAAATAAGTCATAATTTCTACATATTTATGCCAAAACTGTGGATAACTATGTGTGTATTGTTGATAAAAGACATAATAATATATTTTAAAATAAGTATTTCCTGATTATAGCCTTATTTTATATAGAAATGACTAATTAGGACAGTTATCATATCTTATGTTTCATGTGAAACGATTGATATTTCCTTTATTTTAAATTTACCGGCATTTCATGTGAAATCATTAGAATTAAGGTATGAAGGAATTCACATCGCCAAGTCAAAAAGTCGGACAAATAGGGGAAAATATCGCTTGTAAATACTTACAGAATAAGGGTTTTACTATATTGGAGCGCAATTTCACACTCAAATGTGGCGAAATCGACATTATTGCCAACAGGGGAGAGGAGATTCGGTTTTTTGAGGTTAAAACCCTTAATTTTAAGGGTAAAATGTCTTTATTTAGGCCTGAAGACAACATGCACCACAAGAAAATGCAGAGACTGGCTCGGGCATGTCTGGTTTATGCAGATATGAAAATGCTGGGCGATCGTATACCTTGGCAGATTGATGTTATAGCAATTGAGTATGACAAGGTCATGAAAAGGGCTTACGTCCGTCATCTAGAGTGTATATATTAATGCTTAATATTAATCTTTAATCCTAATAAGCTATATAATAAAGATATGAAATCACAAAGAACAACAACCGTTTGGGTAATTGTCATTATTCTCCTCATTGCAGGCATTTTTTACTTTGCATTTGCAAATAATCCTACAAAAAACCCTGATGTAACAATTCCTGACACGACAAACAATGGTCAAACTCCAGAAACACCAAGCACAAATCCACCTGAGGCAAGCAAGATGATTACTGTTACTAGTCCTAAGGAAGGGGATACGGTAAATGCTTCGTCCGGTTTTTCTGTAGCCGGCAAGGCAGTTGGCGGTTGGTTTTTTGAAGCAAGCGCACCAGTCAAGATTTATTCTAAAAACGGGACGCTCCTACAAGGGACTTATATTACAGCGCAAGGGGAGTGGATGACGACAAACTTTGTTGATTTTAAAGGCCAAATTCCCCCTTTCATAACAAATGGCGCAACAGAAGGCTATATTCTTTTTGAAAATGATAATCCATCTGATAATGAGGGCTTTCATCGGGAATTTAAAGTTAATGTAAAGTTTGCAGCGCAAGAAACACAGACAATCAAGCTTTATTTTGGAAATACAATTAAGAATCCCAACTCAATAGATTGCTCTAAGGTATATGTAGTTGAAAGAAAAGTTCCGAAAACTACTTCAATTGCTACGCTTGCTCTACGCACGTTGCTCCAAGGAACAACAGAAGCAGAGGCAGCGCTCGGCTACACCTCAGCTTTTGATCGTGGATCTGGTAATGAGCTCAAAAGCCTTTCTGTCACAAATGGCGTCGCTAAAGCTGACTTCAGCGTTCTTCCTTCAGCAGGATCATGTCTAGTAGGGGAGGCTCGAGCGCAAATTGAGCAGACACTCAAGCAATTTTCTACGATTCAGAGCGTAAAAATCCTCCTCAATGGCTCAGAGTCAGAAGCCTTGCAGCCATAATTAAGAATAATTCGTGATTGACACTTGTTTCTATAGTTGTAGTATTAAGAAAAATCACAAATTCACAATTAAATAACCAATTAAATCGAAAGTATTATGGCTAACGAACACGCAGATGATTTCACGAAGGCGAAGGAACATCTCAAAGAAGTAATTTTATCCCTTATTAAGGATATTAAGCATCCAATGCTTACAACTAAAGCAATGGGAATTGGCATCAGTCTGGAAAGCAATATTGAACATTTGCTTTTCAAGAGGCAAGTGCGGGTAATTGAAGAACCACTGTTTGTAGAAGGAAAAATGGATCTACCAGCAAAAAAGGAGTTCAACATGCTTCCTGTATTAAGAGAGAGCGATTGGGAGAGAATTTTTCTTGCAATGCAAAAGATTGACGCTACTGCTGTCTACAGCGCACAGATTTATTCGATGAATCTATGTTTCGAAAACTGCGCCCGCCTTTTATGTGGACAGTTTGGATCAAAGGCGCGGCTTCATGACCTTCTTGCTAGAGCAAAAAAACAGAACCCTGCTGTATTTTTATCGGAAAATGACGAAAAGGCATTTGCGCTAAAAGTATTTCAGCTAGTTCACTCGAAGACTTGCTCTATCTGTAGTATTGAAGATGAGGAGGAAATTAAATACCTGTACAGGGTGCCGAACATGCAGATCTTTAGATCTCAAGTTACTTTAAGTACGAACGATTAATTTTCTTAATGGGTTTTTAAGACCAGTCTCTCCGGAGGCTGGTTTTTACTTGTCGGCGTATTTTTTACATATTCCGTATATATGCTAGTATAGGGAGGCAATTTTGACGGACATTTAAGAGACATTTCGGGGCGTAGTATATCGGTAGTATATATGTTTTGGGAACATAAGGGCCGGGTTCGATTCCCGGCGCCCCGACTACACAGAAGAGCGCGGACATTTCATATCCAGCAAAAGAAAAAACCTCACAATTGTGAGGTTTTTTCTATAAAGTCCTTATTTTACTGCGTCTTTCAAAGCTTTTGCTGCTCTGAACTTAGGAACCTTTGTAGCTGGAACACTAACCTGCTCTCCAGTCTTTGGATTGCGGGCCATTCGCGCGGCTCGAGGTTTTACAGAGAAAATCCCGAGGCCAGCGATTGATACTTCTTCGCCCTTCTTAAGGGTACCGACGATAGCATCAAGAAGGCCGTTCACAACTTCTTCAGCCTGTACTTTAGTACCGCCGATCTTGCCGTGAACCCACTCGATCATGTCTTGTTTGTTCATACTCTGTCCGACACCGCGCGAGCATGTGTAAACACAGCGCGCTTGGTCGGAAGTTTATTGCTAAATTTCGACTCGACCACAATGCTTTGGATAGGACAAAACGTCATGGCCTCTCAGAAAGTATTATACCGCAAGGGTTTTTTTGGGCAACCTTTCATAAGGCTTCAAAAATAATTGACTTTATTGATAATTGTGCTATTATTTAAAACGAAAAAACCACAAACTTCAAAAACAAAGCTCTATGAAAAAATTAATTCTCTATTACGTTGGATTAGCACTGATTTACCTTACTAAATTTATCATTGCACTCGTTAAAAATGTTGGGAATGTACTTATCGCCTTTACGGACAAGATTCTCATTCCAGCAATTGTATTTCTTTTAACTGTAGTCGGCATATTTTACGCTGTCGGCCAAGGAAATCCAATCTTTGCTTCGATCTGGGTTTCTTTACTCATGATTTCAAGCGGCGGCTGGCTAGTTTCAAAAGAAAGTGAAAATAAGTATAAGTATTTATTTTTTTCGCTTTTGATTGGCGCCATGAGCTTTCAAGCTTGGAATAAGCTTATTACGGGATCTCAATTCTCGAACTATCCGGTTGCGGAAATTATGGTTCAGCTTGTGATTATCGGAATGTTCTTATTTTCGATCGTCATTCTCATTCAAGGTTACTTCAAACTTAGGCTTTTGCCGAAGAAGTACGCATTTTAATAAAGAACAAGCTTTCGCAAAAACCTTTGCACAACTACTGCCTTCAGATATACTGAAGGCAGTTTTTATTTACTAATTATTAACTCATTTGTTAATTTCAGCGTATTTTGCGCAAACTATATGAAAAACACATTCTTTGATCGCCCATATGTCGCAGCAGGTATTGTTCTCGGTCTGGCTTTTATCGTTGGTTTGCTCGTTTTGGGCACATCTGTTCGCCAGCTCCGCGGCAGCGAAAACACTATTTCGGTAACCGGATCTGCTAAAGAGCGCGTCAGCTCTGATATCGGAAAGTTTTCAGGGTCATGGTCTAGGCAGACAACTCGCGCAAGTACAGCTTCTGGCTACACTGACCTTGCAGTCGATATGGGTAAGGTTACAACGTACCTCAAGTCGCAAGGCGCAACGGACGAGGAAATTGCGATCGATCCATCCTCTAGCTTCACAGAATACGACTACGACGAGCGTGGCAACAGAATTCAAGGTTCTGAGCGCATTGTCCTTCGCCAAAATATCACTGTAACATCAAAGGATCTTCCAAAGATCAAAAAGATTGCTGATAATGCTGCTGAAATCGTCAAAAGGGGAGTTGCGTTTGAGGCAAGCCAAGCTCAGTACCTCTACTCAAGCGAAAAGCTCTCGACTATCCGCGTTTCTCTCATGAGCAAAGCGATCACTGACGCCAAAAACCGAGCTGATGCTATTGCTGAAGCAACTGGCGCAAGCGTCCGAAAGCTCGCAAATGCATCGTCCGGTGTTGTTCAGCTTCTTCGCCCAGACTCAGTAGACGTTGAAGATTATGGTTCATATGACACTTCTACTATTGAAAAAGATGTCATGATTACTGTTCGAGCAAACTTTGAACTTCGCTAGATTACGCGCGATGCTCAGTAAAAACATATAAGCAAGAAATCCCCACATAATTGTGGGGATTTTTGCTAGACATTTTTCTAGACAGGAGTACGATTGGATTAAATCATTACTTAAATCTTAATATTATGGAACCAATCGTAAAAGTGCAGGTCGCACATCAGCCAAAAGGTGTCATTAAAGTAAATGGAGATTGTCGCCTTACGTTTGAAGAAACAGTATATGGCGCAAAGCATCGATTAGTTATGCTGGTCAAAAATTGGAATGACCCAATTTTCCATGGTGAGTATTTGGGTGCCTTCAAAATATTTATGAAAAGAAGGGTTCCGATAACAATTATTCTTGGTGCTGACGACGGAGGAAAAGTACCTGAATTCTTAAGTGAAGCTTTTGCTGACAGAGCTCGAACAAAGAAAAAAATCAGAATTATGATTACCGACGAATCAGTTTGCAAAGAGTACTTTGACTGGAATCATCCAGTTAAGCCTCAGCATCCGATTATTGCTGACAGTAACATTTCTCATGTTCGCTTCCTCGATACGAGCGATAGTAAAAATCCTGTTTGGTGGTCTTCAACATCACTCAACGATGAGTTTGGTGTCGGAAGCATTCAAGCACGACTTGATATTATATTTGGTCATCCTTCAACACATCGGATAATGTAAAATTAGAGTTATAACATAACACAAAAAATCCCGGCTTTGTCGGGATTTGTTTTTTTTGACTATGCTAGCTAATTATGCGAATATGGTCGCAAACGGACAACGAAGTCCTTTCCAAAAAACCTCAAAAAACGCAACCATGCTACAAGAAAAACTGAAATTACTCAGCCCTGGACTGCAGAGCAAAATTAAAATCGGAGAAAGAGACTACGCTCCAGATTCATCAACACCAGTTACAAACTATCTCGTCCAACATATGCGTCACTGCAATGGAGGCAAGACAGTTGATTCGGCGCTTTGGCTTCGAGACCATTGCGACAATGGAGGAAAAATATTCCTGACAATGTCTGGCGCTGGCTCGTCATTCCAGCAAGGTACACATATTTCTGAACTGATTAGATCAGGAAAAGTTGCAGCAATATCTGTGACAGGTGCAAACCTCGAGGAAAGTCTTTACAGACTAATTGCCAATTCGCACTACGCGTACATTCCTGACTATATGGAACTTTCGCGCGAAGAAGAAAAAGAGCTCGACAATGCCGGCCTTCGAAGAATTACTGACACATTTCTTCCTGAAGATGAATCGGTTCGGCTGGTTCTGCCTCATCTTGAAAAATATTGGAGAGAAGCAGAAAGAACTGGTAATTATCTGCTGTGGCATGAATATTTCTTCAAACTATTTGAAGATAATGTCCTAACGTTTGATCCGACAGCAAATCCGGAAGATTGCTGGCTGTTGGAAGCCTACAAAAACAAAGTGCACATAGTCGTTGGAGGCATTGAAGATTCAACAATGGGAAATATTTTTGCTTTCTACAGCTATAAAGGCAATCACCCATTTCTGTCAAAACATGCAGAAGAAAATCCAATTAATCCCAATGTTGTGCTTCATTCGTTCAAATACTTGAATGTACTTGCCGAATGGTATATGGACAATACCAAAGAAAAAGGCCTTGCATTTCTTCAGTATGGAGGAGGTATTGCGGCAGATTTTCCTATTTGCGTTGTTCCGCATCTGAAGAAAGACTTTCTTGCTAATTTTACAAATGAACAGCAGGAAGAGTTAATTCGTTCGTGGGCTGGATTTATTGAAATCCACTCCTCGCCAATGAGTTTTGGTTCCTATTCTGGTGCTGGCTACAAAGAAAAAATTACTTGGGGTAAGTTTACGACCAATGCCTTTGGTATGCAGATTTTCGGCGACTATACAAACATCGCTCCTCTCATTGCAGCAGTCGTTCTCAGAAAATAACCTTTTAGTGTCATGTGGTCTAAAAACCTCCGAAAGTATTCGGAGGTTTTTTTATTTGACCTGACCAACTATATATGCGAGTATAGCGGAAAACCAAATTAAAAAAATAATATATGAAAAACGAAAGACTCCAGAAACTCTATTTAGAAAATAGAGAAACGTTTGCCGCCTTTGATCTCAATGGACAAGCGTTAGGGAATAACTTGTATGGTTTGCCTCACACATTTGAGAATGCAATTCTCCATGTACATGAGATGCCGACAGCGATAACAGTTTCGGGTACTACAGGCGCAGAAGATGGGCCTGCTGGTTTAGCTAAAGGATCAAAATCAATTGAGCTTACGAGCGAACAGTATCGAGATGATGCTTGGATCCCAGGCATGTGGGCAAATGAATCAGATCCTGAATTGCATGATCTTCACAAAAAAGGAAGAGAGATTTTCGATGAGATGATTAATTCGAACCTAGATCATGTAGTTGAATATAATGTAAGGCTGCTCGATGAAATCTGCGAAAAGGTAAACTTTATCTTGGAGCGCAATGTTACAGAGTCCCTCAAGCTCAATCGTTTAGTTGCTGTCATTGGTGGCTGTCACGGTTCAATATTTGGTTCAGTGAAAGCACATTCGAAATTCCATAAGAAATTCAGCATTCTGACAGTTGATGCACATCTTGATCTTCGTCTTGCATATGAAGGTGTTAAGTGGTCGCATGCGAGCATAATGCGCAATATTCTTACAGAAATTCCGCAAGTAAAGCATCTTACTTCAGTTGGAATCAGAAGCACTGGGGCAGACGAGCGTCAGTACGTTAAAGAAAACAAAGATCGTATCTCTGTTTTTTACGATTCAGTCATGCGCAATCAGATGGATCTCCAAGACAAGAATTGGGCAAGATGGTGTTTTGACATAGTTGATTCAATTCCTACTGACGATGTTTACATTAGTTTTGATCATGACGGTCTTGAAGTGTCACTCTGCCCGAGTACTGGAACACCAGTTGCAGGTGGGCTCTCGATGTGGCAAGCGAAAAAGCTCATTACCACTCTTGTATCAATGGATAAAAGAATAATTGGTTTTGATCTCAATGAAATGGTGCCGACTACGCAGAATGATCGCAATAGCGCAGCTGAACTTTTTTATCACATGTACTATTGCATGATGGTGTCGCAAGGAATTCTTAAAGAGTGACAATTAAAAAGAAAATCAAATTCAAAAAATCCCCGTGTATTCGGGGATTTTTCTTTTGTATTATTTTTTCAGCGAAAGTTTTTATCTCGCATACTCCACAATCCTATTTTCTCTGACAAGCACCACGCGGATTTCACCCGGATACTTGAGGTCAGCCTCGATCTTTTTCGCTATGTCGCGAGCGAGATCTTTTGCTTGGAGATCGTTGATTTCGGAAGGGGAGACAAAGACGCGGATTTCGCGACCGGCAGAAAGTGCGTATGACTTCTCGATGCCAGGGAAACTTTTTGCAACAGCTTCCAAATCTTGGAGGCGCTTCAAATAGTTTTCGACTGTATCACGTCGTGCACCAGGTCGTCCGCCAGAAATCATGTCGGCAGTCTGAACGATGACAGCTTCGATCGAAGCATGAGGATAATCATCGTGGTGAGACTTCATCGCATCGATAACACGCGGATCAGCACCGAACTTCTGCAAGATGCGAATACCAATTTCGATATGAGTACCTTGAACTTCATGGTCGAGCGCTTTACCGATGTCGTGGACAAGTGCGCCAGCTTTTGCGATCTGCACATCTGCGCCAAGTTCTTCAGCGAGCATTCCGGCAACATGTGTCATTTCAACAGAGTGTTGCAATACATTTTGTCCGTAGCTTGTTCGGAAGTAGAGGCGACCGATGATAGCTACGAGGCGCGGATCAAAGTTGAAGATACCGCATTCGTAAACTGCTTGCTCGCCTTTTTCTTTGATGATCTTGTTGATGTCAGCCTGAGCTTTCTCAACAGTCTCTTCAATCTTGGCTGGCTGAATGCGTCCGTCCATGATCAAGTTCTCAAGCGCAACGCGAGCAACTTGTCTGCGAACTGGATCGTGTGCAGAGATGACAATCGTTCCGGGTGTATCGTCGACGATGAGCTCAACACCAGCAGCTTTTTCAAAAGCGCGAATATTGCGGCCTTCCTTACCGATGATCTTTCCTTTGATATCTTCAGACGGAATGTTGACTGAAGTCGTCATGAGTTCAGCCGCAACAGAACCTGAGTAGCGCTGGATGACTGTCGCCAAAATATCTTTTGCGCGGCGCTCAAGCTTGTCTTCGCTGTCAGCTTCGAGCTTCTGCATACGGATCAAGAAATCTTCAGAAGCCTGCTCTTCGATTTTCTTCATGAGTTCGCCTTTAGCTTCTTCGACTGAGAGGCGAGCAATTGCCGAAAGCTTAGACATTTCTTCGGCAAGCATATTTTCGGCCTTCTCTTTAATTTTCTTTATTTCTTCGACTTTATCTTTGATGCTTTCAGATTCTTTATCTATTTCGACTTGGCGGGCATCAAGCAATGATTCTTTCTTAATCAAACGATCTTCAGTCTTTCTCTGCTCGCCGCTTTTTTCGATTTCGCGGGCGCGCATTTCTTCTTCTTTGTCTTCAGCTTTTTTCTTGGCTTCATCAACAACTCGTGTGGCTTCTTCCTTTGCCGAGAGGAGCAGCTGCTTGATCTCGAGATCAACAGATCCTTTTTTGCCGAGCGAAATGATAAGGCGAAGATAGTAGCCGACTGCAACTCCCACGACAACCGCGGCGAGTATGTATACTGCTATGTTCATATATTTTTATAGTCCTGAACGCACCAAAGCCCCGTCGCGCGCTTGCGGGACGAGTAGAGTATCAAATTGTTGAGGGTTGACGCCGGCCATAGGGGAATTCTGGGACAAATTACTTTAAATTACCAAACTAAAAATACCACACTGAAAGAAGGGCGGCAAGGAAGTCTCAAAACAAAATACCGCCTTAAGGGCAGTATTTTGAAATCAATATTTGACTTACTTCTTCTTCTCTTTGAGCACTTCATCGATGATTCCGTACTTCTTTGCTTCGTCGGCAGCCATAAAGTAGTCGCGTTCGACGTCTTTTTCGATCTGAGCAACTTTCTGTCCAGTGTTTTTCGCCATGATTTCGTTGAGGCGAGCTCGAAGCTTGAGGATTTGGCGAGCAGTGATTTCGATATCTGTCGCTTGTCCTTCTGCGCCACCATGCGGCTGATGGATCATAACTTCAGAGTTAGGGAGAGCAAAGCGCTTTCCCTTGGCGCCGCCAGCGAGCAAGAACGAACCCATAGATGCGGCCATACCGATACAGATAGTTGAAACGTCAGGCTTGATGTGCTGCATTGTGTCGTAAATAGCGAGACCTGCCGTGACAGATCCACCCGGAGTATTCAAGTAAAGCTTGATATCCTTTTTCGGGTCTTCATTTTCGAGGAAAAGAAGCTGGGCAATAACGATATTTGCTGTATGGTCGTCGATCGGACCGGCAAGGAAAATGATGCGATCGCGGAGCAAACGAGAGTAAATATCGTAAGCGCGCTCGCCGAGGCTCGATTTTTCGATAACTGTAGGGATGAGGATAGACATAAATGTATATAAATTACTGGTAATTTGAATAATGGGCAATAAATTAAGCCTTATTTTTGGCCACTTGTAAACTTGGCAGAATGGCCAGAAAGAGCAAAATAAGTATAGCAGAGCATACATGGTCGGTATAGCCCTTGCCCTTACAATTTATTCCTATCAAAATGAGACTTATGATCAAAAAAATCCTTACGATTGCTGTGGGTCTTGCGGCAGTTTTCGCATTTTCTTTTGCGACAGCCCCATCTGCCAACGCTCAAGCTAGCCAAACTTGCGGAAGCTACTGCTACTCTTCGTACCAGTCGCCATGTTATACAGGCTGCTACAATCCACGTCCAACATACTCTTACAGCACGTACAACTGTACTTGCTACACATCTAGCTCGTACTATTATCCAACTACAAGCAGCTACTACTACCCAACAACTGCTGGCTACAACCAATATAACTACGGTTATTCAAATACTGGCGGTTACAGCGGTTACTATGGCGGAAGCACAGGGTACAATTCTGGCTACAGTGGATACAATAGCGGCTACAATAGTGGCTATAACTCAGGCTATTCTGGCTACAACGGCAATGGTGGCATGAGCGGCAGCTACGGAAACTACGTCTTTACAGGCACATACTATGGAAATGGAGGCTATCCATACGCCTACTACTGGTAATTAGTCCGAAAAAAGCCTTACAAAATAAGGGATTTAAAACACATCTGCCTATTGACAGATGTGTTTTATTTTGCTATAATACAAGTAACATAAATTAGACCTCTAACAATATTAAATAAAAGCAAATGAAAAAAGTAACTATTTACTTCCTCGCCATCATTGGCCTAGCTACAGCAACAGGCTGTGCATCAAACAAACCACAACCTTTGTCTCAGGCTTATCCGCAAAAAGCGACTCCTGTAGGAACACAGCCAGCAACAGAATATGCTGGTGACGATGTGTACAATCAAGGACAGCCAATGCCGGAAACGCAGTACGATGCGCAATACTCTCAACAGTATCAGCAAAGTGCTCCGCAGTACTATCAAGATCAAAGAGGAAATACTTTCTACTATGGTTCAAATGGTGCAATCATTTACGTTTCAATGGGAGTTTCTGTTGGAAGCCAGTCTCAGTGCTATCCTCCACAGACTTACCCTCAAGGTAATCAGTACACACAGCCAGCCAATACTTCAGGCTTCTACCAAACAGCAAATCCTTACGGAACTGCAGGTGGTATGGACGGAAGTCGCCAGCTAGCTGAAGCTAACTACATTGTGTCGCAGGAAAATAATTACCTGTACTCAAACAGTCAGCCAGTGTACACGTACGATCAGTACGGAAATGTTACCGGTGAAGTTGTTCCAGATCAAAATGGAATCTACGGACCACGTGGACATGTTGGACAGAGAAATGGCAATCCCGCCGTTAATCCAAACCAGAACACTGGCTACCAAAACAATGGTTACCAGAAAAATGGCAACATGAACAACAGCAGCATGAGTAATGGCAAAATGAGAAATAACACTGATCAAAGAATTGTTCAACAGAACAATCCAAATCAGAAAGTTGTTAATCAAAAAATCCAGCCAAGACAAATTGCTCAAGGCCAGCCACGAAGCGAAACGAAAGTTGCTCCTCAACAAAAAGTTGTTCAGCAGAATAGCAATTTTGTTAAGAACAACAATCAAAGTCAGCCTCGCAAAAAGCAGTAACGCAACGCATTGCAATCAACAGATTGCAAAAAGAGCTCATCAATGTGATGAGCTCTTTTTTTTTATGCAATTTATTTCGCTGCGCTGTTTTCGAGAAATTCGAATACGGCTTCGTTTGTCATAACTTGCTCAACGTAAGCGATTGCGCGGTTGCGGTCAGCACCTGGGTACTGAGCAATGAGCTTGTCGACTTCGGCATTGATCGCTTCTTCGGTCGGCGTGAGCTTTTCTTTCTTGCCGATTTCGTAGAGAGCGAGTTCCATGACTGCACGCTTCTCAGCATCCGGAAGAAAATCTTTTCTGACATCTTCTTCTGTCTTGCCGATGTGCTTTGAGTAGTCATCGAACGACATGCCAGCGCGCTCGATTGTTTCGCGGAGCTGCATAACCATCTTGTCGAGTTCAGACTGAACGAGAACATCAGGAACGTCAGTTGTCGTTTCTTTAGAAATACGCTCGACAAGCTTTGAGCGATTCTTGTTTTTGTTTTCGATCAATTTTTCTGCCTTCAAGTTGTCACGAAGCTTCGCCTTGAATTCATCGACAGTTTTGAATGCGCCGATTGATTGCACAAATTCGTCGGTGAGTTCAGGAAGATCTTTCTCGTCGATTGCATTGTGGTCGTGCGCTTCATGCGGCACATTATCTTCGTGCATTTTCTGGTGAGCGCGCATGCGTCGGATATCAAGGAGTGCTTTTTCAAAGTCTTCATCAGTGACTTCTTCACTTTCAGCTTTCATTTCTTCCTTTGCGATTTTGACGTAGTCAGGAAGTTTTACTTCCGGAACGACTGCAGCCTTTACCGTAAACTCGAGCGCATTGCCGCGCGCAAGCTTAGTGATTGAAACTTCAGGGCGACCGATGACTGCGATTTTTTCTTCGCCTACAGTTTTTGGGTAGAGATCAGCAATGACGAGCTCGGCAGTTTTTTCCAAAATCATAATTTCTGGAAGGCTCTTCTTGAGAACTTCGAGTGGTGCTTTTCCTTTGCGGAAGCCATCGAGTTCGACATCTTGGCCGAGGAATTCGATCGCTTCAGTTTCTCGAACGATCCATACTTCTGCAGGTACTTCGAAAAGCATTTCGAGAATTGATTTATCTAGTTTGTTTGTTTTCTTGAGCATGTAATTTTTTGGTATTACGATTACTTTACTTTCGGAGCGTAATCTTTCTGGTAGCGTTCTGTGCATTCGTCGATAATTTTTTTCGCCTCTTCGACTCCAAAGAATCCTTCAACTTTGCATGTGCCTGGTTTCTTCAAATCTTTGTAGTGTTCCCAGTAGTAAGTAGTTTCTTTGATGAAGTGTTCGCCGAGCTGTGTGTAGTCAGTGATATGATCCATTCGCTTGTCGCCCGAAAGCACAGCAATGATCTTGTCGTCCGTTTCGCCGCCGTCATTGAATTTCATGACGCCGATGACACGAGCTTCAACGACAGATCCTGGAACGAGCCATTCTGTGACGCCGATTATTTCAACATCGAGTGGATCGCCATCGAGATCCCATGTCTGCGGAATTGCTCCGTAGGTAAATGGATATGACATCGATGAGTAACCAACGCGATCGAGCTTGAGAACGCCAGCTTCAGTAATGATTTCGTATTTGTTGATTGAGCCTTTTGAAACTTCAATGATGCTGTTGATGATTGCATCGTCTTTCTTTTCATATGCAGGAAGAACGTGAATCAAGTTAAGCATGTACTTCGATGGTTCGTGATTTATATTTGCCATAGAATATTTATATTTACTTGTAATTATGCTTCGTTCTTTTCTGTTGCTTCTGTGTCAACAGTTTCTGCCGCTGCAACTTCAGTTCCGTCATCAACAATTCCTTCTTCTACTTCTTCGCCGCCCATATCAACGCCTTCGTTGTATGCGCTCTTGAGATCTTTGAGAGAAGTGAAACCCGCATCTTCATCAACTGTTTCACCGTCGCTTGATGTAACGGATTCAGCAGTGATTCCTTTGATGTCGATTCTCCAGCCAGTGAGCTTTGCAGCGAGGCGAACGTTCTGTCCGCCTTTGCCGATTGCGAGAGAGAGCTGGTCGTCAGCAACTTCGACAAAAGCTTTGTGCTCTGCTTCGTTTACTTCGATATTGATTACTTTCGCTGGCGAAAGAGAGTTTGAAACATATGTCGATGGATCTTCGCTCCATTCGATGATGTCAACCTTCTCGCCGCCAAGTTCGTTGGTAACAGTCGTTACACGTACGCCACGGCCGCCGACACATGAACCAACAGGATCAACGTGATCATCAGTTGAAAACACTGCCATCTTTGAGCGTGAGCCTGGTTCGCGCGCAATTGACTTAACTTCTACAACGCCATTTGCGATTTCAGGCACTTCAAGTTCGAAGAGTTTCTTGAGGAACATAGGATGAGTGCGAGAAAGCTTAAGTGAAACACCTCGAGCGCCTTCATCGACAGCATAGAGGTATGCGCGGATACGCTCGCCTCGGCGGAAGCTTTCGCCTGCGATCTGCTCAGTTGGAGGCAAAATACCGATTGCTCGGTTGAAGTCGACAATAACTGTGCCAGATTCGATCTTTTGGATGATTCCAGAGATGATTTCGCCTTCTTTGTCGCCGTATTCGTCGACAAGTGAGCTTCTTTCAGCTTCGCGGATGCGCTGCATGATGACTTGCTTTGCAGTTTGCGCTGCGATTCGGCCGAAATCCTCTTTAGCTTCAAGGGGGAATACGATTTCGTCGTTTACTTCGCTATTTGCCTTGATCATTCGGGCGTCAGCAAGGAGAATGTGCTTTTCTGAGTTGAAGCGTTCGCGCTCTTCGCCAGCTGGAGTTTCTGATTCTTCGCTATCTGGCATCCAGACCAAAGAGTCGTCAACGACGATTTTTACTTGTGAAAATGTAGTTTCGCCAGTTTCGAGGTCAAAATGAGCTCGAACAATCTGCCAGCGCTTACCGAAATCCTTCTTGTAAGCTGCTGCAAGGGCCTGCTCAATGGCCTCAATGATCTTTTCCTTCGGGATTCGGCGCTCTTCTTCGAGCTGTTCGAGGGCCGATTTCAATACTTTCATATCTAACATATATTTATTATTGTTATTTAATTTGTAAAAAGACCCGGCTTTCGGCCGAGACTTATGGGGCTATTATATATAAATAGTGTATGCAAAGTCAAACGAGCCGCGAATATCTATTGACTATATATGTATGTCATTATATAGTGACAAAAAAACGAAACGTTATGAAACAAGGGGTAGCAACGGCCGTAAAGACGACGTCTTTCGCGGACCTAGGAAATGTACTTAAAAAACTGAGAAAAGATAAAAAAAGTGAATTTTATGCTGATTTCAACAAGCTTAACGAGAAACGCATAAAACTCATTTTGAGCTGGATTACTGATAACACTAGGAATAAAGGCGAAATTGACAGCAAAATAGACAGGATTGTTGCTCGAACAAAAGTCCTCAAGGACAAAGGCGAGCTTAGTCCCGGCTCTATAATATATGCAATATTTGCATTTATGGATCGCCATGGAGAACAAAGACCCCATGAATCTGTACTGAATGTTTGCCATAAGTATCGCAATTACTGCTATGAAGTTAACGATCCACTGGACAGTTCTCATGATTGCGTAAATACGCTAAAGCGCGGCGACACAATTCTCATTGAGTTGCCAAATAGTTTTTAAATAGTCCTTAAGTAAATAAAAGTCATTTTGTAGCAAAGCTCCTCTATCAAGAGGAGCTTTTGTCTTTTATAAAGGACATTATTTTTTAAATATCTTGAGTAATCCACATGTCCTTTATTGCGGTGTATATACATTTGGTAGTACGATAGTAGTAATCACATTATGGCACTTGATACTACACAGCAACAAAAGAAATCGAAACGATCAGGATTTTTTGTCTTGCTCGCAATTATTGCTGTAGTTATCTTTGCTGCTTATGCGCTTACTCAAAAGAACGGTGGTCCTGTTGTCCCTGAGATTTCAGATGCAGAAAGAGAGGCTCTCGCTTCTCAGTTCAAGGACTTTACTCCACAGACACTTTCAAAAACTGAGCGTGAGTCTCTTATGAAAGTTTACGCCGAGGCTGCTCCTAAATCATTTACCAAAGAAGAGACATCTAGCCTAGTAAAGCAATTTGATAATTAATACTATGAAAATGCTCCGCTCTTTAACTTTAATAGCTGCCTCGGTGTTCATTTTTGCATTTGCCGCTTTCGCTTTTGCTGGCAATGCTTCAGCTGCCGGCAACGTTACAGGTTTCGCGTGGAGTGATTCAGCTGGCTGGATTAGTATGAGCTGCGATAACTCGGCACTTACAGACGGCAATGCTATTCCAAATAGCTGCAGTACTGTCGACTACGGGGTGACTCTCGATCCAGCTACTGGTGCAATGTCAGGATATGCTTGGTCAACAAATATGGGCTGGATGAAATTTGATCCATCTGGAACAACCCCAACATACACTGCTAATCGCCTAGGTAACGCTCGCGTGCTTGGGGTTACAACTGCAGGTGTACGACCAACTGTAGGCTGGGCTCGATTTTGCTCAAGCTTCAACCAATCAACAATGCCGGACAATTGTACTGGCGGAAATACAATAACAACTTCAAATGGTGCATGGAATGGCTGGGTTGCAATGTCTGGTGACGGAAGCGACGGCAATCCAGCGTATGGCGTTACCTACGACAACGTGACTGGCAACTTTAATGGATTTGCTTGGGGCGGAACTGTTGAAGGTCAATCAGGATCTGAAGTCATCGGCTACATCTCATTTAAAGGTGTGTACGCATCGAAGAATCCAGTTGCCTATGTGCCAATAGTAAAGATTGCCGCAAATCCATTTCTCATACAAGCAGGTGGCGATACAAACATAGACTACTATTGGGTAAATGCTGATGCAGATCCAATGCACCAGATGTCATCATGTACTGCATTCACTGACCAAGGCCAAGTAACAAACTGGAACAACGGAGCAATTAGTTCTGCAAACTTGCCGATTTCGACTTTGCGAACAAAAAATAATGTCTTTGCTTTCGCCCCTTCGACTGTCTACTATCTCGACTGTAAAGACCGCGCAGGCAATCACGCTGGCGATCCAGCAAACAGCCCAATGGTCGGTTGTAATACATCAACACCAACAACTACAGCAAACACATGTCCTCGAACTCGCATCGATGTGATTGAGCCATCAGGCGAACTCATCCTTTCTATAAAAGCTGATGCCGGAACTGCTCCGCTTGGTACAACTCCTGTCATGGTAAACCTAGGAGAAACTGTCTCTATTAGCTGGAAGAGTGCCTCACCGATTTCAAATTGTAAGGGCTACTCAGACCTCGGCGTGTTTAACTGGAGACTACCGTCTCTCGGTGGCACAACCAAAGCTCCAGTTTCAAATACTATTGAATCTGGTGTCCAAGTAGCTCCTGCAGCAACAAACTATTATATGAGCTGTACAATTGGTGGCGTAACTAAATGGTCAAACGTCGTTAAAGCTACAGTGAAAGCTGATCCAACTGGCGCTCCAACATTGCTCGGCCGAGTATCTGGTTCATCTGACGCATTTACAACAAGCGTACAGGTTGATGCGAACGAAACAGTTGAACTTCAGTGGTCATCAAACAATTCAACTGCATGGTCAAACTGTCTCGCTGTACCAAATACAACTCCAGAACCTACTAACTGGGAAACAAACCAAATTAAGCCAGGTATAGCCGCGCCTACATACCGACAAAATGAATTGGGAGTGCTTGTGCCAACCTCACCAACAATTTATCAAATCATGTGTGATACAACTGGCTCAACTGGTATTCGCTCAAATACTGTGACTGTTGTAAGAAATGTTCCGCCTGATACTGCAAACCTCAATCTAGGTATTTCACTTGCTGGTGTAGGCTCATACAGTTCAAGTGTTGTTGTGCCGCAAACTGAAAACGTTGATCTCCAGTGGACATCAACTGGTGGACTCATGCCAGGTTCATGCCGCAATTCTTCAGTCGGCGCAAGTTACTGGCCAGCAGGCGCAGTTGTTAACCCAACAGGCAATGCAACAGGCCTCAACCTCGACCGCGCAGATACTGTAGTTACTACATATACTGTCACATGTAAGCGTTCATCGGACGGCTCAGACATATGGGCATCGGCAACTGCAATTTCTATGGCGCCGAATATACTCACTCCGGTCGTTACTATCGAAGGAACAACCTGTGTTAAAAATGCAGGCATCGGCTTCGACCTTACATGGAGAGTTACTGGTGGAAGCACAAGTAACGGAAACGTAACACTTTCAAACGATGGCGGACAAATGGATTGGGATGGAACAAGAACTGTAACTGGCCCATCATCATGGGGTACACCAAACAGAGAACAGGGTGCAGCAGGCTGGTTCTACGTTACAAATCCAACTCAGACAATTTTCAGACTTCTTTACACAGACGGCAATGGCGTATCGTATCCTCCCGCAACCATTCACACAGTAACGATTGATCCTGATTGTGAGCAATCACCGCGCCGAAGCTGGTTCTTCAAGTTCTTCGAAAATTAATTATCCACAATATGATTCCCTACGCTTGCTATACTTGAAGAAGTCAAAAAAAGAAGTCAAACATTATTATTAGTAAAAAATTATCAGCAATTTTACAAAAGAGTTTATGAAAAACCTATTATCAAAATCAATGAAGGCCGCAGTACTCGCACTCGTATTTGGTGCAGTCACCGTTTTGGCGGCTCCTTTCCAAGGACCAACACAAACACCTGCAGTAAACAACGCTCCTCTTCCAATTAACGTCAGCATGAACGATCAGTTCAAGCAAGGCGGCATCGGCATCAGTAGCTTGCTCATTGGTCCAGGCTCTGCAACACCAGGCGCTACGAATGCAAGTATTTTTGGTTCTGTTCGCATTGGATCAGGAACTGTAACAAACGGTTCTGGTTATCTACAGGTAAACGACCGCGTCGCTGTTGGTTCTACTCCAACTGGTGCACCAATCAGTCCAACAAGTGTCGGACAGTACGGCGTTATTGCTGGCGGTATTGTCACTGGCCTCAAGGGTTTTTGGACTCCATCAAATAGTTATGTTGGAAGGGCTGCTTTGACTACTCCTCCAACATTGACTCTTTCTGCACCAGGTAATGCCGGTTCAGTCATTGCTGATCGTTTCTGCTTCTCTGGCACAAACGGCGCATGTACAACTACATGGGGCGCTGGCGGCTCAGTCCTTCCAAACGGAAACACTTCACAAACGCTTCGCTACTCTGCGAACAATGTTCTCTCTGCAAGCAGTACTTTGGTCAATGACGGCACAAACGTCGGCGTCAATGGACAGCTTCTTTTAAATCTTACAGGTTCAGCAACAGATAACATTGTCATGACGGCTGGCCCAGGTGCTGATCACAACTCAATTGTCATAAACAAAGATTTCTTGCATTTCTGGAGCACAGTTGGCTTAGGCCACAGTGCAGATATTCGAGTCAGAGATGTTACCGCTGAAGGCCTTCGCAATACTACTCTTAGCCATGTCTGCGCAGATACTGAGGGTAAGCTTATCCTTTGTGCCGGTGCACCAACAGGCTCTCCAATGGTTACTCTTTCTGTTTCAAACCCTTCTATTGCAACTGCAGAACAAACAACTTTTGGTTCTCAGGCAATTACAGTCTCTTGGTCAACTCAGGGAATGACAGGCGGTACATGTACAGCTGATTCACGCTATGGATCAACAGGCGGTGTCGTCGAGCCTACGGGCTGGAGTGGTTCTGTTGCAGCTGGCGGCGGTAGCCAAAGCGCCAACGTCAATGAATTCGGAACAACATTCTTCCTCATTAGCTGTACGACAGCTGCTTCCCAGACTCTTACTGCAACTGCATCTGTTGATGTTACTGGCTACAGAACATTTACTGGTAATGGCACATTCACTGTTCCAAACAAGGTAACTACACTTGGAATCAAAGCAGCAGGTTCTGGCGGTAGCGGTGCAACAGCATACCAGTGGGACGGCAGAAGCATGAGAATGATCGCTAATGGCGGAAATGGATCTAATACAGTCATTGACTACACAAACGGCACGAACCTCGACTTCACAGTAGAAGGCGGAAGCGGTGCAACGGCTTGTACTCAAGGTACTATTGTCTGCCGACCCGGCATAGATAATGTTGACGGTACGGACGGCAACCAGTTCCCAACTAACCTCAACAATGCTGGCGAATTGCGAGCGGGTATCAGCGGCATATCGTACGCCTCATCATCGCTTGGACTTTCTCCATATGGTAATGGCGGATCTGGTTCTCAGAGCGGTGGTGCTGGTGCAACAATCAACACCACAAAGACCGTTTCTCCAGGCTATCAGTTCAACGTAACTGTTCGCACTGGCGGCACACCAGGCAGCAATAACATGGGCAACCCTGGAAACTCTGGTGTCGTACGCTTCGAATGGTAATCACTCCTTCTAAATAGGCCTACATTAAAAAACACTCCCGCAAGGGAGTGTTTTTTAATGCTGTGATACAATTGTTTCTATGAAAGATACAAAATTTGCAGCAGGCATGATCACTCTCGTTGTCATTGCGCTTGTCAGTTTTTTCTCATGGTACATACCTCACTACTCGATGCATTCGCTCAAAGCTACTGCGGTCTGCAACGATATCTATAAAGAAAAAGCTCCTGGCTATTTCGGAGCAGACGCCAACAATCGATACATTTTCAATCAAGACATGAATACGTGTCTCCTCCTCAACACAGTTGCCGACGAAGTTACAGGAGAAAATCGCTTCATCATCGTCGACATGATTCACGATGATATTGCTTTCTACTACGAACTTCCAAAAGGCGAAACAAAAGATGCAAATCTTGGACTGACGAAAGATGAAGCAGTAGAGAAGGTTCGCAGTTTTGGTTTCATAGTCTTTTAGTTTCATTTTATTATTTCTTTATTCTTACTTAATCTTTAACTCATACATTCTTCATGAACAACATATACATCATCGGCAACTGGAAAGAGTACCCAGAAACGCTCAAGGAAGCAGCGAAACTTTCTGCCGCAATCGGAAAAGTTTCAATCGGAAAAGTTACAGTCGGAAAAACTGCAGCAAAAACAACAATCTCCGCAATAGTCTGTCCGCCATTTCCATTTCTCCAGACTGTTGGCGCCGGAATCAAAAAAGGGAAGTACATTCTTGGCGCGCAAGACCTTTCTCCGATGATGGTTGGCCCATATACTGGGGAAGTTTCTCCAAAAGCGCTCGCATCACTTGGCGTTAAGTATGCAATCGTCGGACACTCAGAACGCCGAGCTCTCGGCGAGAGCAATGATGTTGTCTTGATGAAGTTGAAAGCCGCGCACGCAGCCGGCATTCGTCCGATCCTTTGCGTTGGCGAGCATGACAGAACAGATACAGACCATTCTCATGCCGATGTCCGCGAACAGCTCATGGTGCTCGAAGGACTTTCGAAAAAGGATGCAGCAAATACGATCATTGCATACGAACCGGTTTGGGCTGTTGGCGCAAAAGCGGCCGCAACGCCTGAAGACGCGCGCGAAATGCGCATCTACATCCAGAAAGTTATATCAGACATGCTCGACGAAAAAGCCATGAAGTCAGTCGCCATTCTCTATGGCGGATCTGTGACGAACAAGAATGTAAAAGAGTTCGTCGGCGTTGCCGGCATGCATGGTGTTCTCGTTGGGCGCGCAAGCTTGGATGCAAAATCATTTGTCTCAATAATTAATTCATTCTAAATTATTTCTAAGTAGATTTTATATTTCTTTATCCATGAATCTCAAGAGTGTATCAACAATCGAACACATCGAAGGCAAGCGCATCATTTTGCGGAGTGACTTGAATGTGCCAATCAAAGACGGTAATGCGAGAGATACGTTCCGCATCGTGCGAGCTTTGCCGACAATTCAGTTTCTGACATCGCGCGGCGCGAAAGTTATTCTGATGACGCATCTTGGCGACGACGGAAGCGCAGACCTGAGTCCTGTAGTCAAAGTGCTCGAAGAAAATAAAGTGCCGCTTGCCTACGTCCGCTCCGCCGACAAAGGCACGATCGAAAAAGTTGCTTCGCAGATCCAGAACGGCAATGTCCTCCTTTTGCCGAACATCCGCGCATTTGCCGGAGAAAAAGAAAATGACAAAGAGTTCGCGGCGTGGCTTGCAAGCCTCGGCGAGATTTACGTCAATGATGCATTTTCTGTTTCGCATCGCGAACATGCGAGCGTTGTCGGTGTTCCGAAAATGTTGCCCTCGTATGCTGGCATGCAGCTTTTGGAAGAGATCGAGCATCTTTCCGTCATGATCGACAATCCGGAAAGGCCGTTTATCGCAATGTTCGGCGGCGCAAAACTTTCGACCAAGCTTCCGCTCATCCAGAAACTTTCGCAGAAAGCCGACATGACAGTCATTGGCGGCGCACTGCTCAACCAAATTCTTTTTGCCAAAGGAATGGAAATAGGGAAGTCGCTGCACGACGAAGCCGAGAAGGTGGATATTTCTATATTTGAATCCGAAAACATGATCATACCGACAGACGTCGTCGTCAGCCGCGAGGCCGATGCAGCCGGATCGACTACCGCCACAATCGGCATCAACGAAGTCGGCAAAGACGATACGATCGTCGACATTGGCGTAAAGTCGGTTGCCGCAATTGAAGCCGCGCTTCTTGGCGCAAAGACCGTACTCTGGAATGGCCCGATGGGGAAATACGAAGATGGATTTGCCAGCGCGACTGAAGCCTTGCTCGCCAAGCTTGCTACTCTCAACCAAACCACCAAAACAACCGTAGGCGGCGGGGATACAGTGTCGCTCGTTTCCAAACTAGGCTTGCAGGACAAGCTCCATTTCATCTCAACCGGCGGGGGAGCGACTCTCGATTTTCTCGAAAAGGGGACTTTACCCGGCATTTCGGCCTTGGAATCCTAGTTTTTAAGCAAAAAACAGCTAAAAATCACTAATATCGTTAAAACCTTGTAATATAAGGGTTTTTCGCTCGTCTCCTTGGTAGACACTTTATAGCTAGGAAGGTACTTGACAGAATCACTAGTACCTGCTATAATAGTAATAATTCAAACCCCCAAAAATAAATAAAAATGTATTCAAACGAAACATACTCAAACGAAAGAAATTACGGCTCAGCTCAACCGAGCAAAACTGCTAAAAATAGCAAAGGAACAACATGGGCAATCATATTAATTTTTGCAATTGTAGTTCTACCTGTTACTTTAGGACTAATTAATCAATACTTAAAACAGTCTTAATTAATTATCACCAAGATAGTTTGACCCCACTCCCGTAAGGGTGACCCACAAAACTCCAGCATTAATTTGCCGGAGTTTTTATTTTGCATTTTATATCTACTTCATCTCAATTCTGTATACTGTTTGCTGTGCGCCAGAAAACGAAAATACTAATGGGGATGGTTGCCATTGCGCTTTACTTGGCGACTTTCTATTCGTCTAAAATTGCCAACCATTCATCCAGCCAGCTGCAGGTTTCTTTCCTCGATATTGGCCAAGGCGATGCGATCTACATCAAGGCGCCGAACGGCAATGACATGCTGATCGATGGCGGCAAGACGAGCGGCACGCTTTCCAAAAAAATGAAGAGTGCCATGTCGCCGGGCGATAAAGCGATCGATATTATTTTGGAAACTCATCCTGATGCGGACCACATCGGCGGACTGCCAATGCTCATCGAAAACTATAGGATTGGGCAATTTATTGAGCCTGGGATTTCCTCTGGTTCTAAGCTATATGCGACTCTTTTGTCTGACGTTTCCGCCTACAAAGTACCACACATTATTGCCAGAACCGGCATGAAAATTATCCTCGACCAAGAGCGGGGAATTGTCTTTACGGTGCTCGCGCCAAGGTCGCTTTACGAAGGAGAAGATACGAACGATGCATCCATTGTTGGCATGCTTACATACGGCGAACAAACATTTATGCTGACCGGAGATGCAGGCGTTCCGACGGAAAATGAAATCCTGAAAACCAAAGCTGATATTTCTGCAAATGTTATCAAGCTAGGTCACCATGGATCTCGGACATCTTCGAGCGAAGCATTCCTGAAAGCTGTGCGTCCCATCACGGCAATTATTTCTGCCGGCTGCGACAACTCGTACGGCCATCCTCACAAGGAAGTAATTGAAAGGGTAATGTCGCTCAGGATTTTGAAGCTGTCGACTTGCGAGTCCGGAACGATCACGTTTATGACTGATGGCGTCACCATGTCCCGTAGTACTGAAAAGTAATCTATATATGATGCGAGGCCCATGGAGGCGCGTCGGCGCCGGAATGAGAAAAAGCCCAGCAGGGCTTTTTCGTGTCTCGGAGAGATTATATTTTATGGCTACTTGATTATGCCAGCCTTTTTGAGGGTAACGTAGGCGCCGCGCTTGTTGATTGTCTTGATTGCGTCAGTAGAGATCGTGAGGATGAAAGTCTTATTGAGCTCAGGCACAAAAATCCTCTTTTTCTGGAGGTTTGCATACTTGCGGCGCTTGCCCGTAGGGTTGAACTTGGTAGCACGAACACTGTTCGAGTAACCGTTCGCAACAAGTGAGCTCTTTTTTGTTATTGCACAGACTTTAGCCATTGCGTTACGCATGGTATCATACGACTTATAACATTGCAACCCATGGATACAGTCTTTTATGTCCTCATTCTCATATTGTCGGTCATGGTCCACGAGGTGGCTCATGGATTCATGGCCTACAAAGAAGGGGACCCGACTGCAAAGGTTGCCGGTCGCCTTTCTCTCAATCCACTCAAACATATCGACCCAGTAGGTACGATTGCTCTCCCTCTCATTTTGGCCCTTACTCATGCAGGCTTTATGTTTGGCTGGGCAAAGCCAGTTCCATACAACCCAAACAATTTCCGCAACCGCCGAAGAGGCACTATTTTGGTGGCTGC
This sequence comes from Minisyncoccota bacterium, assembly GCA_018062505.1. Lineage (GTDB taxonomy): Bacteria > Patescibacteriota > Minisyncoccia > Phycocordibacterales > UBA9973 > JAGOSA01. The sequence continues at coordinate 12,845 of JAGOSA010000004.1, read as the reverse complement.
AGCAGGCGTCGTCATGAATATCATCATTGCTATTGTTTTCTCAGTACTGATCCGCTTCTTGCCGGATATGACATTTCTCTCAAAAGCGATGTTTGAATCACTCATGACAATATCGGCCTCTATTGTCCTCGTCAATGTGCTTTTGGCTATATTTAACCTCATTCCAGTTCCTCCACTAGACGGCTCCCGCATTCTCTTTAGCCTCTTGCCGGCACGCTTTTTCAAGTATGAATCATGGCTTGAGCGCTACTCCCTGTTTTTTGTCATTATCTTTGTGATTTTCGGCTGGAAGTACTTGCTTCCCCTCGTTTTTTGGGCATTTTCTCTCTTAACTGGGCTTGCGGCCTAGATAAGCGCTTGCATTTTTATCTAGGGCGTAGTAGATTATTCTCGCTAGTCCCTACGGACTATTTTAAATTTACATGGCTCGAATCAGTCAACTAGTACGAAAAGGAAGAAAAAAGCAGCTGCGCAAAACGCGGTCTGTTGCTCTTATGCGCGGCTTCAACTCTATCAAGAACAAGCCTGTTTTTTACCCATCTCCTTTCAAGCGCGGTGTCTGCACAAAAGTAACAACAGTTACTCCAAAGAAGCCTAACTCAGCTCTCCGAAAGATTGCCCGTGTTCGCCTCACTAACGGCCTCGAAGTTACTGCATACATTCCAGGTGAAGGCCACAACCTTCAGGAACACTCAGTTGTCGTTCTCCGCGGCGGTCGCGTCAAAGACCTCATCGGTGTCCGTTACCACATCGTACGCGGCCTCTTGGACGCTACAGGTGTCGACAAGCGACGCCAGTCACGCTCACTCTACGGTGCAAAGCGACCTAAGGCTCCAAAGGCATAGTCATCTGAAATATCTATTACTTTTTTCTAAAATAATTATTAAACCCATTACAACCATATGCGACGCAAAGTAAAAAACCGAAATATCGCACAGCCGGACATTGTCTTCCAGAATGCCCGTCTTGGAAAGTTCATCAACTGCATCATGTGGGATGGCAAAAAGGAAACTGCTCGCAAGGTTGTCTACTCAGCTCTCGACATCATCAAGGAAAAGACAAAGCTTGATCCAATCGAAGTCTTCGATACAGCTATCCGCAACGCAGGACCAGCTATGGAAGTCCGCTCTCGCCGAATCGGTGGCGCGAACTATCAGGTTCCTCGCGAAGTCCGCGAAGAGCGCAAGCGCGCACTCGCTATGCGATGGATCATCAACGCAGCTCGCTCTGGGAAGGGCCGCCCAATGGGTGAAAAGCTCGCTGACGAACTCATCAATGCTTCTAAGAACGAAGGTGCTGCAATCAAGAAGCGCGACGATACGCACAAGATGGCGGAATCGAACAAAGCTTTCGCTCACTTTGCTTGGTAATACACTCAATTTTAAAAACAAAAACTCTCCAAAAGGAGAGTTTTTGTTTGGCTGCATAAGTATGTTTAATCTTTTTAGTATTATTGACAATATTAAAAAATAACGTACTATAATCCCGAACCACCTAAAAATAAAATAATGAAACAGTTAATCACTTATATGGGAGAAATTCCAAAGTACGCAATCGAAGGGCTCAATGATGTGGAGTACCACATTCTGACTAGCTTGTTCGATAGAAAACTATTCTTTTACTGCCATTTCAGCTTAAATGGCTTTAAAATAGAGCCGAAAAATTTTGATTATCTAATTCCATTTGGGCTTGATATATATCGGCGCAAGGAAAAGGTATTAGTAGGAGTAGTCAAAGGAAGATCTTTCGACAAAACACTTAAGAATTTTGTCGCTGCGATTCATTCCCACGAGACAAAGCACGGTACAGTTTACCTCAGAAGCACTGTTAGAAAAGACAATTATGCTACTGATGCACTTCAGACAATTAAGGAAAGCTACCTTGTCCTCCTGCTTCGACATTCAAGAATAGACCAAGTCGATGACGCTCAGGCTAGAGAAATCTATGAGGAACTCGAAAAGTGCAAGAAGCAAATTATTAACCATGCTATTGCGACAGCCCCAAGCTACTGATCATTTAAAGTATTATTCAATCAAAAACCTAGAAAAAGGCACTCTCAACGGGTGCCTTTTCTCATATATTCTTAAAATTCGACATTTGCACAACAGTCCCAAATGCCGTATAGTAGGCCTACTAGCGGCGACGCTTTTTTTATTATCGTTTTTATCATTATTATTGAAGCATTTGCTTAATTATCATCATTTATGGAAAGAGATTATCCACTGGAGAAAGTAAGAAATTTCGGTATCATCGCCCACATCGACGCGGGCAAAACAACTACATCTGAGCGTGTCTTGTACTACACAGGTATGTCTCACAAGATCGGTGAAGTTCACAACGGTGAAGCGACAACCGACTGGATGGAACAGGAAAAGGAGCGCGGCATCACAATTACGTCTGCTGCTGTTACTTGTTTCTGGACACCAACATACGCAAAGGAAGATAAGAACAAAAAGCATCGCTTCAATATCATCGACACTCCTGGTCACATCGACTTTACTGTAGAAGTTAAGCGCTCTCTCCGCGTGCTTGACGGTGCTGTTGTCGTCTTCGACGGCGTTGCCGGCGTTGAACCACAGTCAGAAACTAACTGGCGCTACGCTGACGAAGCGCATGTTCCACGTATCTGTTTCGTGAACAAGCTCGACCGAACTGGTGCTTCATTTGAACACTCATACAAAACGATTCTCGACCGCCTCTCAAAGCGCGCAATCCGCATGCAGCTTCCAATCGGTCTCGAAGAAAAGCACGAAGGTGTCGTTGATCTTCTCACTAAGAAGGCTTACTACTTCCAAGGAGAAATGGGCGACAAGATAATCGAAAGCGCAGACATCCCAGCTGATATGGTTGCTGATGTAGAAAAGTATCGCGCAGAACTTCTCGAAGCTATTGTTCAGCACGATGAAGCTGTCATGTCTTCTTACCTCGATGGCAACGAGCCAGATCTCGCTACTCTCAAGAAACTTCTCCGCAAAGCAGTTATCGCCAACGAAATCTTCCCAGTTTTCGCTGGTTCTGCTCTCAAGAACAAAGGCGTGCAGCTCGTTCTCGACGCTGTTATCGACTACCTCCCAGCTCCAACAGACATTCCAGCGCTCGTCGGAATCAATCCAGACACAGATGCTGAAGTTGAACTTCCTGCAACTGACACTGCTCCTTTCTCAGCGCTCGCGTTCAAGGTTGCAACTGACCCATTCGTTGGACAGTTGATCTTCTTCCGCGTTTACTCAGGTACGCTCACAGCTGGTTCTTACATTTACAATCCTCGTACTCGCAACAAAGAGCGCATCGGCCGTATCGTCCGCATGCACGCTAACGATCGCGAAGAAGTGAAGAAAGTGTTCGCTGGCGAAATCGCAGCGGCAGTTGGCCTCAAAGATACAAAGACTTCAGACACACTTTGTGATGAAAATCATCCAGTGCTTCTCGAACGTATCGTCTTCCCAGAACCAGTTATCTCGATGCGCATCGAACCAAAGACAAAAGCTGACCAAGAAAAAATGGGTATTGCGCTTTCTCGTCTCGCTGACGAAGATCCGACATTCCGCGTTTCGACTGATGCTGAAACAAACGAAACAATTATTGCCGGCATGGGTGAACTTCACCTCGACATTATTGTTGATCGTATGAAGCGCGAATTCTCTGTTGAAGCAAACACTGGCAAGCCACAGGTTGCTTACCGAGAAACTATTACTGGCGACGCACAGGTAGAAGGTAAGTACATCAAGCAGACTGGCGGACGCGGTAACTACGGTCACGTTAAAATCAAGATCAAGCCAATGGATATGACTGTTGACGCTGAAGATTTGCCACGCAACACAAAGCGCTCAGAAGGCTTCGAATTCATCAACACAATTAAGGGCGGTGCTATTCCTCAGGAATACATTGCGCCGATCGAAAAAGGTTTCCGCGAAGGTCTCGACCGCGGCGTGCTCGCTGGCTTCAAAATGGTCAACGTTTCTGTTGAACTTTGGGACGGTTCGTACCACGATGTCGACTCGAACGAAATGGCCTTCAAGATCGCCGCTTCAATGGCAATCCAAGACGGCTGTAAGCTCGCGAAGCCTGTTATTCTCGAACCGATGATGAAAGTTGAAGTTGTCACTCCAGACAAGTTCATGGGTGATGTCACTGGCTCACTCTCTGCAAAGCGCGGACTCATCGAAGGTATGGAAGCTCGCGGCATGAACCAAGTCGTCAAAGCTGTCGTTCCGCTTTCTGAAATGTTCGGATACATGACTTCTCTTCGCTCTATGACAGAAGGTCGCGCAGGATTCAACATGGAATTCCTCCGCTACGATATCGTGCCGAAGAACGTTGCTGACGAAATCATTGCAGCTCGCAAGTAAAACTAGTTAGAATAGGATTTTTAACAAAACCGCCATCGAAAGATGGCGGTTTTGTTATTAACAAATAGAATATGGTTATTAGCAAGCATTTTGCTATATTTACCTTATATAATTAATCAAGAATTCATTCATGAAAAAGAAGTCCCTTGCAGCTGTAGTAATAATTGTTCTATTGGTAATCATTGGTATTTTGTTTTTTCAAAATAGGAAATTAGGATCTGAGCAGGGTGCCGCCATTGGTACAGCGCTCATAAAATCACAAGTTATTATCAAGGATAACCCTAGCAAGATTCCAAGCCAAGAAATTTATGATGCAGCATATCTCGGAGCAGCAAAATTTCAGTTGAGCTTGCTTTCAGAAAAAACAAAAGCAGGGACCTCGATTGCCACAAAGGCTCTTTCAGAAGTAAGGATAAACGATGGAACAACAACCTCTCCACTAGAGAATCAAATAGTTAACTGCACATTCCGTGCCGATGGCATGACATTCCATTTTAGTTATATCCATACTGGCGCAACTCAAACAGTCGGCTCAAGCTATACGTATGCATCGGGTAATGGTGGAACTGGGACATGTACATATGGCGATCCACTCGCATAAAAATTGGTGTTATTAAGCAAAAAACCGTCCAACTCTAGACGGTTTTTGTTTTGGCATTTTTTATTATCAAAGCAAATTGTTTTTACACAGGGAGTTGGCTGATAATATCCAGTTTCGTCATAGAATAAGGTATATCAATTTATCGTAGATATTTATGGCACCAACAAACAATCGCAGAAAGCTTCCGATACTCATTATTATCTTTATCGTTTTGGTAGGGCTTGCTATCAGCATGATCGAATCGAAATATGATTCAGGCCTCGAGGCCGCTGCAGTTACATACAAAACAACTGACGCAGCAATAGCAGATAATCTCAAGGCAGGTAAATCTACTCAAGTTTGGTCTGATGAAAAAACAAATACTGCTATGCGCGAAGCAATGACAAGTGCCTTTAATCAAGCAGGAGTCATGCCAAATAGCTACATGTACTACTGCCGAAATAATGGCGAAAGTACAGGCACTCTCTATAGCACTGAGATAAATCAACCATGGATTATCACAGAGTCATCAACTTGCGTACAAGTTGGATTCTAGTTTTTGTCTGTATTATTAAAAAATTGTATATTTAATCATATGAAAAAGAACATAGTAATCACCATTATTCTCATGCTTGTCGTCGGTTTTGTCGCTGGATACGTGCTCAAGGGTTCAATGAAAAGCGCAGAGCAGGGCGCAGCAGTATCGCTTTCGTCAAATGCAGGCAATGTGGCTATTAATCAGACATTTGATAGTGCAACCAACGCTCTCGCGAAAGTCGGCGCTACAAACGTATACCGTTTTGATCCGAGCAAGATTACTGCGAGCGTTGACCTGAAGACTATAACAAAGGATACAAAAAGATTTACAATGCGTTTTCCAAGAACGACTATCGACGGCACGACGATCTCGCCAATGCTCGAGCCAATCAATTGCGGCATGGCACCTGGGTTTAATTCAACAGTAAACTGCTGCAATACTGAATCGAACAATATGACAATAACAAATCCTCGAACTGGCTTTACGATGACTGTCACTGGCGGTTGCGTCAACGGTGAATGGGATCGAATCTAGCCATTTTTGCCAAAGCACGTAGTTTACAAAGTCCCTTTTGCGAGGGATTTTGTTTTGTTTATTAGTGCCTTCGTGGTAGCTTAGGGTAAAATAACATTCTATGGAAAAGAAAATTGCTTTAGTAACGGGCGGCAACGGCGGAATCGGCGAAGCTGTCATTCGTGAGCTTTCGAAAACCGGAGAATGGAAAATCATTGCTCCTGTCCGAAAGTACGAAGAAACAAAAATCCTCTTTGCAGGACTGGTAGATGTTGAAGTGCTTCAGGTTTCTGACCTTGGCGATCAGGATGTGGTAAATGCCATGTTCCGGAATTTCCGCGACAAAAACATTATGTTCAATTCTATTATTCTGACAGCTGGCGCATTTGGCTGGGATAATGACAAGCGAAAAGGCGCGGAAATGAAGAGTGCAGAACAAGTAAAAGCTGATCTCTATCATGCTAACGTCAAAACCAAGCTAACAATTTGGAAAGCGTTAGGAGAAATCTACGGCGACCATCTGGCAAATATTATGATGGGCGTTGTTAGCTCTCAGGCTGCACAATTCAAAGAGGACGATCCGCTTCGCCTCAATCTTACTACTGGGTTTAAGGAAGAAGGTTACGTGCTTTCCATGAAGGAAGTAAGCGATGAAACAACATCAATGATTGAAAGTGGTCTCTATAAGAACATATTTCTCTATGAAGCACCACTTATTGATACTCTTATGGCTCAAAGAGAATTTACTCTCGAGACTGTCGGTGTTGAAATAGATTGGAATACAGTAATGAAACCAAAAGAAGCTGGCGCAATATTGCTCGCAGGAACTGGCCTAATATAGGCCAGTTTTCTTTTTAGTAATGTATATAATTGTCATGGTGGCAAAAACTTGACACATTGCTCTTTGGCCGGTAGCATGTTGCAAGACAGAGGGGGAGTTTATTCTATTTTATAAGTAATTACCATAAACCACATGAAAAAAGGGTCTTTTTCGAGCATTTTAAGCAAAATAGCAAGCCGAGTAGCAACAAGTATATTGATTGCTGTCTTTATTTTGGGCGATGTCGCCCTGATGCCACTCACTGCACAGGCAGCTTTGCCGGCAGGTTTTGACACGGAAACAATCGTTGGCGGGCTCAACTATCCGACATCGATGGCGTTCACTCAAGATGGCCGCATTTTTGTGGCAGAAAAATCGGGTGCAGTTCGCGTCATTAAAAATGGTGTACTCCTCACAGCTCCTCTCGTTCAGCTCACTGACATCAACACGTATGCTGACCGTGGTTTGATCGGTATAGCAGTTGACCCTAACTTTGCTACGAACAAGTACATCTACCTCTCATACACTTACGAAAATACTCCAGGTGCAAATTTCACTGCAGCAAAAACAGCGCGCATCGTGCGACTTACAGTAAACGGCGACACTGCAAATGAAGGAACAAAGCTTGTCCTTGTCGGTTCGGTGGGCGGCAGTGCAGCAACTCCGTCTTGCGAAAACTATCCGCTTGGAACTGACTGTGTGGCATCTGACTCTTCTTCACACAGCTCTGGTGGCTTACACTTTGGTCCAGACGGCAAGCTCTATGCAACACTCGGCGATGGTGCAGCTTTCGATATTGCTGATCCGCGTGCACTTCGCTCACAGAACCTAGACAGCCTCAACGGCAAATTGCTCCGCATCAATACTGACGGAACAGCTCCAGCTGATAACCCTTTTTACAATGGCAATCCAAATGCAAATCGCTCAAAAGTTTTTGCATATGGCTTCCGTAATGCTTTCCGCTTTAACTTCCGACCAACAACAGGAGCAATCTATGTTGGCGATGTCGGCTGGGATACTTGGGAAGAAATAAATATCGCAACAGCTGGCAGCAACTACGGTTGGCCATGCCGAGAAGGAAACAATGCGACAAGCTATGGTTGTACAGCGGCAAACTACGTCAATCCTGTCTACACATACGTCCACAGTCAAACTGCTGGCGGTTCAGTTACTGCTGGCGTTTTCCCTACAGGAAATGTCTATCCAGCTTCATACAACAATAAATTTTTCTTCGGCGACTTCGCTCTCAACTGGATGAAGACACTCGACATGGGTGCGAATGATGTTTTCACTGGTGCGACAGATGTCATGACTGATACTGATGGCGCCAATGGTCCAGTTGATTATGCTGTTGGTCCAGACGGATACATTTACTTTATTTCTATTTACACAGGAGAACTCCGACGCTTCATTTATACGCTTGGCAACAGACAGCCTGTTGCGCAGATTGCAGCAACACCAACTTCTGGGTCTCTTCCGCTCAACGTTCAGTTTTCTTCAACAGGATCAGGCGACCCAGACGGCAATCCTATTACATACCTTTGGAATTTCGGCGACAACACTGCGACAAGCACTGCAGCTAATCCATCGCACGTTTATACAACTGCTGGAACATACACAGCGACGCTTAGTGTAAGTGATGGTCTCGGCGGCATCAATATAAAAAGCATTACGATATTTGCCGGCAACAGAGCTCCTGTTCCGACAATCACTTCTCCTGAAAGCGGCGACCTCTATTTCCCAGGCCAAGTTTTGACGGTCACTGGTAGCGCAACTGATCCTGACTCTGGAACACTTCCAGCTTCTGCTTTGTCGTGGCGCGCAATTCTTCACCACAATACGCACACGCACGTTCTTGAAACGCACACAGGAACAACATTCCAATTTACGGCTCCTGATCACGGCGATCCAGCTGTCTACACAGAAATGGAACTCACTGCAACTGATGCTGGTGGCGCAATTGCAAAAACTAGCGTTAACATTTATTTGAGTAACGGTGCAGCTCCTGGTAGTAACCTTATTCAAAATCCTTCATTCGAAACTGCAGATCCTGCAAATCCAGCGATTCCGTTTACTTGGAATAGCTACAAGTGGGGAACAAGCACAACAACATTTACGTATCCAGTCGCTGGCTATGACGGCGCAAATTCTCGCGCAGCAAAAGTAACTGTTGCCGCGCACGCAAGCGGCGACGCGAAGTGGGGTTTCGATCCAGTACATGCTGATCCAAATAAAGACTACACTTTCACCGATCGATACCAGTCGAATGTTCCAACACGTATTGTTGCTGCATCAACTGATATCAACGACATAACAACATATACAGAACTTGCAGTGATGCCAGCTTCGACTCCATGGGCACAAACAAATGTTGTCTATCACACTCCAGCTGATGTTCGCACGCTTGCGATTTTCCATTTGATTGATCAGAATGGAACACTTACAGTCGATACTTTTTCTTTGACTGATGGCACGACAACTCCACCGCCTCCAGTTGTTACAAACTTGATTGCAAATCCTTCAGTTGAAACTGCAGGAACAGGCACCCTTCCTCAAGATTGGCAGAAAAATAAGTGGGGAACATCAACTACAACATTTACGTATCCAGCTGCAGCGCAAGATGGCACAAAGGGCGCATCGATCACAATGACAGGACGCACAAGCGGCGACGCGAAGTGGTTCTTCAACGATGTAAATGTTACTCCAGGCACTGCGTATACTTTCTCAAACTACTACCAATCAAGTGTCATTACTGAACTCGTCGTTCGCTACACAACAGCGGCAGGCGCAGTTTCATATGTCAGCCTCGGTAATGTTCCAGTTTCTGCAACATGGGCACAAAATACAAAAACAATTACGCCTCCAGCGGGCGCGGCGAAAATGACTGTTCTCCATGTCATCAAAGCAAATGGAAATCTTGCTGTCGACAATTACTCTTTGACTGACGGCACAACAACGCCACCACCACAGCCAAACTTGATCGCAAACGGTTTTATGGAAACAGCGAACGGCGCAAATCCTGCAAGCTGGACACCGACTTCAGTCGGCGGCATCACGACGACATTCACGTATCCAACAGTTGGCGTTGATGGCGGCAAAGCAGCTGGTATCGCAATCACTAACTATCCATCAGGTGCTGACGGCAATGCTCGATGGCAGTTCAATGAAGTGCCGATTTCTCAAGGAATCCAGTACACATACGAAGGCTACTACAAAGGCAGTACAATCTCTGATATCATCGGACGCTACACATTTGCTGATGGCAGCGAACACTACTTCGGATTGAAAAAAGAAATTCCAGCAGCGGCAAACTGGACATTTGTTACAGCAACATTTGTTGGTCCTGTAAACGTGGTTAGTGTCACTCTCATGCATGAAATCAGTACAGTTGCGACCATGGAAATAGACAACGCAAAGCTGTACCAAAGTGGAACTGGAACTCCAAATGAAATCATTCCTCCAGTTGCAGCTTTCACTGCTCCGCTCGATGGCGCAACAATTTCAGGGACAGTCACTCTTACTTCAAACGTTACAGATAACTCGGGACAAGCTTGGATTTTCTACGCAGTCGACGGTACGCCGCTTGGTGCAGAAATGCCAATCCCTTACACGCAGCAACTCGACACAACAACACTTTCAAATGGCCCACATGCCCTCAAGGTCACAGCTCGCGATGCTGTCGGCAACAATAGCCGCCAGATTATCAATGTGACTGTCGACAATACGACAACTCCTCCGCCAACTGGCACAAACCTTGTTGCAAACCCTTCACTCGAAACTGCGAATGGATCAAATCCAGCAAATTGGTTGAGCAACAAGTGGGGAACTAATACAACAACATTTACGTATCCTGTTGCCGGACAAGACGGAGCAAAAGCTGCAACAGTAAATACAACTGCATACACAAGCGGCGACGCGAAGTGGTTCTTCAATGATGTTGCTGTAACTGCAGGAACAGAGTACACATTCAGCAATTACTACAAAGCGACAGTTCAAACACAACTCGTTGTTCGATATACAAATGCGAGCGGTGCTGCAAGCTATGACACGATAGCAACGCTCCCTGTTGCCGCAAACTGGGCGCAAGGAAATGCAACATTCACTGCGCCAGCAGGAACTGTCTCAGCGACTGTATTCCATATTATTTATGCAGTCGGAACACTCACTGTCGACAATTACACTTTGTCAGATGGCACAACAACTCCACCACCACCGCCACCACCAGCAGGGGACAACCTCATCCTCAATCCTTCGTTTGAAACAGGAACAACTATTCCGACAAATTGGTTCAAGGATTTCTGGGGAACAAATACTCGCATCTTCACATATCCGATTGCTGGAACTGACGGCGTTAAGGCAGCAAAAGTTGAAATCACAGCATTTACTGATGGTGATGCTAAATGGGCATTCGATCCGATCGCTGTAACGCCTGGATCGACATACATCTTTAGCGACAAGTACCAGTCAGACGTAGAAACTCCAGTCATTGTTGAGTACAAGCTTACAAGCGGGGCTTACGACTACCAAGAACTTGCCCCAGCTCCTGCCTCTACAGCATGGGCAAGCTACGAGTCGCCAATAACTGTGCCGGCAAACGTTCAGACAATGACTGTTTTCCACCTCCTCAGCTCAGTCGGCTTCCTTTCGACAGACCAATCAAGCCTTATTCTTCAGTAATAACCCCTATTTCAGGGAATAGACGCAAAAGCAAAATCCGGCCCCAAGGGGTCGGTTTTTGCTAGTATTGACATTTTTTAAAAATGAAGTAGTATGTTTAAAAACCAAAACCATACAGCACATGAAAAAACCAATATTACTTTTGATGATTTTCTGCTCAATTTGCTTGAAATCATCAGTCTCTGCCCAGCAGCCTAGATTTGAGTTTGAGTCTGCAGGTTTCCATTTCTCTGACGATAGTCTTTCTAACAGAAAGATAAAATCGAGTCGCTATAAAGTAGCAGAGCAGTGGAGACAAGATTTGAAAAGGCTCTTGGACCTCACTGAAAACGAAAGCGTCAACTGGACGTATAAGTTGATGGTTGCAGAATGGAAGTTTATTAAAGATGCCCCAGAATTTACAGCATCCTGTGCACTTTCTGGGATGTTTGGTTCAAAACCAGACTCTATCCATGTATTTGCCATGCTTCCTGGAGAATCGATCACCGTTGTGTCTCTTAACCACTACTTTAACAGCACTCTTGTTTTGAGTCCCTATGTTGATTCTCTCGGCTGGTTCTTCTCATCTCTGATCACCGTCTCGAGTACGCTCGAAAGCTTAGCTTATCTCCGTGGCTATGATCCAAGCGAGATAGATTCTATTGTTAAATCAACAAGAAGTCAGATATATAATGAAACAATATTTGCGGTTTATAAATCTAAGGAATTTCAGGATTTTATGAATTCTCTGGTCTCACAGGCAAACCTAAGACCAGATGCAAAGCATAATGTCATAAAAACCTACTTTTCCTCATATTTCTCTGTTGATGACGACGATATATTGGAAAATCTTGCCTTAGTAATGGAAGAGATGTACAAAATAGAATCTGAACAAAATCCTTTACCCCAGAAGCTTTAGAAGCTCCTAGTTAACTAATTGATAAGCCCCCTTAAAGGGGGCTATCTTTTTTCCTAATTGGTATTTTCCAGATATTGCTCTAACTCACAAAACACACTAAATAACCCTTTATTTGACAAGCTTGCTCTTTCTGATAGTATGAGCTTAATCGCAAACGCGGTTTTTTGTTTGCAATCTCGAGCTGTAATGGACTCTCGGGTAAGCAATCAGGTTGCCAACTGGCAATCAGGGAGAAAACCCTTATAAATTAAGTCGTATTTTTTATAATTAATATATGTTCTGTACCCACTGGGTATCGGAACCACTATACAAACGTATGGCAACAGAAGCATTTAATCGCTCGAAGCCCCATGTAAACGTGGGAACTATCGGTCACGTTGACCACGGTAAGACTACTCTTACTGCGGCTATTTTGCATGTCCTCCAGATGTCAGGTCAAACTGTCAAAATGAAGGATATCGCAGCTATTG
>JAGOSA010000003.1 GCA_018062505.1 Minisyncoccota bacterium | reverse complement strand
ATGTGTTCATTGTACTCCGGAACAATGACCAAATGCTTTGCTTATGTGGAAACAAAAAATCACCTTGGAAATAAGGTGATTTTTTGATGCTCGGGAGGTAGGGATCGAACCTACGACCAACCGCTTACGTTTTCTCCACTATTACTAGTGGTACGGACTATATCATCTCCATATTTTGATTGCTCAAAACGTAGGAGTGAGGCGCTTCGGATTCTGAAAATCTTACTTTTCAGAACACTACTCTCTTGCGAGATAGTCTCTACACCTTCAACAATAAATTTAAAATATCTATTGAAGCTTGGCTCGGGATTACCCACTGTAAACAAATGTTCAAGTTAGGGCTTCCCCGAATTCACCTCATTTTCGATCTATCTTTAGATAGAAAGCTGCGTAATGCCAGACTCAACTTCTCTGTGACAATTTGCACAAAGCAGTACGCACTTATCAAGTTCCTTTTGCACAACGCTCCATGCACGAGTGTAACCTTTATCGCCTACACCGAAATGTTTATCTTTTGGATTAACATGGTGAAGCTCTAAGGCACCCACACATTTTTTGTATCCACAAATTTGGCATTTGCCACCTTTGTATTCAACTGCAAGATCTTTTATCTTCCTGCGTCGTTTTGCAACAGCTTTGATGAGTGCTTCTCGTCTATCGGCATATTTCCTGTTATCTGGCATAAGTAAATTATACCAAAGGTGGAAATCCCCACAGGCGGTCGCTCTACCGCTGAGCTACTCCCGAATATTCTTCGTTTTGGCGACCAGCACTCGCCCGAAAGCGAAATTGGCCGACGGGGTTATCCTATCAAAAAAAGGCCGAAAAATCAAAGTTCTGCCCAAAACGATACCAAAAGAAAAACCCTTGATCAATATGACCAAGGGTAGATATTCGCTTGCGCGCACTGTTGCCTAAATAAAAAATAAACTGCTGATAATCATCAGAGCGAGAAATACTGCTGTCGCACGGACTAAGCGCTTGTGGATACGCGGGAAAGCTCGGCCGTTGACGACAAGCATAGCAATGATCGATACCGAAAAGAGGATACTCGAAACAATGTGAACATGGAGGGCGACACTGGGTTCGCGCCTGACAGGATCAAGCCCTGCTAGCAAGCTTGCAATGTATGATGTCACGCCGGCTGTAAATACCGTTAGTAACGCCATAAATACGTGAGGTCGGTAGAGTTCTTTGCTGATGCGCACTCGCTTTCCTATGTAGCCGCAAATCAGGTAACAGGCAATGAGTATGGCAAATAAAGAGTATATTGCCACGAGAATTTGGTTATGCGTAAGTGTCTTCATGGCAGTGTTTTTTAAGTTTTTGAATTGCTGTTTGTTTCGTCAAATCTAACACACATTGCTTGAGTCGTCTAGGCACAGACAGGCCACATAAAAAGCCTTACGTTCAAATGAATGCAAGGCTTTTTATCTATACTCTTTATTATGAATTAGAAGTTTCTTCAGTGTCGTTTTCATTCTTTTCTGTGCGGTTGGCATTGTCTGTACGACTCTGATCATTGCGATTGTTTTGGTTTCCTCCGGCAGTATTGTTGCCGCGATTGTTTTGGTTTGTGGTCATATAGATGTTACTTACTAGGTGTAATCGTATCGACCTACACTAAGCATACCAGCTGTTTTTGCGATTACTCAAATTCAGTCAAGTGGCTTTACGGACTGTCAATTAGCTCCTGTTATTGACCATATGCGCTCAGGCCTGTTTCGGATCACATCTCTTTTTTTTCCAAAAAAAGTTTGACACTTTGTCACCCGCACGCGGTTCATACGTCATCTATACTGTACAGGTCGTCTGTATTTATTATTTTAGTATCTATATTATTGAATATGACACACAAAAAACTGTTTATCGGCATTCTGGCTATCGCGCTTGCAATCGGCGGCGCATCAGTAGCGCGCGCTGACAATGACCGCAATGATGACAGCAACCGCAACGAACGCGAAGCTCGCCTTGTCGGATCATCGCTCGAAGTTCACATTACTGACAGCGGCAAAGTCCTCGTTCGCGGCGCAAAAGTCGCAAGCGTTTCTGGCAGCACGATCACAGCGACAACGACATGGGGTTCTGTTGCAATGAATTGGACAGTAACGACAGACAGCAGCACGAAGCTCCTCCGCAGATATGGCGGCAGCTCAGCAATGGCTGAAATAGCAGTTGGCGACTTTATTAGCTTCCAAGGAACTCTCGTCACGGGCACAGCAAGCCCAATGACTGTTCTCGCTAAAACAATCAAAGATTGGTCAGTTCAGAAAAAGAACGCAACATTCGAAGGAACAGTTTCTAGCATTTCCGGAACGAGCTTTGTTCTCGCAACAAAGAAAGACGGCAATATCACAGTTTCAACTGTAGCTGGAACTCAGTACATGAAAAATGGCTCAACTGGCGCATTTGCTGACATTGCAGTAAACGGCAAAGTCGCAGTAACTGGACTCTACAACAATCTTACTCACACACTCGAAGCGTCGAAGGTATCCGTCAAGACAACTGTTGTCCAGCCGCAGGCAATGACAAAAGAAGGTAAGCTCGTTTCTATTGCAGGAACAACAGCCCCAACATCTTTCGTCATCAAGTCTGGCGACACGAACTACACAGTTCGCGTTAGCGCTTCAACATCTATCCTCAAGAACAATTGGCTCTCGGCTTCACTCACAAACTTTGTTGTCGACAACACAGTTCGTGTCTACGGCGTAGTCAATGCAGACAATACGATCGACGCAACAGTCGTTCGCAATACAAATCTCTAATCCTATCTAGAGTAATAAAAAATCCCCGAAAGGGGATTTTTTATTTTGTACATTTTTTTTATATGAACAAAACTAATCGAAGTACGTTCTGCCATTCTGCAATATTCCCCAAGCCTCGTCGACAAGATCCTTAAACCTTGCTTCTTCGTGCGCTTCAAGACTATTCATTGCTTTAGCGATATCGCTCAGGCGCTTCATTTCATTGGGATTTGCAGCATGCTCGTGCAAAAGTATCCTATAGTCATCCGTATCATTTTCGACCTGTAAATCAAGATACTCTTCAACAGTTTTTGCTGGATGCTTTTTGAATATTTCAAGCACATCAGAAAATGGCACTCCACTCTTGAGCATCATTGCTGCTCCGACAAATTCATTGCCATAATCGGCAAACGCTACGATGTTCATCTTTTTATTTGGATCACCTTCCATAGTATTTTTTATTTAGAGTTATAAATCAAAACGATCTGCTGATTATCCAAGAGGACAGTATTCTCAAATGTATCGACTTCCTTGCCGTCGATTGTCATCTTGAATGACCCTGTACCTGAAACTGTCTTGTCCATAAACTGTGTCTTTGAAAAAGGCTGCTTCCAGACTGTAAAGAAGTCGCCGAGCGTAAAGTCACGCTTGACTGGAGACTCGACGTGGAGAATGCCGTCCGTTTCGTGAGTGTGAAGCGGATTCATGCAGCCGTCCGTGATGCCGATGTTTGCTGGCAATGCTTCTTCTTTGCCGTCTACCATTATTGTCACATGCGGATGGATATGGAATGTTGTCGCCATATCAGTCGTACATGTTTGCGCTATTTCATGAGTTGGAGCTGTTTCGAGAAATGATCTCTTGGAAGCTTCCTGTTGGAACATGAACCAGAGGACGCCGCCAAAAACGACGATGACCACAAGCCCGAACCAAAAGCCAAAACCTAAATTGAATCTTTTCATAACGGAAACAGTATACTACAAATCCAAACTCGGTAGTATAATGCTTTCGTGAAGCACATTAAGACAACGCTCAAGGAAACATTTGCGCACTGGAGCGCCCAAAACCCGTCGCGCATGGGCGCTTCCCTTTCTTACTATGCTATTTTCTCGATGGCGCCACTTTTCATTATCCTTATTTCTCTTGTCGGTATATTCGTCAACGCCGATGTTGTCGAGAGCAAACTGCTCTACCAGATTTCAGCCATGGTCGGCAGCGATGTAACCGGCTATGTCAGCGACATTATTGTCAAAAACGCAAACAGCCATGGACCGAGCATTGTTACAGGATTGGTTGGCTTTTTCGTTTTAGTATTTGGCGCAACCGGCGTCTTCAAGGAACTTTCATATTCGATGAATAAAATGTGGTCAATTGAACCTGAGAAAAAAATCCGCAGGATCAAGGGCATCAAGCAGCTTTTCCAATTCCTCAAAAATCACATTCCAAGTCTCATCCTCATCGTTATTTTGACGACACTTTTTGCGGCTTCCATTTTTTCTAGCATCAGCATGCAGTTCTTGAGTGATAACCTTCGGATCATTTTCCCTGATGCTTATGGACTCATTCAAGCCATTGAGCCGATTGTTTCATTTATTTTTGTCGCGCTTTTCTTTGGCTCCATTTACCGATTCCTGCCGAAGACAAAATTGCCATTGAATGAAATCGCCTTTGGCGCTTCAGTAACTGCAGTTGTTTTCCTCATTGGAGAACTTTTGATTGGCTACTACTTTGGCCACTTCGTCGACGATTCATCGTTTGGCGCTGCTGGATCGCTCATCAGTATCATGCTGTGGGTTTACTTCTCGGCGCAGGTCTTCTTCCTCGGCGCCGCCTTTACCTTCACCTACTCTAAGCGATATGGTTACTTAAAGAATAAAATATAAAAACCGCACAAATAGTGTTTCCGAGGGGTTTCTGCAGCGCGACTGGCGCGAAGCGAAGGAAATTTTCACCAGAAAATTTCCGACCCCGAGAAAATACTATTTGTGCGGTTTTTATTATTTCTTTTACTTAACCGTGATCGCCCCCTTCATGCCCATCGCTCTGTGATTGCCGTATGTGCAGTAGTATTCGAACGAACCAGACTTATTAGCAACGAATTCAATTGTATCTTCGCCACCAGACTGGAGCAATTTAGTTTTGACGTCATAGCCATCAACCTTGAGGTCGTGCGTGCCATTTGTATTTTTGAGAGTAATGCGGACTGTGTCTCCCTTGTTGACTGAAATTGTCTGCGGAGAGAAAGAGTAATTGTCTGCGACGATTGTGAAGTTCTGTGTCTTTGGTGTTGTTACCGTTACGCCACCAGCTGAAACGTCCACTCCTGTTTGCGGATTATTTGTTGTACTTGTGTCGTCAGTGCTGCCGAAATCTGTATCCATGTTCGCCGAATCATCTGATCCTGAAAGCGATGTCTGATCTTGGCCCGACATATCTTCCATGGCGTCCTTGTCTTTTGCTGCGACAAACCAAACGATGAGTCCGAGGATAATGAGAACAATGACTGCAGTTGTTGTTTTATTCATAAAATTATTATTAGCTGTTATAGAGCAATTATACCAAATAATTATTTGGTCAGATAATTACTGTTTCGTCTGCTTTTTCTCTTTCCGCTTGCGATTTTTTTCTTTCACAATTTCTTTAGCGATTTTGCTGTACTTGATCATATTGCGAAGCGCACCGCGGAGAAACTCGCCTGTGTAATCTCTGATCTTGATGCGGAGCATCGTAAATGTCGGATAGCGCTTTGGATTGTAGAGCATATCCCAATCTGACTTCCCCTTTTCGATAATGTCTTTGATCATGATTGCAGAGATACCCGAGTACGTCATGCCGTTGCCAGAAAACGCAGTAGCGATAATTTGATTTTTCTTAAGTATTCCAATGAGTGCAAAGCCGTCTGAAGGCTCAAGCATAGGCCCATCCCAACGGCGAATAATTTTGTATGTATCTTTGCCAAACGTCTTATCACAGTAATCACTGAGCGCTTGCCAGTTTTTTTCTTTATCCATCGGAATTTCCTTTCGATGATCTTCGCCGCCGACAATAATTCTGTCATGCTGATTGTCGCTAGCTGAGTCGACGCGGAAATAATGGTACGGATTTTTCATGTCTTCGTACGTGCCTTCAGCATAATTTCCTTTTGGCACTTCTATTTCATAGACGTATGAAATGTACATGCCTTTCTTGAGGAAGACGCCCGCAGGATTGTTGAATGGCTGGTAGGTAGCAGTAACGCTCCACTTCGCGCGAACGCCATGCTCGCCTGCTTTTGCAATTACGAGACCGCTAGTACTACCACCGCCCCCAGCAGCCAGATCTTCTGCATTGAGTGATTCAACTTCTGTATTCTCGTAAATAGAAACACCGAGCGAAACGAGAATAGGAACAAGCCCAGAGAGAAACAAAAGCGGATTGAATTTTGCCTGATCCTTCACTTCGAGCACAGCAGTGTTTTTAATATTGCCGGACTTGTTGCGCTCAAAAACCACAGACAAGCCGAGTGCCTTGAGCACACCGACTTCGTCTTCGAGTCCTTCAGCTTCGTCTTTTGTTTTGGCAATAATGTAATTGCTGACGCGTTTAAAATCGCAATCAATTTTTTCTTCGCGAGCAATGCGCTCAATCAAAGCCGAACCTGACATGTGAGACGCATACATTGTCTTGGCTTTTTTGACGCCGAGCATGCGGCAAACATCTTCAGCATCAGTATCGATAATCTGCGTCAAAAATGCAGTTGTCCTGAGAGTAACTCCGGAAGCCAGACGTTCCTTTTCGAGCACAGCAACCTTCTTGCCAGCCTTTGCGAGAACGTAGGCAGTCAAAAGGCCCGCCATGCCGCCACCGACGATGACAACATCAGTTTCAATATTCTTTTCGAGCTTCGCAAAAGCCTGAATGCTGCGCGATGATTCCCATGATGTGTCGTTTTTATCCATATATACAGTGTAGCACTTTCTAGGCATGGCTTAAAAATGCAACAAAAAAATCCCGCAAACGTGTGATTGCGGGATTTTGGACTTCTACTTCATTTCAATATCTCAGGGACATTTTCTGGTGTAACAACTTTTGCTCTTTTTACTGCAACTACAAAAAATGCATTTACATAATCCTTAATCTTTTTTGCTTCGCGTTTTTTAAGCTTTGATTGGTTAATCACATCAATTGAGCAGATGTGAAGTTTCTTGAGCATGACCGGGCATATTTTCTCGTCTGCTGTAAGCGGAAAATCTTTGATGCCGTGTTTTTTAGCAAGATCAAACTTGTGTCTTCGTTGCTCTGAAGAAACATTTTCATCTACAAGCAAATTGTAGTGAATAATTTTTAGCGTATCAGCAAGTATGCTGCCTACTGCGCGATGGTTAACAATTTTTGCATACTCCTCTGCTTTCTCAATTGAATGCCGATAATTAAAGAAATCGTTGTTCTCTAAAATTTCTGACCCAAGATAGTCGTAGTGGTTGCGCCATTGTCGTTCGTGCTGGGTGTTCTTTCCTTCTGTGTTAGTAGCCATATTGTATTGATTATTATGTGATTGGAGATGAATATTCCTCCGCATTATATCACACTATCCATATTATTCAATAGGCAAAAAAACACTGCAATTGCAGTGTTTTTTCGGAGGTTTTTACTTCTTTTTTGCAGCGGGTTTTTTATTCGCTGATGGTTTTTTGGCAACCTTTTTCATCTTATCGAGCTGGCCCGTGCACTTGAGGCAACCGCAGCCTTTCGGCTTGATGTATTCGTTGAAATATTCTTTGCCGTAGTTGTAGAGCAATTCTTCGCCAGGTTCTATTTTTTTCTTGGCGTAAATGAAAACTTGCTTGCCATCGACTTCTGCCTCGGCATTTGGCACGCACGAATGGTTGATGTAGCGCGCAATGTTCGAGCGAGCCTTACCGTCAAGTGTCAGCTTCTTGTCGACTTCGAACAAATATTTTCCGCCGCGGCGATCGGCTTCTTCAGGAGTAATTTTTTCGCCAATATATTCAATGATCTTGTCGCCTTTTTTCATGGCAACATTTGTAAAAAGTCCGAGGCCATTGACTCCCCGCTTTACTGTAAATTTTTGCATACGGTATAGAATACCATATAATTCATTCATGAAAACCTTTCCGAAAGAGCTCCTGACGCCAGCCGAGAAAAAACTATTTGCCAAACTCAATACGCCGGAAAAAATCCAAGACTACATTGCAGCACTTCCAACAAATAACAGCGATACAGTCCGCTCTGTTCGGCGTTCCATCTCCGCCAAGCAAGTTCACTGCTTCGAAGGCGCGCTCTTTGCGGCGGCTGTGCTTTGGTATCATGGACAGCCGCCGCTATTGCTCGACCTCAAGACCCACAAGCACGATGTCGATCATGTTGTTGCCGTGTTTGAGCGAGACGGATTATGGGGCGCGATCTCAGCGACAAACCACTCTGTGCTGCGCTACCGCGATCCAATCTACAAAAACATGCGTGAAATCGCATTATCATATTTTCATGAATATTTCCTTAATTCGGGAGTAAAGACTTTGCGAGCATATTCAAAAAAACCTTTTTCGCTTTTGCCATACGCCAATGCTTGGCTTTTTGATGAAGAAGAATTGTACGATCTTGGCGCTGACCTCGACGATTCAGCGCACATGCAGATTGCTCCACCTGCTGCCATCAAAAAGCTGCGCAAGGCCGACAAAGTCGAACGAGACGCAGCTAACTTGCAGACAAACCAATAGCGTGGCAAATATCGGCCAATAAAAAACCCCTCCTGTACAAGTACAAGAAGGGCAGCTCGGGAGAGCGAAAGATTTTAACAACTGGTTAGTAACCCACATAAGGCTTCCTGTCTATCAAGTATGCTACACGTATTATAAACTATGGCTGTAATTTATTTACTATGTCATTTGCATATTGAGGCATTCGGCGCATATTGTGACAATTGCTGCACCAGGTTTCCATGTTAAATCGTTTTTCGTCTCTTTGCGCTTATCAAAAAACCACACAAAAAATCTTTTATGTATTTACGAGTTAGAAGCATTATAAACTCTATTCTGAATAAAGTCAAGCAAAACAAAAGCCCCCGAGATGAGGGCTTTTATGCAATAGATCTTCTTCAATACTACGACTTAAAACGGAAATAAAGGCTGTCTTACGCCGTCGCCAGGAATCGGCTGCGTCAGTTGAGGCTGAGTCTGCTGAGGCTGCGTTTGCTGTGGCTGCGTCTGAGCTGGAGGCATAGGCAAATTCGGAGGCTGAACCTGATTTTGAGATCTGCCAAAAGGATCTGCGCCAACTGAGTTGGGAGCAGTTTTTCCTCCGCCATTACCGCCACCAGAAGCACTGCCATCACCCATTCTGCCGACCACTTTACTGCCTTGAGCTTCATACTTGATGAGCTTTTTGCGGTCAACATTTTTCTTAGGCTTGAATTGAATTCTCGCGCCTTGGCTAGCCGGCATCCACATGTATGGAGCACCGTCTAGATTTACAGTCATTGCATTGGAATAGAAGTGATACCATCCATCGGTAAATTCCGTAAATGATATCCATCTCCACGTTCCACCTTCATCAACTTTAAACCACCATGTGTCGCCAACGATAGTATCAAGCGTAAGCTCAGTTCCATCTTTGACTTTGAATTCTAGTGGCTGAATAGTTTCGTTAATGGTTGGAGAACCTTCTTCATCGATAAACTGTTCTGGAACAGTATCTCTGTAATACAGAATAATGTTCCCTTTCAGAAAGTACTGAAATCCACGTCGAGCTTGTAAATTCCAAGGATACTTCGGATCATCGACATACGCTCTCGTAAAGTCGACAAGACCAGTTTTCTTTCCGCCGCCACTGGAACCGGCTGCAACAGGTGCACCGCTAGGAGGTTTCGTCCCGCAGGCTACAAATATGAGCGCTCCGCTCAATATCAGCAAAATATGCTTTATTTTCTTCATTTCTTATGAATTTTTTAAATAGTTAGTGACTTGTTTGATTTGGCTATATTATACCAAAATATAGAATATAGTCAATAGCATATGGCTTTTGGCCGACTTCCCCGCCGTCAAGAACGGGCATAGAAAAAACCCTTGTAAAACAAGGGCTTTTTTGACTTTTTTGCTTCCAAAAACGGATTGGCAGCACTTTTGCTTAAAATGGCGAAACAACCAAAATGTTTGATTTTTTTGCCTTCACAAATTTTGGCAAGTAAACAGTTGGCGGCAACATGGCGTGAATCTTTGGCCTTTGCCCAAAAATCGACTTTTCATAGAAAAGATTCGACTTTTTAGTAAGCTCAGAATTGAGGTTCAGGGCATCGTGCGAACACAATACAGAACTACGCCGCGAAGCAACTTCTTTGAGCAAGCCTCGTCTTAGCACATCGAGAAATGCAACTGTACTGAGTGGCACAAACCAAGCATTTCTGGTTGGCTGAGCAATTTCGATATCCAATATCCGCTCAAAAGCACTGTGATCTCCGAAGGGAGTAGCAATCGGATAGATATTGCATGTCTGATCTTTTTGGGATCTCTGATGCAACATGAACCGATGCAGTGCGCTGCTAAGATGCTGATCAATCAGCATTTTAGGTGTTGGCGGATGATTTGACTGCCAGTTAAAGTGGCCGATTAAGCTTGCTGCTTTCTCGACATCGTAATTGGTGTCAATTGGAAACGGAATTCCCTTTTGCCTTCCGACGAATGCTGAAATGTAATCCGGTACTGGTCGTACTGCTTTTTTTACTTCTGGTTTTGTGTCGCCAGATTTTGCAGATGCTTCCATAACATCTGTTACTTCATTAAATCTTTGATCGTTAGCCATACTTTCTTTAATTGTTTTTTGGTTTTTTAATGAACTTTCCACTGAGTTGTGGAGGAATATTGTAACACACAATATCCCATTAAGTCAAATGAATGAACGAACGGCGGTGCAGCGGCGTGAGTCCGTGCTTTTTGATTGCAGCATAATGAGCTTTTGTCCCATAACCTACATGAGAATCAAATCCGTACGCAGCATGTTTTTTGGCAGTTTTCGCCATGTACCTGTCACGATGGACTTTGGCAACAATAGAAGCAAATGATATAGCCAGCTCCTTTTCGTCGCCCTTGATAATTGTTTTCTGTTTTTTGAATTCCGCTGGAGCGCGCAATCCTCCATCGAGCAGAATAAGGCAATTTTTATTTGCATCAATATTTTTCCCATACACTTTATTGAGCGAAGCCGAAAGCGCGCGGCGAATCGAAGGCGCAATGCCGATACGATCGATTGTTGCAGCAGGAATCATAGCAATAGCAAAATCGCATTTCCCTTCTGCTTTCCATGCTTGGACAATAGAGTTCCAAGTTTCGCGCTGCTCTTTGGTCAATTTTTTTGAATCCCTAATCGGCAATTTACCTTCGCGCTTAGCCTTTTCGACGGCACGGGCAAAGCGCGCTGGCTGATAGACAAGAAAAGCCGCAACGCAAACTGGCCCAGCAATGGGACCGCGCCCGACTTCATCGATGCCGATAATCATGGGCTTATCATAGCAAAAACCTAGCTTTTGCGAATAAAAAAGCCCGCAGATCAATGCGATCATGCGGGCTTCTACAAAACGGAACACGGGTTATGTTGTCTTTTGCTGAACAATGTCAGCAATAATGACGAACTGCGTAGGAATCATCGCTCATACTGCGAACACCAACTTGTTCTCCATTTTGATCTCTCTTCCGCTTTTTGTAGCGGTTTGTAATTTTTTCGTAATCTTCTTCATTCAGAATTTTTTTCCTGATGATCGTTTCTTTCTCTTTCTTGAAAGACTCAAAGTCACTTACTTTGATTTTCTGCAATTGGAAGATTTCGCTGCCTTCTAGTTCGTCCATGTCGGTAAGACTTGGATTTGTTAGCGTATCACGTCCTCTGACGTTGTACTGCTTAGATTGAATGCTTTCATTTGGCGACTGTCCATGTGGGTTGTGCTTGGATTTTCTATCTGCCATCGTCCTGCTATTTAATTATGAAACTATTTTGTTAATTGTCTTAATTATAAAGCAAAAGGTCTTTTTGTCAAAGCGCTAGGCGCGCTGGTATAATAGGTCACTCATGGCTACTGCCGACACAAAAGAAAAAGCTGCGCAAGATATCACAAAAAAATCCGGCGCTAATGAAATGAAGTTCGTGCATCTTCATACGCACTCGCACTATTCCCTGCTCGATGGACTTTCAAAAGTTACTGACCTCGTCAAAACTGCAGTCAAATACGGCATGCCGGCGCTTGCGCTTACTGACCACGGCGCAATGTACGGCGCAATCGATTTTTATATGGAAGCAAAAAAAGCTGGACTCAAGCCAATTCTCGGCGTTGAAGGCTACCTCGCTGCACGCGGAAGAAAAGACAAAGAAACTGGACTCGATAGCCGGCGCAATCACATAACGCTTTTTGCCAAAAACGAAACTGGCTACAGAAACCTCATGCGTCTGACAACAATGGCTCACCTCGAAGGCTTCTACTACAAGCCGCGCATGGACAAAGAAATTCTCCGCGCGTACAGTGAAGGCATCATTTGCTTGTCTGGTTGCCCAGCTTCGGAAATGGGAATGGCACTGCGCGAGAACAATATGGACCGCGCACGCGAGCTCGTCATCGAATACCAAGAAATCTTTGGCAAAGACAATTATTTCCTCGAAATCATGGCGCACCAAGAAGTGCCCGGTTGGGAAAATTGGAAAAACGGCATCATCAAACTGCATGAAGAATTCGGCATTCCGATCGTCGGCACGCACGACTCACACTACTTGATGCATGATGACCAAGACGCGCATGAAGCTCTCCTTCGCATCAACACTGGAGCCGATGGCAAAGATGGCAGCAAAGGTATGTCGATGAAAGATGGCGACTACCACCTCATCAATACAGAAGAAGCAATAAAACTTTTTGAAGGCATTCCGGGCGCAGTCGAAAACACTTCAATGGTCGCCGAAATGTGCGAACTCGATCTCGTTCTCGGCAAATTCGTCTTTCCTGAATTCGCATTGCCTGAAGGCGTGACGACAGACGCTGCACTCAAAGAACTTGCCTACGCCGGCCTCGAACGGCGCGGCATTGCCGGCGATGCCAAATCCATTGAGCGCCTCGACTACGAACTTTCTGTCATTGCAATGAAAGGCTATGCAGCCTACTTTCTCGTCGTGGAAGATCTCATTCGCTACGCTCATGAAAATAAAATCCTGACGAACATTCGAGGATCGGTCGCTGGATCGATGACGACATATGTACTTGGTATTACATCAGTCAATCCGCTCGAATACAAATTACCGTTCGAACGTTTCCTCAATCCTGATCGTCCATCTGCTCCCGATATCGATATGGACTTTGCCGACGACCGACGCGACGAGGTTATTGAATATGCCAAAAGAAAGTACGGCGCCGACAAAGTCGCACAGATCGGAACGTTCGGTACGATGATGGCGCGCGGCGCCGTCCGCGACGTCGCGCGCGCGCTCGGCTATCCGTATGATATGGGCGATCGCCTTTCCAAAATGATTCCAATGGGCTCGCAAGGCATGCCGATGACAATCGACCATGCGATGGAGCTCGAACCAGAACTCAAAAAAGCATATGACACCGAAGGAGATACAAGACGCATTATCGATCTCGCCAAAAAAATCGAAGGCGGCGTCAGGCACATCTCCGTGCATGCGGCTGGCGTCGTCATTTCGCCTCGCCCGCTTGTTGAATACGTTCCTCTACAGTTCGACCCGAAAGGCGGTAAACTCATCACGCAGTACGACATGTACACTGTCGGCGAAGACGGCGTCGGCCTGACAAAGTTCGACTTCCTCGGTATCCGAAACTTGTCGATTCTCGCGGAGGCGGTTCAGCTCGTTGAGCAGCGCCATGGCGTCATCATCGACCTCGAAAACATTCCGCTCAACGACCCAAGAACATTTGCCCTCCTTGCTCGCGGACAAACTGAAGGACTCTTCCAGCTCAACGGTTCTGGTATGACGCGCTACCTCAAAGAACTCAAGCCTTCGACTATTCACGACATCAACGCCATGGTTGCGCTCTATCGTCCGGGTCCGATGGAAGCTATTCCCGAATACATTAAGCGAAAACACAATCCATCGCTCGTTCGCTACCTAGATCCGCGCATGAAAGAAATTCTCGATACGTCTTTTGGCGTCATTACGTATCAGGACGATGTCATGATGCTTGCGATTAAGCTCGCTGGATACACATGGATTGAAGCCGACAAACTGCGTAAAGCCATGGGTAAAAAAATTCCAGCAGAAATGGAAGCCCAGAAAGATAAGCTTCTCAAAGGCTTCGTCGCAAACGGCCTTTCAAAAGAAAAAGCCAATGAACTTTGGCTCTTGATCGAACCATTTGCCGCATACGGTTTCAACAAAGCGCACGCTGCAAGTTACGGCCGCGTTTCGTATCAAACTGCATACATGAAAGCCAACTACCCTGTTGAGTACATGACAGCGATTATGACTGCTGAATCAGGCGACGTCGAAAAAGTTGCCGACATTATTGCTGAATGTAAAAACATGAACATTACTGTTCTCCCGCCAGACGTCAACGAATGCTTCGGCGGCTTTACAGTCATCAACTCTGGCGACAACAACGGCACAGGCGGCATCATTCGCTTTGGTCTCTACACAATCAAAAACCTCGGCACCGATATTTCAGATGCAATCATCGAAGAAAGAAAAGATCGCGGACCATTTCTCTCAATCGGCGACTTCCTCGATCGCGTCCACCACAAAAATTTAAATAAGAAATCGCTCGAAGCGCTCATCAAGACTGGAGCAATGGATGCATTCGGCGAGCGCGCAACGCTTTTCGGCAATATCGAAAACATGCTCGAATACAATCGCGAAGGCAAGAAAAATGCCGGCATGATTTCCCTCTTCGGCGATTTGCCTGATGCTGGTCCGACTTTCAATCTCCAAGCTATGCCGCCGATTAACATTTCTGAAATTCTCGTTTGGGAAAAGGAATTGCTCGGCCTCTACGTTTCTGGCCATCCGCTCGATAAGATCAAGGATAAGCTCCTCGGCCGCGCGCTTAACATCAAAAAAGTCCACGAGGGTGTCGGCAATGGCATGTCTGTCGTTTTGGCCGGCATCATCGAAACAGTTCGTCCAGTTTTTACCAAGAAAAACGACCGAATGGCTTTCATCCGTATCGCCGACTTCTCAGGCGCAATTGAAGCTGTCGTCTTCCCGAAAACCTTTACTGAACTAAGCGCAATCATCATCCAAGACAAAACAATTGCCTTTGAAGGCAAGGTCACTGTGCGAAATGGCGAGAAAAGTATTGTTATCGAAAAACTGAAGGAGATTTAGCTTAATTGCAAAATCGCATCTTCCCTTGCCATTTTCTAGTATCGGCGTAGAATAAAAACGAACAAAACTTCTTTATCATGGCAAAAAATAAACATGTAAAGGATAAGAGTGAGGTCCGGAAACACCTCTCTCGGATTGAGGAGATTTACAAAATTGAAGTGGCCAAAACAACTGACCACTACACTGCATTTGAATCAGCAATACATCAAGTATTTTACAGCGTTCAAGCGCTTCAAAACAACTTCAATTTTGCTTGGTTCAAATATCTAGTGAAGTCGCTCATTAACTATGTTGAGGTCGACAAAAAGCTGCAAAAGCAAGCAAACAATCAAAAAAGGCTTGCAAAAATGTCTGCAGCAAGCAGGACAATCTCCCAATTATCTTTAGCTCTGTAGTTGCCAAATGCAACTACGAAAATGCCCCACTTGTTATGTGGGGCATTTTTCTTTTAATATTATTTAACGAGAGCGACTTCAACTTTTGCAGTTTCGTTTGCAAGCATATGTGCAGCAGTAGCTGCCACAGTCACATCTTCAGTCGAAGAGATCTTCGACATGATTTTCATGACTTCTTGGGCGTATGTCGGCACTACTGAAGGCGGGTTATAGACCTGAAGGAGACCCTTCAAATCGCCCTGCTTCTTCTTGTAGTAGCGTGCAGTACGCTCGTGGTTTCCGCTCAAGTGCTTGGCAATAGTATCAATAGATTCCTCCATCGATACGAATCCATTGCCTTTACATGAGTTCCAACCCCAAGGGTTCCACTCAGCAGAGAGCTTTCCTCCACAAGCTTGCTTTCCGCCAGTAGACTCGCGGATAGCGAGAGCCGGAAGAAGGCGCCAGTCGAGATCATACTTGTCAGCAGCCTCCACCATAAGCTTGCCGTAGCCAGCCATAGGGAGCTTTTTTTCTGCATAGTAAGAGTCAATAAGCTCAGCTCGGTACTCGGTCAGATCTGGAGTGTTGTCCTCCACAACTGCCGTACTCGTATTAAATTGGGAAGTAAGATTCAACGTTATCCCGCTTGGCAGTGAAGCCGAAGGGAGGGAGAAAGCCAGAATTGGTATGGCGATAAACGAATGAATGTACTTCGTAAAATTCTTGGTCATATAAGCGGTTGTGCTCCGCAAAACTCGTCAGAGAAAGAAAAAACCCTTATATATCAAGGCGATTCGCCTGAATACAAAGGTACATCGACATAATAGCATTATATGAGACTAAAGTCAATAGTTATGCCATGTTTTTTGCTAGTGTCAAACGCAGAAAACCCTTATAAAATAAGGGTTTTCTATTGGTCAAGCCTTGACTATTTTTTGTAATTTCCGCGTAGTTTTTCGAGCAAAGCATGCTCTTCTGCTGTCAAAGTGATACCGAGATCGAGCTTTTGGATCATCCGGTCGTAGACGTCGTACTTTTTGGATAAAGAATCGGAAAGGAGCCTCTGGTGGTGAAGTGCTCGGACTTGAGCTAGGTGCCAAAAGAGGTATATGAGCGCCATGATGAGGAGGGCAAGCATTGGAATCCACCACCAAGTCAGGGCAAAGTCCCTAGCCACTTCCCTAAACGAAGCGACAACTTCAACAAAGACTATGCTCGTCACATTGCCTTCGGCATCTCTCGCATAGAAAGCGTATCGGCCAGCTTCGAGGTTTTTGAACTCGGCTTCAAAACGCCTATCGGTAACTTTTGCGTCCTCCTTGAGATAGTAGCCTCCTTCCGTAAGATTCGTATAGAGCACTGTTCGGTCGAGCGCTCCGATATGGCCTGTTTTGACCGCAAAGACGCTAACATCGCCTTGTGAACTTAAACCGGCAAGTCTAAACGATTCCCCTAGTCGAACCTTTTCGGGTATTTCGGTAATTTTAAGAATTGGACTTGCAGAAGGTTGTGCACTATCTGTACTTGTCGCGGGCGGAACTGGCGACGTGTCGGGAGCCGAAGGAACTGGGATTACTTCGGATGGACGACTTGGTTTAGAGATAGAAAGCGACAGTGGAGCAGTGGCATTTGTGACATTTGTTCCAGCGCCATCGTTTGCCAAGATTGCAGCACTCGATATGCCGATCGTTGCAGTGCCTTCATTCTGTGCAGTAAATGTTATAGAAAAAACCTTGCCGGATGCTCCTGTGTACCCCGGATTGAGAATGACGCCTTCGAATTTGAACGAAGAGGCAGAGCTTTTCGGAGTGGATGGCTCGGTAATCCAAAATTTCACGACAGATCCAGACGTACTAACGCTTTTAACCCGAAGGAGCGCTGGATCAAAGGTCACTGATCCAGATACGACATTGATTGCCTGAGCAATACTGCTTGCGTACACAGTTACCGTTACTGCATCACCAACTTCAATGGCTTTTGATGAAGGCGAAATGACATAGTTCGCAGCGAATGACGCATGAGCAAATCCGAATATAGAAGCTGCAACAAAAATTGCTTTAGCAAGAGAACGCATAGGATTATTGTACCTTGAAAATTCTTTTTCGAAACACAAAAACAAGGGAAAGAAGAATAAAGATGAGCAAGTACACCATGAGTGACTGTGCGAAATGATTTGCGGCGCCGGCTGGGGCTTCAAGAGTTGCAATGATTGCATTGCCAGCTTTGTCTGTAGCACGAACTGTGATTGCCGAATGCAGTTGCTGATCTTGCAGCAAGTACGGACTTGTTGCTGCTTTCCATTTTCTTTCTCCTTCGCGAACTTCATAGCCTGCTATGCCTGAATCCTTATCGATTGCATTGAAATAAAGCGCATACTTGCCGCCATAGATTGAATCATCTTTTGAGACTGACGGCACAAAAAGTTCAGGAGGAACGACATCCGACCATACATAGTCAGTTGCTTCTGTGGTTTCATCTACGGCAATGGAAACGCTAAATCCTGTTGCTGGAACAGCTGTACCAAACCCATCGTTGGCATACAAGGCCGAAGTTGCAGCAATCGTTCCACTTCCCTCTTGCTTTGCCTTAAATATAAGCTTCGTCAGTAGGCCAGGGCTTTTTTTCTTGTTGAGTGGGTTGTAGACCTCAGTAAAACCTGAAGGCATTGCTCCCGAAAATACGATAGAGTTTGGAGTGTTTTTTGAGCTGGCGTTTTCACTAGAAGGTTTATCAATCCAAAAACTAATAATCGATCCGCCTTCATCGCTACCGACAAAAACGAGATTGTCAGGATATGTAACCGTTACTTCAAATGCATTTATTGCCTGATCAGGACTTGCCAATAAAACAGGAACTGTGAAAGTTGATTCTTTATGGTAAGTCGCGGCAGCAATCGGCGTACTGATCGACTGAGCAGAAACAGCTTGTGCAAACAAGAATGAAAATATAAATGCGATTGTAATATAGAATGGTTTCATTTTTCTGTTTTTTCGATTAACCTGTCCAGCCATATGCCAAAATCGAGAAGTCAACAATAGTAATTGTATTGTCTCCGTTGAGGTCTACGTTTGCCGGCGGATTAGGTCGCTTATACCAATATGCCATTATTGAAAAATCTATCAGGTTTACGCGGCAATTGGCGTCTAGGTCCCCCTTGGCATTGCAGCCTTTATCTTTTGGTATTGTTTTATCACCGACGGAAAATGAAATTGCCTTGCCGAACTCAGTCGCAGCACTACCCAGCACTGCTTTAGACTTTGCAAGATGGCTTCCTAGCTCAAGAATTGAAGTGTCGAATGTATATACATAAGCTCCTGTCTGGTCTGTGCTAGCTTGAACAAAATGCTCAACTGGCGAATGGACTGAGATAGTAATTGAAGCATTTGGGGCGCTCGATCCAAAAATAGTAATGTTATCCCCTTGCTTAACCGTCATTTTATCAACATCGACTGTTGGAGAAATAAATATTCCTGAAATAGTCGTTGTTGCGCCTTCTGTGATATATAGCGGGAATGAAAATAAATCTGATTTTCTTCCGCCAGCGTCTTCAGAATAAACTGAGAACGAGTAGTTTCCCTGACTGAGCGCGTCAAGCGTTACATTAAAGCGTGCATCTGGTCCAGCAATTGTTGTAATTGCAATAACGTTATCGCGCAAAATAGTGACGCGCGAAAGCGGATATGCGCGACCAGAAAAAGAAACAGCAGTCGGAGCTGTGAGTCCTCCGAATCCACCACCACCTCCGCCTGGGCCACCCGGAATAATTCCCGGAACAGTTGCAGATATATTGACTACTTCATCAGCAAGAACGAAACTGCCTGAACAAAACAGAGTGGCAATAAGTACAATTTTTATAAATACAAGATGGACAGGCGTATTGCTCATTATGCAGCCATTATACCCTAGGTCTGTGGTGAGATTTAGGCTTGCGAATTACTTTTTCCTCTTCTTCTTGTTCTTGTTTGGCTTCTAGTCTCTCTTCAACTTCTTCTTCAATTTTCTCGCGCACCTGAGCAATCAGCATTCTGTTGTACGATCGCATAATTCTCTTAAGCAAGAGATACGCAATAATCGCAGCGATAATTATGACTATGAGAAGCTGCCATGGAAATACATAGAAAGTTGTAGTTGCAGAATCAGCGATATTCTTACTTGTGTATACAAGAGAAAGATTCGCAGTATATCTGCCAAATGCGAAATGCTTCCACTGGTATGAAACATTATCCCAAAAACCGACTGGAGCAACATAAACCTCATTTACTGCGTTTTTCTTATTCCATGCTAGCTCAAATTTTCTAGTGCTTTTTGGCAGTACGTTGCCTTGGCTTGGGTTGCCATCAATAACAGTACGCTTCATTCCCAAAATATTTTTAATCGTTAAAGTGCCGACCGGCTTTACGCGGTCATCTCCGGCATTATTGAATCGATATGTAAATGTAACTGGTAATGCTGAGAACTTTTTAATACCATCCTTAGTTGTGAAATCGACAATAGATCCATTCTCAGTTATGTCCCCATTAACTCGAAGGAGAACAAGCACGCCAAGCTTTGCACCAATAGCAACCTGACCCGGCTGTGAACCCTGAGATGGAACAGTGCTCCAAAATACAGAGGCAAAATGTCCGCCCGCATCGGCAGTGTTTGGAATACTAATAACAACTGGAACAGTTTTTGTTTCAAATGGAGACAGAGTGACAGATTCAGGGACTTTCATCCATGTACCTAGACCTTCTTTTGGATCAACAAAGTTAGGCGTACCAGATTCACCTTGAGCTTCGAAATTTGCATACGAAGAATAAAAAACTTGATTCTCGTCTTTATCATTCATGAGAACCATGTCTATTTTGAGCTGAGATCCAGGATTACCGTCTATCTCAAGTCGTGCTGGAGAAACTGTCAGCGCATGTGCGCTAATCAGCGGAGTAAACAAGAGAACAAAAGCCAAAAACCAAACAACTGGGTTTTTGAATAATTGTTTCATACTAGAAGTTACCTGTACCGACATAAGTAATGTTTGTCGCATATGATCCAGCTTCGGTAATAGCTGAGATGTTTGCTATGTAGTGAATTGAGTATGTTTCTGTGTTGGTTGCACTAGATCCTGTTGCAAGTGTGTCTGCAGTAGAACCAGTCGCATTGTATGCAAACCCAGGTGTCGCATTGTCGTTATAACGTGTGGTAATTGTGCCGTTAACACCACCTGATTTTGTCGCATACACACCGAATTGTTCGTTTCCTGCTGATGAAGCAGCGCTTGTTGCTCCTATCGCATCAATTGTATTAGCTCCTGAAGTTAGTGTTGCTCCCTGAAGATTGACTGTGTAGCCATTTGCAGCGTTTGTTGCAACCGCAACAGTGTGCGCTGCTGTATCAGATGTCGTACCGAGAGTATCGCCTGTTGCATACCTTGCGTTTGCTGTTGCAAGCGTACCAAAACCGATTGTTGTATCTGAAACAGAAAAGCTAATTGTCTGGTTGACTGTGGCAGTAACGTTGACTACGTCATCTGCAATGATTGGTGTTGAAATAGTTCCACTGTCAGCAAAAGTACCGCCAGCAATTGTGAGTGTTGTTGTTCCGGCAGAACCATTTGTTATCTGTCGTACACCTGTAGATTGGTTTGTCGCATTCGTACCAATCTTGATGCGGACGACGCTGCCACCTGCGACAGCAACGTTACCGTTAGTAAGAGTGATAACTGTACCAGAAGTTCGAACTGCACCCCACGTCGCACCTGATGGCGAAGCAGCTAGAGTAACGTTAACACCATCATCCAAAACGTCGATATCAGTAAAATCGAGTGAAGCATTGACTGAAGTGCTGTTGTTCCAAGTAAGTACAACAGTTTGACCGGATGTAATACCAGTTGGTGTCGTGAAAGAAATATCGTGGTTTGAAGCTGTTGCCGCTTTGATTGTTGACTGTGTGTCAGAAAGCGCAGTGAGAGATGCAGCCATTGCTCGCTGAGGGAAAACAGGAGCAATCATGCCTAAAACGAGCGAGAGCACAGTTACTAGCGGTAAAAACTTTTTATATATC
Source organism: Minisyncoccota bacterium (assembly GCA_018062505.1). Lineage (GTDB taxonomy): Bacteria > Patescibacteriota > Minisyncoccia > Phycocordibacterales > UBA9973 > JAGOSA01. The sequence goes on along the minus strand of JAGOSA010000003.1, from coordinate 23,325 downwards.
ATATGCAGCCATTATATTTAATAAACAACCCGACAATTTATGCTTGGTATTATAACATAACCGGAAAGTCAACCGTGGGGATATCCTGTGCATACCCTAATACCGAAAAATCAGTAGGTTGCTGTAATTGTATACGTTAGCTGGGTAGTATATTCGCCCGCTGGAGTAGTATCTGAAATATTACCTATGTATCGCACCGAAAATGCTGTTGCAACATTGTCTCCATTCGGAGAGGACGCAACCGCACTCTGATTACTTATTGTCGCATCGTATGCATATCCGCTTGCGGCATAAGGACTTAAAACTGTACCGGAGCCGCCAGTTGCTGTCATTCGCAAGCCAAACTGATTGGTCCCGACAGACGATCCTGCATTCGTGGCCCCCATTGCATCGATAGTATCTACTCCGTTCGACAGCGTATCGCCTTGAACATAGATTGTGTAGCCATCAGGCACATCTGTTTGAGCTGTTAAAGTGTGCGCCTCAACTTCACTACTGGAACCAATCGTATCCCCTGTTGCAAAACGTGCAGCGGCAGATGTTAATGCTCCGAAGCCGATAGTGTTATCTGAAAGCGAGAATGAAATACTATAATTTGTCGTTTCAGGAGTAACTTCAATCCACTGATAGGAAATCATCAAAAAATCAACTTGATTCACAGAGTTGCTCGCCGTTGCTCCTGCCGAAGATGTCCTTACTCGAATCCATGCTTCGTTGCCCACTGTATCTATGAGATCTTCGGGGTTTTGGTTTATTCCCATTGGTCCACCACTCACAACGCCTCCTATTGTAATTGGATCGCTATAGACAAGTCCCGAAGTTGCGGCACTGCCAATAACCGCAAAAGAACCATTGGTTGGAAAATTGAATCCTGAATAATCAGCAATACCGCCAGCAACTGTTCCGGCTGCACCTGACATTATTCTTTCAGCAAACATTACCCCTGTAATGGCTGTAGCATCATTTTTTGTGACTGAAAACTTTACATGTGAAGCTGCGGCTTCTTCTACTACGGCGTCGATGTCATTGTCATAAGCAAAATAATCATGCCCAAACGTCGCAGACTCATCCTCTGTCGCAATGTTCCAGCTCGAAGTCGCAGCAGTGGTATCAATATTCCGCGTGTTGCTGCAGTCGCCGGCACTCACTGAACCGAAGGAGATGAAGCAGTCGGCGGCTGCAGTGCTCGTATTCGTCGTGCCAACCATGATGTAGATTTGGTCAACACGCAGACCAACGGTGGCACTCACCGCAGAGCCGTAGAAGCCAACACGGATCTCACCGCCAGAAATGTAGTCGGATATCGTCACATTGTTCTTCGAAAACATGTTGGTGGCATCTGTCGCCGAACAGGCAATGGTGGTGGACGTCAGGTCTTCCCAAGCAGCCGAGTCAAAGTTGTATATTTTCGGCTTAATGTTAATACCGGTCGTGGAGCAGCCGTATTCGGCACGGACGAGAATCGTGTTCATGCCAGTGTATGTTTTCACGTTGGTGAATGGAAAGTAGAAGTCGGAAATAACTCCGGCAGTACCAGTGTTCGTGAGGTATGTGTTGTCTGAAGCACCTTGCGTAATAACCGTGGTGTTGGTGTAGTCGCCGGACTGGGTATTGGCAGCGTTAATTTCAACAAAGCCAGATGGGGTGTATATAGGGTTAATGACGGCGGAGACGCGGACGTAATCAATGGAAACAACAGAAACAGTGTTAGTAGTTGAATAAAATCTGATGAGCGTGCCAGCGGTCGCATCGACGAAATTACTCAAGGGAGTCGAAATTGGTGTATTAGATCCATTAGACCAGTATCCGTCGTATATTTGCCAATGGTAGACAGAAGGAGTCGCAGTAGAAATTGCGACTTTTCTGTTGTTGAGCGTTCGCCATCCGCCGCCGGTACACTCCGCATCTGCAGCATGATCCACACTTGTGGTAGAAGTCCAGTCGCAGATTTGGACGACGGTAGATGGCAGTGTCGCATCCAGATCAAATTCACTTTCTATCATTATAGTATTGGCACCATTCAGCTCTACTCCTTCAAATGACAATTGCGCATTTACACCACTTGCAGTACTGGCAACAGCCCAGTGGAAGTTATCATTAGTCATAGTACCCTTCCATGATCCGATGTTTATACCTTCTGTTATTGGCGCTGTTGCGGAAGTAATAGTTTGCTGCGTTCCGGTAACAAGATTGCCGTCTGTTGTCATAAACTGATACTGAGTACTGAGATCAACAGTTGTCTCAATCCACTGAATAGAGACGAAGGCAAAATCAATTACTCGCACAGAGTTGTTGGCTGTTGCACCCGATGCTGATGTTCGGAGTCGCATCCACATCTGATTATTATTAGCATCAATATAGTCTTCGGGATTTTGGTTCATTCCTACGTAACCAGTACTCGCAGCAGATGCCACTGTTACGTTGTCTGTATAAACAAGAGTACTGTTAGCAGATGACGCACCCACGGCAGTCATGCCAAAAGTTGCTGCGGTATTGAATCCCGAATAATCAACAAGGTTCATACCAACTGTTCCTGTCGTACCCGACACTCCAGCTGCAAAGCGAGTCGCAAAAAATTCAGCCGTAACAGCGCTATTAACAGGCTTAGCTACGGTAAATTTAATACTTGCTCCGGCAGCCTCCTCCACCACAGCATCTGCGTCGTTATCTCCCGGCAAATAATCATGCCCAAACGTCGCAGACTCATCCTCTGTCGCAATGTTCCAGCTCGAAGTCGCAGCAGTGGTATCAATATTCCGCGTGTTGCTGCAGTCGCCGGCACTCACTGAACCGAAGGAGATGAAGCAGTCGGCGGCTGCAGTGCTCGTATTCGTCGTGCCAACCATGATGTAGATTTGGTCAACACGCAGACCAACGGTGGCACTCACCGCAGAGCCGTAGAAGCCAACACGGATCTCACCGCCAGAAATGTAGTCGGATATCGTCACATTGTTCTTCGAAAACATGTTGGTGGCATCTGTCGCCGAACAGGCAATGGTGGTGGACGTCAGGTCTTCCCAAGCAGCCGAGTCAAAGTTGTATATTTTCGGCTTAATGTTAATACCGGTCGTGGAGCAGCCGTATTCGGCACGGACGAGAATCGTGTTCATGCCAGTGTATGTTTTCACGTTGGTGAATGGAAAGTAGAAGTCGGAAATAACTCCGGCAGTACCAGTGTTCGTGAGGTATGTGTTGTCTGAAGCACCTTGCGTAATAACCGTGGTGTTGGTGTAGTCGCCGGACTGGGTATTGGCAGCGTTAATTTCAACAAAGCCAGATGGGGTGTATATAGGGTTAATGACGGCGGAGACGCGGACCATATCAATTGCGATTGTGGTCGAAGTATTAGTCGTTGAGTAAAACCTTACTAATGTATTATTTGAACCATCAACAAAATTCGAAAGTGGCGTCGAGATCGCAGTATTAGATCCATTAGACCAGTATCCGTCGTATATTTGCCAATGATAGCCCTTCACTGTTGTGCCAGTTACTGCAACATCGCGGTTGTTCAGCGTTCGCCATCCGCCGCCGGTACACTCCGCATCTGCAGCATTGTCCACACTTGTGGTGGAAGTCCAGTCGCAGATTTGGACGACGGTCGCAAGAACAGTAGCGTCGAGGTCAAATGTTGTCGTAACCATCAGAGTATTGGCGCCATTGAGTTCGACTCCTCCAAGAGTAATCTGTGCGTCAACGCCCGATGCAGTGCCAGCGACAACCCAGTGATAAGAATCGCTCGTTAGTGTCGCCTGCCATGAACCTAGGTTGACGCCTTCACCCGCACCAACTGAAGCAGCAGTAACTGTTTGCTGTGTTCCCGTAACAAGATTGCCCGCGATTGGAAAAAATTGATACGATGCATCTGCCTTTTTTTTATTTACTGAAATAGTGGGCTTGCCGTCGCGCACAGTAAAACTACTGTACACAGGCGCCAAAATTGTAAAAAGAATCAATAGCAAAGAGAGAATTCTTAGTAGAGTATTTTTACTGAGGTGGCGTAATATAGCTTTCATTTATTCCTGAGCTTGTTTAAACTGAATAGAACGGTCTACTGGCACAAACATTGCGCGATATTGTTCACCAGCATCACTAGTAAATAAAAGCTCGCCAGCATTTGACTCTTCATCAATAGACTGCGAAAATATGCCGTTCGTATTAGTATTGTATCCGTAAAAAACGTGTAGGGCTGGGGAAATCCAAAGCAACGTTGATTCAAAACTGGAAAGGATGGTTGTTTCATGAAGTGACCCGCTCGTATCAATAAGTGTCCAAATAATCGGAAAAGCTTCAGAGTATAGCTGAAGTGCGTCTTGGTTTGTTGGCACTTTGGGCTTTACCTCTTCTATCTTAGTAGTATTCTTTTCATCTTCGACTACAGCAACCTGTTCTTCTGTTACCACTTCTTCATCAAGTACTGTTTCTGCAGTAATAGTTTCATTCTCAATTGTAATTGGCTCATCGATGACAATCATTGCATTCTGTTTTTTTTCTAACAATTCTTTGAGAGAGTATTTGCCTTCTTCTGTTTTTGTATACCACAGCATCCTCTCTCCTTCTCGCTCCACAAGAACAGCTAGTACGTTATTATTTTCGGTATAAGAAATGACTTTATCTTTTGCAAAATCAGGCTGGGGCAATGGATCTGGTTCTATTGTTTGGTAGGCAACATCCAGCCAGACTGCATCGACATATATTGCTTTCGGACTATCAATAGAAGCCAAAGACGTAAGTCTGACTTGCAATTTAGCTACCTCGCTCCACGAAAATGCATTGTCCGGAAAAACATATTCGCTATTCTTCCAATCAGCGCGGCTAATTTTTGTAAATGGTATCCACGTGGAACCATCAACCGAGTATTCAACTGACATAAAGTGCGAAACCTCAGGTTCACCCTCGACTGGTGCGTCAATCGTGACTTCTGCCGGCTCGGCATCAACCTGTTCTACAACAACTTCTTGCTCAGGATCCGCTTCTTGTGCGTGAGCTGTTTTAAATAAATGGAAATTAAAAGCACCGTCAGATGATTCGCTTTGCGGAGCGGGAGTAGATTCTGGAGTTTGCTGCGGTGCATCTTGTGAAGTTTCCGTTTCAGTTGGGGCTTCGCTTTCTGGAATAATAATTATTGGCAGAAGCACTTGCGGTTCGTCATTTGTTTCAGGAACCTCAACAGGAGTATCTAATTGTTCTTCTGGCGTTTGTATAGTTTCTCCTGATGGTGAATCAATAAAATCTGAAAGAGGCTCTACGTCGTGCAAGACTTCCCCATCATCAACTGTCCAGTGAATTTTAAGACTAATTCTTTCTGGGTCAGTGTTTTCAGGTAATTCTCCTGTAAATCCCCCACAATAAAGATCTCCTTGTGTATTATTGAGAACCGCCGAATTATTAATATTAAAAGTAGAGCCTTGAGCATCATCATCAAGAGTAGGCTCACCGGAAGCATTAGCGGGATTTTCCCAACCACCCAGACACTGAGCAGCATAAAAATTAGCAATCCCCGCTTTGCCTAATTGAGAGACGAGTCCTGAAACAAGCACAAAGAGAATAACCACAAAACTAGAGACGAATATTCTATTCCGCTGCCAAAATTCCCTGATTCTAGCAGGGCTAATTTCAAGCTTCCAGACTTTTTCCCGCAAAGAAAGAATGAGTTTTTTGCTATTCGGAACAATACCGTCTACCGACTGTCCCTCGGGTGTTGATTTTTTCCGCCATGGAAAATGCATTAGCAAAAGTATATCACGAACAATATAGGGTTATCCCAAAGTGCTAGTGCTTCATTATGTATCCGACTAATTACTTATATATGGTTAATTGCTATCAATATATAGCAAGTTACCTACTTTCCATGACACTGCTTATACTTTTTCCCGCTACCGCATGGACAAGCGTCGTTTCTGCCGATTTTTTGATTTTTGTATGGATTGTCGCCTTCAGAAAGAGAATTTGCTGGCACGCCGCCCTCAACTTCAACTGTATTGTTATTGCCGGCAGATTGGCCGCCATTACTATTCTCCCCTGATTTTTCAATTGTACCGATAAGCGTCACAACATTGTTGTAGAAAGTTGCCTCCATTTCCTTAAACATTCGCAAGCCTTCTTTCTTGTATTCGACAATAGGCTCGCGCTGGCCGTAGGCGCGCAAGTTAACAGACGAACGCATGTAGTCCATCGTTTCGATGTGGTCAGTCCAAAGAGAATCTGTCACATAGAGAACGATGCGTCGGAAGACATCAGCAAAAGCGACGTCGCCGACTTTCTCTCTCTTTTCTTCGATCGTTTTCCAGACATTTTCGTCATTGCCAAATGTTTCTTTGCCGTATGCCATGACTTCTTCATCAGAAGCAACTAGCATTTTGCGTCGGCGAGAGTAAATAGATTCACGCTGCGTGTTGAGAACCATGTCGTAGTCGAGCGTATGCTTTCTCGAATCAAAGTTAATGCCTTCGATTTTTGCCTGAGCATTTTCGATAGCGCGAGAAACGAAGCGATTGACGACTGGCTCGTCTTCGGGAATACCGAAGCGGCCCATCATGTTCTTGAGGGATTCAGTCGCAAAGACGCGCATGAGGTCATCTTCAAATGAAAGGTAGAATTGCGTTTCGCCTGGATCGCCTTGTCGGCCAGATCGTCCGCGGAGCTGGTTGTCGATGCGGCGCGCTTCGTGTCGCTCAGTACCTATAACGTACAGACCGCCAAGCGATTTTACTTCAGTGTGAGCTGATTCAACATAAGGAACACCACCGAGAATAATGTCGACGCCGCGGCCCGCCATGTTTGTGGCAATAGTGACAGCAGCTTTTCGTCCAGCTTGCGCAATGATTTCGCCTTCGCGTTCGTGGTTCTTGGCATTCAAGACTTCGTGCGGAACACCAGAAGCCGTGAGATATTCGTGGAGGAGTTCGTTTTTTTCGATCGATGCTGTACCGATGAGCACTGGTTGTCCCTTTTGATTGAGCTCTTTGATTTTGCGGACCATTGCCTGAATCTTGCCTTTCTCTGTTTGGAAAATGAGATCAGTGTGATCGATGCGCTGAGGTACGCGATGTGTTGGAACTTGAATAACAGAAAGTCCGTAAACCTTGAGGAATTCTTCTTCAGACGTTTTAGCAGTACCAGTCATGCCGGAAAGCTTTTTGTAGAAGCGGAAGTAGTTTTGGTATGTAATAGAAGCGACAGCTCGAGTTTCTTGCTCGATCTTCACGCCTTCTTTAGCTTCAATAGCTTGGTGTAAGCCTTCATTCCAGCGGCGGCCTGGCTGCAAGCGTCCAGTAAATGTATCAACAATAATAATTGCATTGTCTTTGACGACATACTCTTTATCTTTGCTGAAGAGCGCTTCGGCGCGAACTGCCGTTTCGAGATGGTGAACGTACTTGATTCCCTTTTCTGTATAAATGTTCTGAATGCCGAGCAAACTTTCTGCGCGAGTAATACCCGCATCAGTAAGCTGAACAGCGCGATGCTTTTCATCTACAGTGTAATCTGTGTCGCGCGCGAGCTGGCGAGCTATTTTAGCAAATGTGCCGTAAAGATTTTCGCTGTCCCCTGCTTTGCCGGCAATGATGAGCGGCGTGCGTGATTCGTCGATCAAGATCGAGTCTATTTCGTCAACGACTGCATAATGGTGACCGCGCTGAACGAGATCTTCTCGCTTCTGCGCAAGGTTATCTCGCAAGTAGTCGAAGCCGTATTCATTGTTTGTGCCGTATGTGACGTCTGCAGCATAAGCTTCTTTGCGAGAACAAGGTTTCAAAAATTCGTACTCAACTTTAAATGAACCGAGTGTATCGCGTTCTTTGTCGTCTTCTGCATCTTTGTGAGCAGGATCATATAGATAAGAAATGTTTTGCGAGTTGATGATACCAACAGTGAGGCCGAGGAAATTGTGAATCTGTCCCATCCAAGCAGCGTCGCGGCGCGCGAGGTAGTCGTTGACCGTAACAACGTGAACGCCTTTGCCTTCGAGTGCATTGAGATATGTTGAAAGAGTTGCAACGAGCGTCTTACCTTCACCAGTTCTCATTTCAGCAATGTTTCCTGAGTGAAGAACCATTGATCCAAGCAATTGCACATCATAGTGACGCTGACCAAGCATGCGTCGAGATGCTTCGCGAACAAGAGCGAATGCTTCAGGCAAAATATCGTCTAGTGTTTTCTTAGCAGATCCTTCAGCAGCGAGCATTTTCTTGAACTCAATCGTTTTAGCAGGAAAATCAGCATCAGAAAGAGCCTTAAACGACTCTTCGAGGTCATTGATCTTTTTGAGGGTAGATTGGTACTTCGGCAACGGCGACGAAGTAAAAAGCCCTTTAATTGTATCGGTTATAGCCATAGATGCGTCATTTTACCACATTCGGCGGCTTTTTTCGAGCCAAAGAAAAAACCCAGCTGTCGAATGACAGGCTGGGCAAATGGTGTTCCGAATAGGAGCAAAAGAGCTGGATGTGTCTCGTTCACACCGCAACCTAGACTTCTGTTCGCTCGGCACTAATAAGAAGCACTATAGCTCGCAAGAACACGTCTCATTCAAAAAATAGCATAGATCGAAACAAAAGAATACACCAAAGAAAAAACCTCTCAGTTGGAGAGATTTTTTCTTAAGTGGGAAAAGAAGGACTATGCGCGCTTCTTCTTTGTAGCCTTTTTCTTAGAAGTCTTCTTTGCAGCCTTCTTTGCTTTTTTCTTTGCCATAATATTATTGCGAAGTTATTGGTAACTGATGCGCGAATCACGACCAAACAAAAACATTCCATTGTAAAAAAGTTTTTGTTTTTTAAATTTCATCGCGCCTTCTCATCTATTATGATACAAAAAAAATCTATTACAATATTTTTTTCATCAAAACTGTGGAAAACTATTTTTATTTTTTATTTATGTTTTTTTTATTTCTGAAAATAATTTGCAAAAAACTTTTAAAATAATATTTTATTTACTTTAATATGTAACTTCTTAGTCTGTTTTATTTTTTATTACTCTATTTTTTGCAATTAGTTTTGAGAAGCGAAGGTCTTTCGAGCGCGACTGGCGCGAGAAGGAGAAATTTTTTAGCAAAAAAATTTCGTACCTGAGATTCTCAAAACTAATTGCAATAACATGATAAATAAAAAAATAAAAACCCCTAGCAGAAGCTAGAGGTTTCTATTTCCATTGTGTATTCTCGCCACTAAAGGTCACCGGGTACTAACTCCACACAAATGCCTAGGTGAGCGCAGCCGATGACCATTACTAGCGACAATAGACCGTACATATATATGTACGTAAGAAGTATACACGGCCATGAGCGGTTTGCAATATGCCTTACTCTTGCAATATATCCCTGCCCTGTCCGTCTATCTATATATAGAGTATGCACGGCTTCTGGGACCAGTCGAAACGACGAGGTTTGCCCAGATAACACAAAACCCGTCTTGCGACGGGCCTTGTGCGGCATTTGTGTGTTTGAATAAACAAGTTACTACAAACACTCACGGAGAGAGTATATCAGATTGAATCCATAAAGTCAACCTGAGATTATTATGATTATAAATGCTACGATATAGATATAAAATACAAAAAATATGAAGAAATACTTAATCCCAATTATCATACTCGTTCTCGTTGCTGGTGCATTTATATGGAGAGCTTTTTCAACGACGCAGTATGTTGCTGATCCAAACCAGCCCGCAGAACCCAACCAGCCAAACGAGCCAAACCCAACTGAGCCAACTACTCCGAGCGAACCAACGCCAAAGCCTCCGCTTGAACCAGTCGATCCACCAGAAGTTTCTGCTGGCGCTTTCAAGCTCATTACCCTCACGACAGACAAGCCGGGAGCTGAGCTGACTGCTGCTGTCGGCCGCGCAAATGTCGCTACAATTCTTGCCCTCAACCGCATCGACGACAAGCATCTCTACACAGGCATTACTATATCAATCCCAGCAACTATCGGAGACGAAGCAGCGCTCGATGTTGCAGCAGCTTTTTTGCCTGAAACAATAGAAGCCGCTTCTACAATTCCTAAACTTGCTATCGTTTCTCAGCGCGTCCAAGCTTTCGGATTTTATGAATTCGGCAAACTCGTCCGCAGCGGACCAGTCAGCTCTGGCAAGCAATCGACACCAACGCCAAACAGACTTTACTTTGCAAACTGGAAAGGCAAAGAAGTTGTCAGTACATTTAGCGACGAATGGATTCTCAAGTGGAATTTCAATGTCGCAAACTTCGAAGGCATCGGCCTCCACCACTACGCTATGCCCGGCTACCCTGCTAGCCATTCATGTGTCCGCTTCTACGAACCTGATGCAGAATTCCTCTACAATTGGGGCGATCAATGGGTGCTCGATTCAGATGGCCAGACAAAACTTGCGAACGGCATGCCTGTCATTATTTTCGGCAACTACGCTTTCGGCAAAACAGCTCCATGGAAAGCGCTCGCAACTGATCCAAAAGCCACAACTATTACGCAGACCGAAATAGAAAAGCTAGTCAACGACAATCTCGAAACAATTCAGAAGGAACAGCAAAAACGCGAACAGGTTTTAGCTGCTCGCGCTTCGGCACAGTAGAAACTACTATCTAAAACCTAAAGGTTCTTCGTTGTTTTCTTCTACTTTTTCTTCAAGTGCTTCAATCTTGTCAGTAAGGTTGTCGATTTTGTCTTCTAAGCGATCGATTATGTGCTCTTCGCGAGCGAGGTCATCGTGGATTTCAGCTTCGTTTTTCTCAGTCGTCTTTTTGTCTTTGTTGAGGCCAGAAATGATAATCATGTCGCCGACAAAGTACGAAACAAAAAGTCCAGTGGCAAGCAAGATGACAACTGAAATGACTATTGAAACGGGACCAGTGAGCCACGGAAAGAGGTCAGCCGTATGCCAAATGCCGCGCCAGAAAAGGACAATGGCGACGCCACCTATAAATGTATAGAGGATTGGTCGGCGCGAAAGGTATTCGCGAGTGTGGTCTTCGAACTTATCGAAGAACGTGTAAGTGCGCTTGAAGATATTTTTCCTCTGCGGATTTTTTTCGGCTTGTTTCATTCCAAGCAGTATAGCAAACCTTGGAGCGATTTCATTGCCAAAGCAGTGTAAAAAAGGTATATTCAGCTCGGCTTGTGCTGGACAATCGCGCTCGAGGCTTCGGCTTTGAGTGAGGAAAGTCCGAACACAGCCTTTGCCAGCAATGGCAAAGGAGCAAGTAGCGGGTAATTCCCGTCTGGGGCAACCCATGAGGTGCGAGCAGAGACGCCGAAAATCGCGCAAGCGAAATGCCGAAAGGCTAGGATTCCTCGGCCATGCAAATGGCAAAGGAACATGTCTGCCGTAAGGCAGAATTGAAACGGCTAAACCCTTACTTCTGTGCAAGACCGTGCTAGTTGTGTAAGCGAAAGTTTGCACAACATGAGAGTCGCTTGAGCCTGCGAGCAATCGTAGGCCTAGATAAATGATTGTCGTCACACGATCGAAAGATCGCGCGATACAGAATTCGGCTTATAGGCACAAGCCATAAAATGGAAAAGCGCTCCGAAAGGGGCGCTTTTTCTATTGCCTACTACTTCTAAATTAAGAATATATGAAAGAAAAATAAAAATGGCAATAAAAAAACCGCAGCGAAACTTTGCTGCGGCTTTCAACATTTACCGTGCTAAACCATTAACACGTTAAAATTACTCTTTATTCAATTTTCACGAACAGATACTTTCCTGTCTTAACTATTCCACTCTTCTTATCCGGCATCGTTGTTACAAGAACAATCTGATTTGGAGGAACAATGTTATTGAGCTCTTCAGTGTTAGAAACTCTAACACCAGGAGAAGCAATCATCACATCGCGACCCGACAGATCAGTGACGGATACTATTGGCCAAGCGTAACCAGTTGCAAAATCTTTTTGGAAATTGAACTTAGTAGTACTTCCAGGCCAGCCTGCAACAGGAGCGTCGTCAACGCTTGTTACTGTAAAGCAAACTTCGCGTTGAGAGAAATGGGTTTGACGCAACTCTGTTCCATCAGATAGCAATGTTTGGAACATCCAGCATTCATTTACGTTTGCATAGAATGTATTCGTTCTCATTGTATCTCCAGGAGCTGACGTTACTGTCCAGCTGCTTGAAAGCGCAAGACTTGTGTCATTGCTTTCGGCAGCAAGCATAGCGAGCGTGCCTGTTGGTGCATTTACTAAGTAGAACGGATGAACGCTCATGTCAGCATATGCACCAGTGTAGTTTATGTAATCAGTTTGCGGAACCAAATTTTCTGTCGGCAATGTCGGCCCGGGTGTCGTAACGACAACATCGAGCGTATCGTACCAAAGATTATTTGGACCAAATGCATTCTGGATGACAAAACGTAGCGTGACATTTGTTGATGGCGCATATGTATGCGGCATCGTAAATGCAATACCAGTATATCCGGCTGGGATAAATGCTGGTGTAATTGATTGGCTCGTTGCAAAGTTATCAGCTGAGTTCAGCATGAAAACTGTTGCTGGAAGCGAATCACTGCTCACATGAACAACTCCATCAATGCTTGAGCTCGTTACGACAATGTTTGTGACACTGTCGACACTAGGTGCTTCTGAAAAGTACGGAGGCGTTACTACAGGAAAAATAATCCATGTTGTATCGAACGTCACCGGATTCATAACATTGGCGCAAACAGCATAGTATTCCATGGTGTCATTTGCCAATTGAGGGACAGTGAGAGAAGTTGTGCCTATATATGGTGCTCGCAATTGTGTACGAGTCCCAAGGTACATATCATTCTCATCAAAGAACATGATTGCGGTTTCGAAACCATGATCCATGAAGTCGCACAGAAGTCGAACAGATGTTTGCGAAAGCACTTCGCCTCGCAAGTTGCCGATCTGAGCGATCGATGTCGTCTGAATTGAAATCGGACGAGTTGCTGTACTGTTCCAACTGCGTACTGTTACCCGCATGAAATTTTCCATATCAGGAAACAGTGAGTCAGTTACGAAACCGAACGTATGAGGTCCGGGACCGAACTGAACTGCATCAAGTGCATTCCAAGCATTCGGGAAACCGGCAAGCGTATCCCAGTGGGCAAATACTTCGACTGAGTCGGAGCAGGTCCACGTGACGACAGCGCTGTCGCTGGTTCCATTTTCATAATCCAACCAAAAGTCGGTAATAGTAACCTGAGCATTAGCAAAGGTAGTAGATGCAAGTAGCATCAAGCTGAGAAGTAGTCTTTTCATTGACGTCTTTTTTAGAGGGTTTTTGAGTGATTTATAGATAGTTTTTAAGGTGATTTCCTTGCGTATATAATAGCAGATTATAGACATATTGTCAAGCAGAGATTGGCCTACCCCTTGACAGAAGTGTTTGGCTGTGATAAGATATAGCCAGAATTATTATCGCTTAATTATCAATAGATACAGCATTATTTATGCAAAAAATCATCAAAACAATCAGTGGAATTGTTGCCCTCTTCATGTTGGCCGCTTTCCCAATTACTAGCTTCGCTTCAGGCGTACCTGCAATCAACACTTTGACTGCATCTGCAACAACAGCGACAACTGCTACACTTAGTGGCTTCTTCAATGCGAACGGTGCACCAACATCGACGTATTTCAAGTACGGCACTAGTGCTAGCAACTTGAACTCAAACAGTGCAATCGTCAATCGCGGAACAGGCTCAGGCCAGTTCAGCCAGACAATCACTGGTCTTACGCCAAATACAACCTACTACTTCAAAGCAGCGGGTTCTAACTTCTATGGCCAGACGCTTGGTCTTACGACTGTTTCGTTTACGACAACAGCCGCGCAGACTGCAACTCTTTCCCTTTCGACACTTCCACAGACAAACGTCACTTCTTCTGTTGCAACCCTCAACGGTCACTACAGCGCAACAATGACATCACCTGTTGTTTGGTTTCGATACGGAACAGCTGCAAACAGCCTCAACCGCGTTACAACTGGTCAATCAGTTGTCGTCGGATCAAATAACTTTTCTGCAAATATAAGCGGTTTGCAGGCAAGCACTACGTACTATTTCCAAGCAATTGGATCACAAGCTGGTACACAAGTTGTATCTTCAACTCCTACTCTCGTCTTTACAACTCCAGCAGCCCCAGTAGCTAGCATCGTCGTTACAACTGTTGGACAGTCTAACGTTACAACAACATCAGCAACTCTTAATGCTCATGTCATTATCGCTAACACAACAGTAACAACTCGTTACTTCAAATACGGTACATCAGCAAGCAACCTCAATTCGACACTTACAGTTTCTGGAACACAGACAATATCAGGTGCATTCACAGGTACGCTTACTGGTCTTACTCCAAACACGACTTATTACTTCAAAGCATATGCTGGCAATGGAAACATTTCTCCAGTTGCTGGAAACACAACGCTTCAGTTCACAACACTCAATATCGTTACTCCGGTAACATACGAGTGTAATGACGGACAGGACAATGATGGAAACGGATACTCCGACTTCCCTTCTGATCCTGGCTGTTCATCAGCAACTGACAACAACGAATACACAGCTCAGCCAACTTCCTACCAGTGTAATGACGGCTTCGATAACGATGCAGACGGCCTTGCCGACTTCCCATCTGATCCAGGTTGTACATCACCAACAGACAATACTGAATACAACACAGCACCAACACTTTACGAATGTAATGATGGACAGGACAATGATGGAAACGGATACTCCGACTTCCCTTCTGATCCTGGCTGTTCATCAGCAACAGATAACAACGAATATACTGCCCAGCCATCTGGACATGCTCCAACAGCAACAACTGTTTCAGCAAACAATGTCACTGCAAACGATGTTACTCTCACAGGTACAATCAATGCTAACAATTCATACTCTTACTACTGGTTTGAGTACGGTCCAAACGGCAGCTTCAGCAATTCAACAAGCCAGATGTCATTCGGTATCGGCAGCGGCAATGTCACACAGGCTCTCGGTAGCTTGCAGGCAAATACTGTCTACTCATACCGTCTCTGTGCATCTAATGCATACGGACAGAACTGTGGCAGCACATTGTCATTCACAACGCTTTCAGCCGGTTGTACTTACAACTGCGGAGGTGGCAGCACAGGCAATGCGCCAATCGCTAACACTTCTTCTGCAAGCAATGTTACTGACACGACAGCCTCTCTCTTCGGTTTCGTAAACTCAAACGGTGCATCAAATGCACAGGTTTGGTTCAACTACGGAATGAACGGCAACCTCAACCTTACTTCTCTGTCAGCACAGCCGACAATTTCAGGATCACAGTCAGTCACAGCATTCCTCTCGAATTTGCAGCCAAATACTGTCTACTCATTCCAGACTTGTGCTTCAAACCAGTACGGCCAGAACTGCGGAAATGTTCTCTCATTCATCACCAACACAAATGCCTATGTGCCAGTGCAGCCGCCTTATTATCCGCCTTATAACCCAACGAATCCGCAGTACCCTCAGCAGCCACCGATCATCATCTACACCAACAATGGTGGATATGATTACAGTGTCGGCACGAGTACGCTCGCAAGCTTGAAGATCAATGCTTCAAAGCGAGATGTAGCACGCGACGATTTGATCACGTATTCGATTACGCTCACGAACGAAAGCTCACGCTCTCTCAAGAACGTCGTCATGCATGTGTCAGCTCCTATGGATCTTGCCCTTTCATCGGCAAGCCTCGGTGAACTTTCATTCGCAACAAATACGATTACACTTTCATTCCCAACTCTTGCAGTTGGCGATGCGAAGACGATCACAGTTACTGCTCGTGTTGCAAGCAAGACATCATCAACAAGCTTCGTGCTTCACGCTGATGCAAGCTACCTCAATACGAAGACAGGCGAACGCGAAACAGTTACTGCAGAACTCATGACAGGTGTTGGCGGAAACGGCCTTCTCGCTGGTGTGTTCGGCTCAGGATTCGGTGGTGGCCTCATTTGGTTCCTCATCGCAGTCCTCGTCATCCTCCTCGGTGTCCTTGCTTTCAGCAACAACCGCCGACGCGAAACAGCTGTAGCGGCTCCAATGCCGCCAAGCCGATGGCCGACTAACTAATACTTATTACTTAAAATAAAAAATCCCCGTATGGGGATTTTTTATTTTGCTAGTTAGTTTTCTATTGAACCTCCATGATCTTGCTGAAATAATTGAAATCATTGCGAAACATTTGGCTTGATCCATCTGTTGTATATATCGTTCCAAGGCCAACCGCAAAGTAATCGTAAAATCCTGTATTTTGAAGATTAACCTGATGAATGTTTTGAAGTTTAACATCAATCTCGACAGTCGCATTTGGAGCAAGGACAATCGGTGCACCTACTGTGTCCATAGGTGCATAGACTGAATCAATATCCCAGAACGCTCTGGAGAACAATTGACTGTAAATTGCTCCTGAATTTGCATCTGTTAGCAATCCACCACCGAAGTTAACACCACCAGTTCGTGAGACAACTGGGAAATCAATATAGGAAACAGTCTCTGTACATGTGCTATTGTTTGTAATTTTAATGCGCATCGGAGTCTGATCTGCTGGGAATGGTGCTCCAACTGGGTAATTATCAACCATTGAAGCTGTTACTGGGAGCTGTGTAAATGCAACCAGCACTGAACCGCAGGCAGCACTAGCTCTTTTAACAAGCTTGCTGTCTGGAGCAGCTGCTTGTGGAGTTTTTGTATTAACATTTATTGAATCAGGAATTGTTGCCTGAGCCACTGCAGCAGTGTCTGGGCCTGTCTGCACTTGAGCATTATTAAGTGCAGATGAACCAGATGCAAAAACAAAAACAATGGCGACAAGACCAAGCACAGCAGCGACGATAAGAAGTGATTTATGTTTCATAATGAATCAATTATAGTCGAATAACCGCTTAAGACTATCTATATATGGGGATTGCAATCGGCACTAGTCCCAATTGAGCTCCCCTGTCTTGTACTCAGTAACGCGAGTTTCAAAGAAGTTCTTTTCTTTCTTGAGGTCCATGATTTCAGACATCCACGGGAATGGATTTTCCTTGCCGTAAACTTTCGGAAGGCCAATGCGTTCGAGCCGGCGGTCAGCGATGTATTCGACGTAGTCTTTTACAGTTGCAGCGTTCAAGCCGAGGATGCCGCGCGGCAAACAGTCGTCTGCGTAAGCATTTTCGAGAACGACAGCTTCTTTAATCTTGTCAGAAATATCTTTCTTGAAAGCGTCTGTCCAGATTTCTGGGTTTTCCTTTTTGATTTCATTGATCAAATCTGCGCCGAAAGCGAGGTGAACAGATTCGTCGCGGAGAATGAATTGGAACTGCTCGCCGATACCAACCATTTTATTCTGGCGAAGGAATGAAAGCATCATGACGAAACCTGCGTAGAAGAAGATTCCTTCCATGATGATGTAGTAGCCGACAAGGTCATGGACGAACTTCTGGATGTTCTCTGTCGAATCAGTCTTGAAGTTGCTGTCGAAAATCGACTTTGTCATATTGACGACAAATTCGTCTTTGGCTGAGATCGAAGGGATCTTTGTGTACATTGTGTAGACTTCGTCCGGATCGAGCGAAAGAGTATCGCAGCAGTAGATGAATGTATCAGTGTGCACAGCTTCTTCGTATGCTTGTCGGAGCAAATACTGGCGGCACTCAGGGTTTGTGATGTGGCGGTAAATCGAGAGGACGATGTTGTTCGCTGTGAGAGATTCTGCAGTCGAGAAAAAGCCCATGTTCCACATGATCAAGCGGCGCTCGTCATCAGTAAGTCCAGCCGGATTTTTCCAAGTCTCAAAGTCTTTCTGCATATTCACCTCTTCAGGAGTCCAGTTGTTCGCCACGCCGTTTTTGTAGTGCGTGCGCGCCCACTTGTACTTCATCGGAAGGATCTTGTTTGGGTCAGTTGAGCTGTTATTGAGAATTGTTTTTGGGTCTTGAGCCATGGAAAATTATTTTAATATTGAGTGATAATAGTGACAGTATAGCACGAGGACTGATTAACAAAAAAGCACCAAATCGGTGCTTTTTTGTCTAAAAATTCGTTAAAAACTACTATGTACAAGACTCGCAAATCTCCCCTTCAAAGACAAATACTTCAGGCTTTGAGGCAGACATGTCTGCTGTCGATGGAATGATCAGCTCAGGAGAAGCTTCAGGAATGCTGTAGTCCTTGTTGATGTCCATAGTCGACTTCTCGACAGATGTCGCGCCAAGCGTTCGGAGGTAGTATGTCGTCTTGAGGCCCATGTTCCAAGCCGCCATGTAGACGTCGCCGATGAGCTTGCCTGACTGTGAGCTTGTAAAGATGTTGATCGACTGAGACTGGTCAATCCACTTGCCGCGCTTTGCAGCGTGCTTGATGATCCAGAGCGCATCGATTTCGAAGACTTCCTTGTACTTGTTGCGGATGTGCTCAGGGATTTCGTGGATGTTCTTGAGCGAACCGTCAAAGTGCTTGAGCTTCTGGATGACAGAATTGTTCCAAAGGCCGAGAGGTCGGAGCTCTTCGATCAAGTGGTGGTTCACGATTGTGAATTCGCCAGAGAAGTTAGACTTAACGTAGAGGTTCTTGTAGATCGGCTCGATCGATGGCAAGCAGCCAGAGATGTTGGAGCGAGTTGCTGTCGGAGCAATAGCCATAGTGTTCGAATTGCGCATGCCGTACTTTTTGACATGTTCGCGAACAGGAGCCCAATCCATGCGCACAGTACGATCGATTTCGATCGGTACGCCGCGTTCTGCTTCAAGAAGATCAAGTGTGTCGATTGGGAACAAATTGCGATCCCACTTCGAACCCTTATAGCTTGGGTAAGCGCCCTTTTCCTTGGCAAGAATAGAAGAGTTCAAGATTGCATGGTACGAAACGAATTCCATGAGCTCGTCAGAGTATTCGACAGCTTCCTGTGTATCAAAGCTAAGGCCGACTTTATAGAGAACATCTTGGAAACCGATGATATCGAGGCCAACTGGGCGATGGCGGAAGTTTGAAACTTGGCCTTCTGGTGTTGGGTAGAAGTTGATATCAATAACAGCATCAAGCATGCGCATACCGACAGCAATAGTGTGAGCCATTTTTTCTTTGTCGAGCTTGCCGTCTACGATGTGCATTGGCAAGTTGACTGAGCCGAGGTTACAAACAGCTGTTTCTTCAGCAGAAGTATTGAGCATGATTTCTGTGCAGAGGTTTGAAGAGTGAATGACGCCAACGTGATCCTGCGGAGAGCGAATGTTTGATGGATCCTTGAAAGTAATCCAAGGGTGGCCAGTTTCGAAAAGCATCGTAATCATCTTTCTCCACATCTGAGCCGCTGGAATGCGCTTGAACATGGCAATTTTGCCTTCGTCAGCCATCTTTTCATAGTGTGTGTACTTTTCCTCAAAAGCCTTGCCGTAGATGTGGTGAAGCTCAGGAACTTCTTCTGGAGAGAAGAGTGTCCAATATTCATCTTGCTCGACACGCTTCATGAAAAGGTCTGGAATCCAGTGAGCAGTGTTGATGTCATGTGTGCGGCGGCGATCGTCACCAGTGTTTTTGCGGAGATCTAGGAATTCTTCGATGTCAGCGTGCCATGTTTCGAGGTAAACGACAGTAGCACCGCGGCGCTTGCCTGAACGATTGATTGACGCAGTTGTTGCATCAACAATCTTGAGGAAAGGAATAACGCCCTGGCTGCCTGTGTTGATTGATTTGATCTGAGCATTTGTCGCGCGGATGTTTGTCCAGTCGTTTGCAATACCGCCTGACCACTTTGCAAGCTGCGCATTGTCGCCAATACACTTAAAGATGTGGTGAAGGTCGTCTTCGACAGTCGTAAGGTAGCAAGAAGACATCTGAGGATGTGTTGTTCCAGAGTGAAGAAGCGTTGGAGTCGAAGGGATATAGAGAATCTTCGACATCGCTGCGTAAAATTCGATAGCGACAGCTGTTGGATCTTTTTCAAGCAAAGCGAGACCCATGGCAATACGCATCCAGAAGTACTGAGGAGTTTCGAGGAATTTCTGTTCATGGTCGCGGAGGAAGTAGCGATCATAGAGAGTCTGCGCACCGAGGAATGTAAAAAGTTTGTCGTCTTCTGGTGTGAGGGCAGCCGAAAGCTGCTTGAAATCAAAGTTAGCCATGCGAGTATCAAGGCGCTTGTCTTCGATGCCGCGCTTGATCTGCACTTCGAACTCTGAACGGTACTTACTTTCGAATTCTGGGCTCATTTCACTGACGCCAAGAACTTCGTGGTAGTTTTCATTGATCAAAAATCGCGCAGCAACAAGAGAGTAAGCGTGATCGCGCTCGATGCGAGACTTGAGCGCCATGATGACAGCCTTATTGATCTCAGGTGTTGAAATACCGTCGTAGAGGTTGCGCTTTGTAAGCGTAACAATGTCTTCAACGTCGATAAATGCTTCATATCCTTTTGAATGGAAAGCAACGGCCTTTCGGATTTCTTCAACATTGAGTGTTGAAAGCTCGCCATTGCGCTTTTCGATCGTAATCTCGTTCTTTGAGATCTTTTCCATGCGCTCTTTTTCCTTTTCGGCGCGCATGCGGCTTCGTTCAGCGCGATACAAGATGTACGCGCGAGAGACTTCAAAGTGGCCTTTGTCAGCAATCAGTTTTTCTACAAGGTTTTGAATTTGTTCGACGTGCGGAGTGTTGTCCGGCATCGTCGATTCGAGCTCAGCTGAAACTGCAAGGGCAATTTCAGAGAAAAGGTCGTCGGTAGCTTCGATACCACAGGCTGTATAGGCTGAGGCAACGGCCTTCTGTATGCGTTGGATGTCAAACGGCATGACGTCCCCGCTGCGCTTCTTAACAAATTCAATAGTCATAGCAAAAATAGAAAAAACTAGCTTATAATTCCCCACTTGAGGTAAATATATTTTAACTAAATAAGCTGTGTCGAACTATGTGGATTACTCAAAAATTAGCTTCAAGAAACATATGCGTTCGGATGTAAAGAAGCACACTTAGAATCGCCTTTGAAACTAGCGCGCTACAGCATTTTTAAAATGAAACTTCGTCGCCAACTGCAAATTGGTTTGCTTCACTCTCGCCTGCATTAAGTTCAAGCACATAGAGCGCAGCATCAGAGCCATCTTCTGCATTCAGTTCATTAGAATAAACAGTTGGATACGAGCTAGGTTGTACATTTTTCTCTATATGGACGATCTTTTTGCCCTCTGAAATCCAAATCATGTCGAGTGGGATGAGCGTATCCTTCATCCAGAAGCCATACTCACTAGGCGTATCAAAAACAAAGAGCATGCCGGCATTTTGCGCGAGCATTTCCCTGCCACCGAGGCCTTTGGATAAGTCTGCTTCGTCTTTTTCGACTTCAACTTCGTAAGCAGCACCGCGGATGGTAAGTGTTTTGATTTCGCTACTGCCAATACTGTTTCCTTGGCTCCCAATATCTTTATTTGTATTTTGCTTTTCGGCAAAAGAGTATAAACCGCTCAGCAAAATGAGCACAAAGAGCGCCAAAAATATTCCTCTCCTGATTTTTGCTGGGGTAATTGTTTCCATAGACAAATATCCAATTAACTACTACATGTTAAATAAAACACAGCGATTTTCGCTATTGGACAATAGTTAATGTGCCCAAAAAATCGTTATTATTTTCATTCATTTCTTGAACAAGCCCTGTCACATCAGCGGTCATCTTTACTTGATAGGTCCCAAGTGAGGCTCGCATATTGGGAGAAACAAAGGTTTCAGAAGCCAAGCTTATGCTTTGCTGCGCTGGAAAAGGGACAGGAGCGGACAGTGCGTAATTGCTGATAGGAATATATGTCGCTCCGCCATTGGTTGAATAATACAAAGTAAAGTATGTTCCAGCAGGCAAAGTGCTGGACATATTGCTGTTATTTCTTACGTTAAATGTAAAAAATACCTGAGGACTAGTAAGGCTCTGGTGAGTTGTTGTCTGATCGAAAGTGAGTGAACTAATAGTAAGGTCGGGAACCCCAAAAGTACGAGGAACAAGAACAGCGTCAGTATATGCCATCGCCCCAATGTCAGGAGGAGATGTTAGGGTCCTGGATCGCCATGTTATCCCATCCCCTGAGTAAAAAACAGTAGGGGTAGAGTGCGGATTAATTGTACTAGACCCCAGAGCATACATCATATTATTTAGAGTGTATACCAGATGATTGCTTTGGGGCAGATCGGAACCACTATAGGTATGGCTCCAAGTAACACCATCAGTAGTCGAGTAGGCGTCTCCGCCAATAAGCCACAGTTTATTATTAAATGATAATAATTTGCGACTTGTCGACCAATTCCCGCTTGGTATAGATATTATTGGTGTTGGCAAATGTTGAGATAGGTCTGTCCAATTAATGCCGTCGGTAGATTTCCACAAAGTCATACTCCCTTTTACCCACATAGCATTATCGTATACAGCCACGTTATTAATTACTCCGTAAGGCCCCGAATTATGACCTGTCGTCACTTGAGTCCAAGAAATTGCATCAGTAGATGACCAAACCGTAGGAGTAGTTCCATAACCGCCTCCTAGGATCCAAAGCTTACCCTTAAAAACGGCTATCCCCATGAATTGACTAGCTGGCCATGGGGCACTGCCATTAGCAACTACGGTCCTCCAAGTAATGCCGTCGGTAGATTCTATTACCTCATTTACAGAAGAACTTGATTGATATGAATATCCAGCTAGTGCGTATAATTTCCCGTTAAAGAAAACTGTTTCGTGGTTAATCCTGGTTGGGAACAGTGTGCTTGTTAGCTGTTTCCATGAAAATCCATCGTACGAAACAGACGCGCCGCTTCCACCTGCTACAAAAACTTTCTCCTGCGATGATAGCAATACCTCAGAATTAGTTTTTTTATCAACAGCCAGCGATTTTGAATCGATTACTGCACCCGTGTTGTCTTGGGCTGCATTTTTAATATTGCGGCCAGAAAACATGGTATAACTTGCTGCAAACAAAGTGATCACTGCAATCCCAGCCATTACGAGCAAAACGAATTTAGAATGTTTGTGAGAATATTCCATGAAAAATAGTTAAACTAATATGGGCTAATTATACTCAGACAACTTAGATAAACCTTCACAAAACGGGGATAACAAATACCGGCAAAAACAAAAACCGCCGAGCGAGATCTTGAGATCTGGCCCGAGCGGCTTTTATTCTTACTTGAGTATCCTCAAATATGGTTGAAATATGAAAATAGTTTGTGCGAAATGTTTTTGTAAACCAGACACAAAAGATATGCTCTTTTGTTCCGTTCAATAGTGTTCTTAACACCATACACAGGTTCTTTCTCCTGAGTCATGCAGTTTGGTACTCTGCCAAAACCTTCTGTGCTCAATTGAGGCACAGAATACCGACCAGATCAATGCTATTCTCCGTTAAAAACGAATATAGAATGTG
>JAGOSA010000035.1 GCA_018062505.1 Minisyncoccota bacterium | reverse complement strand
GCCGGCAAGGCTGTGGCTTTTGCTCTTGGCAACTTGCAAGAGCGCGGCATTATGTACATCGAACACGGTACAGAAGTCTTCGAAGGCATGGTTATCGGTAACGTTACAAAAGGCGAAGAAATGTCTGTTAACCCAATCAAAGGTAAGCAGCTCACAAACATGCGCGCTTCTGGAACTGACGAAGCAATTATCCTCCGACCGGCTTTTACGCTCACTATTGAGCGCGGCCTTGAAGTCATGTCAGACGACGAATACCTCGAAATTACGCCGAAGTCTGTCCGACTCCGCAAGAAATATTTGACTGACCTTGATCGCATAAAGGCACAGAGAAAAGCGTAGTTTTCCTTGGGAAACCGATATTTGACCACGCATGTCAAGGGGGTAGTTGACTTTATCCATAAGAATGATATATTGAATTTGCTACGAAATTAATAGAAGCTAATAACATTTATGGCAACAACAAACATTAAACCAAAACAGGTCAGCAAAAGAATTCTCTCAGTGTTACAGGACCGCGCTCATGACGTGGTTGTTTCTCGTTTTGGGCTCACGCCAGACGCAGAGCGCAAGACGCTCGAAGCGATCGGCAAAAAGTACGGCATCACTCGCGAACGCGTTCGCCAGATTGAAAATGCTGCACTCGCTACTATCCGCAAGTCTGAAGTTTATGGTGCAGAAAAAGAAGCTTTTGCTGAACTCAAGCAAGCTCTCCTTGCACTCGGCTCTGTTGTTGCCGAAGATGAACTTCTCTCAAGTCTCGCAAAAGACGATGAGCTCAAGAACCATTTCCATTTCTACCTCGTTCTCGGCGATGAATTCAAAAAGCACGCTGAAGACGAAGAATTTCATGCTCGCTGGACAATAGACGAAGCTGTCAGCAATGAAGTCCACGGCGCTCTCAAAAAGCTCTACACAAACCTTTCAACAGATGAACTCGTTCCAGAGTCGGAGATTATTTCGCGTTTCCTCGAAGAGCTCAAGAACGTCAACGAAGAATTCTGCAATGAAGAAATCGCTCGACGCTGGCTCGGCATGTCAAAGGCAATCAAGTCTAATCCGCTCAATGAGTGGGGTATGGCTGAATCGCCAAACGTCAAAACTCGCGGCATCAAGGACTACGCATATTTGATCATGCGCAAGCACGGCAACCCTATGCACTTCCGCGAAGTTGCTAAGTCTATCGAAACTACTTTCGGCAAGAAGACTCACATTGCGACAACTCACAATGAACTCATCAAGGACGCTCGCTTTGTCCTCGTCGGTCGCGGCACATACGGTCTCGCAGAATGGGGCTACAAGCCCGGCGTCGTCAAAGAAGTGATCAAGGAAATCCTCAAGAAGAATGGTCCGATGTCAAAAGAAGATATCGTCGACAAAGTTCTCAAGGAACGCTTCCTCAAGAAGAATACAATCCTCGTCAATCTCCAGAACGCAAAATATTTCAAGAAGAATAAGCAGGGACTCTATACAACTGTCTAAGCTTCACAAGAATACTCAAATAAAAATCCTCCGAATTGCGGAGGATTTTTATTTTTCCATGATATAATTTCCGCATATATGTTAGAAGATCTTTTTTCCAATGTCGCCCAAAACGGCTTCGGCTACGTGCTGAACATATTGCCGTATGCATTGCCGATTATTCTCGGCGTGGTCGCTTGGAATCATTGGATGGGATACATCCAAACTGAACACATCAGAAAGCTCAAGTGGAAGCTTCTCCAGATTCGCATTCCGCAAGATGTCTTCAAGTCTCCAGCTGCCATGGAAATTTTCTTGGCGAATGCTCTCTACCAAAGCGGAGGCATGGCTGAATGGAACAAGAAGTATTGGAACGGAAACGTGCCTGTGTGGTTCTCTCTGGAAATTGTTTCGATTGAAGGCCGGCTTTTCTTTTTCATCCATACGCAAGAGCGATTCCGCCCAATTATCGAAGCTCAGCTCTACGCGCAATTTCCGCAAGCAGAAGTTGTCGAAAGCGAAGACTATACCAATATGATTCCGCCATATAACAAAGGCGCTGACTGGAATTTGTTCGGTTCAGAATTTGTGCTGACAAAAGAAGATCCGTATCCGATCAAGACATACGTTGATTTTGGCTTGGACAAATCGTCTGGCATGGAAGAAGAAGAAAAAATTGATCCGATTGCGCCAACTATCGAATACATGGGTTCGCTTGGCGCAGGCGAACAGATGTGGCTGCAGATTATCATTCAGGCGGCTAACTGGGCGCGCTACGATGATCCTGAACATTGGTTCAAGAAAAAGAAGTGGCAAGACGTCGGCAAAGAAATTATCAAAAAGCTCAAAGCCGATCAGCAGAAGCCGCTCACTGAAGGCGGCGGACCTGCTCGTCCAACAAAAGGCGAGAACGATATGATTGCCGCAGTCGAGCGCAGCATTACAAAGTACGGTTTTGATACTGGTATTCGTGCAATCTACCTCGCGCATAAAGATATGTTCAAGCCGATTCACATCACCGGTTTGCTTGGCATGTTCAGACAGTACACTTCCGGCAATATGAATGCTTTCAAGCCAGCGAATACAACTTCGTTCGACTATCCATGGCAAGATTTTAGCGGCAATAAAGTTGCCAAGCTCAAAGCAGAAATGATTGAAGCCTACCGCAATCGCGGCTACTTCCATGGCCCATGGAGCAGCACAAAAACTGGCGGCAAAAATATCGAACGCAAGCCATTTGTTCTGACAACTGAAGAGCTTGCAACAATTTATCACTTCCCAGGAAGAGTTCTCGAGACGCCATCATTCAAGCGCATCGAGTCAAAGAAGTCAGAGCCACCATCCAACTTGCCGATTTAGTTTTCGTGGTATTATATTTTTATGCCTCTCGTAGGACCACTCATAACCAAAAGCGATTTTAGGGCACGATTCAGCAATCGGCTCTTTCGTTTTTTCTTAATTATTCTCATTATTTTTGTTGGCGCTTCTGTTGCGCTCTACTTCATGTCGAAAGCGCCGGAAGAATTTCCAGTTGGCGTTTTGATTGAAATTCCTGAAGGTACGAGCGTCATTAAAGCCGGACAAATGCTCGAAGAGCAGAAGATCGTCAAATCAGCAGTCGTTTTCCAGACGCTTGTGATTATTCTCTCTGGAGACAAAGGCATTCGCGCTGGCTATTACATTTTCGACAGTCCGCAATCTGTCATTACTATTGCTGATAAGCTTTCGTTTGGACGCTACGGCATCAGCCGAAAAAA
>JAGOSA010000017.1 GCA_018062505.1 Minisyncoccota bacterium | reverse complement strand
ATTCATATGAAAAAAAACTGAAGAACATGTTCAGCCACATTAAAAACAGCTTTGCTCAATTTCTGCAAACATTTTTCGGCATCAAAAACCGCTACTGGCTTCGCGCGGCAGAATCGCAGGGAATTGCTAAAGAAGATCGCCTTCGCGTTCTCGTCGAACACTGCAAACTATATGAAGAGCTGCTTGGCGACATCAAAAGTTTTTCAATCATGAAAAAGCATTTCAAGGCATACGTTAACGGCTGGGCCGGATCTAAAGAACTTCGTATGGAACTTATGGAAGCAAAAAACGCGGCCGATGTGGAGCGCATCATCAATTCGCGCTAAATCGCACTATTTGACACAAAGCAAACTCAAGACTAGAGTTATCTAGAAAACAATTCAGTTCTCATCAAAAACCAATATTCATATGGCTAAAAAATTCTTACTCATCTCGCTCTGCTTGAGCGTTTTCAGCTGCTGCGGCAACTTCCGCATTGCAGCCGGACAGCAAATCGACAATCATGCTGCGCCCACCACGCGCTTCGATCCTGTTGCTCTTGAAATTAGCGGGGGCTACAGCTATCCGTCCAAATGGAATGCTTCTGCTGTCGTTATGATCCTTGAGCGCAATGTTCGCCTCGGCGCATACATTCTCGGGCCGTACGACAACTACACTTCCACTTCGGAAAATCCGAAACCGAACATTACGACTTGGGGACTTTCTCTTGGTGGCGGCATCAAAAATTGGCACTCTCCTTGGAAAGGCACAAGTCTTGAAGGTATCCTCGGCTCGGCCAATAGAGATCGCGGCGAAGGCAATGTTCTCTGGAATTATGGTTTTCAAACCAACATTGCCCATTCGATCTATACAGATCGGAAGGGAAGCTATGCTTTCGGTTTAGTATTTCAGGTTCGGCGAGTCTACATTGTCACAAATGAAGATCAGCATGGTGTCGCTTACGACTCAAGCCAAAAAGGCACGTGGGTCTACAGCCTCAAGGCAAAACTTGATTTGTAATTCAGTAGTAAGCGTATTTTTTCGTAGTTATTTTTTGTGTTTTTAAACCCCTGCTCTGGCAAATGGCGGGGGTTTTATTTTGGCGGATCATTGACTAAGTCTGTATTTAAGGGTATGATGAAAGCCACAAAAATTCATTGCCAAAATAATAAATAACCAAAAAACCAAAAAATCACAAACAACAAAAAATCTAGAAGCTATGGTATCTCCAAACGAAAACACCGACACTGGTATGGCTGCCGTCGAAAGCACCGTCCAAACTGACCAAAACAACACTAAGCGATTTGCGCTTGATGAAATGCAGAGATTAATTAACAATACGAGTGAGTTTACTTTTGAAGAAAAGCAACGATTCGAGAAACTGAAGACGTACGCTAAGTCTCAGCCTCTTTCCTCGCAGGAATTTGCGCTTATGCTTGCTGACGAGAGGTTTCTGATGTTCAGCTTAGTGCTAAACAAAAATCTTGACGGAAAGCAAGTTTCTCAGCTCATGACTGAGGCTGTGTTGAGCCGCATAGAAAAAACTATGGTTGAACGTAATTACTTGCAGCATGTTGCTGCGTTGCCAAATGCTTCAGTGGGAGTTTTACGCCACATAGTTTCGCTATCAAAAAAGAAATTGAATGGAACAATTAAACTTACCTACACACTGAAGAATGTCATTTTGAATAGTGCCTGTACAAAAAACGTAACAGGAAAAACATTAAACAAATATGACTACAAAATGCTTCGTGCTCTCAACAATGAGGCGCTAAATGCAAAGATTGATAAGTTTATGCGCTAAGTAAAGCAAAAAATCCCGCACTTCACCCCGAAGCCCAGACATGTTCTGGGCTTCTTTTTTTTGCTATACTTTCGCCATATATGACAAACAAACCCGCTACCGACAAAATCGAAACCCTCTCACTCTATAGAAAATACCGCCCATCAGACTGGTCAGAAGTTCGTGGGCAAGAGCATGTCGTTAAAGTCCTCGAAGGTTCAGTCTCTAACGGCAAGATTGCGCATGCATATTTGTTTGCAGGTTCTCGCGGAACAGGCAAAACATCTGTCGCTCGCATTTTGGCGAAAGCGCTCGGCACATCTGCCAACGATATTTATGAAATGGACGCAGCAAGCAACCGCGGCGTCGACGACATCAGGGAACTTCGCGAAGCGATTTTGACGCTTCCTTTTGAATCAAAGTACAAAGTTTACATAATCGATGAAGTCCACATGCTCACGAAAGAAGCTTGGGCTGCTTTGCTGAAAACTTTAGAAGAACCACCAGCTCATGCGATTTTTATTTTAGCTACTACTGAGCGTGCAAAAGTTCCCGACACGATCCAGTCTCGCAGCCAAGTTTTTGAATTCAAAAAGCCGACGCCAGTCATGCTCGAAGAAATGATTTCAGAAGTTGCGGCAAAAGAAGGGAAGACACTACCGCCTGAATCTGCGCATCTCATCTCGCTTCTTGGCGACGGTTCGTTCCGCGATACATACAGCATTTTGCAGAAAGCGATTTCATACTCTAAAGACAAAAAGATTGATCCGGAAGAAGTGATCTTGGTTACGGGTGCACCGTCAAATGTTTTGATGCGACAAATGCTCGAAGGAATTGAAAAGCGCGACATTGGACTCCTCTCGACAACGCTTCGCGAAGCTGAGAAGAATGGCGCAGATGTGATGATCTTTATGAAAATGCTCCTCAATAAACTTCGTACTGCAATGCTCATGCGATATGCCGCAGGCGAACGAAAGCAGATCGCAACAGACGTGGGCGCTGACGAAAGCGAGCATTTGGCAAAATTTGAAAAAGCAGCAGGGAAGACATTGAACTCTGTTTTGTTGATTGAGTTACTCGAAGCATCACTTCGAATCAATGAATCTCCGATCAAGACCTTGCCGATTGAACTTGCTTTCATAAAGGCGTTTGGGGAAGAGAAATAAAAAAAGGAGCTGAATAAATTCAGCTCCTTTTGGCAAAAGCATTAGGCTTCCACCAATCCCAACTTCGTTCGCATTTCGTCGATGCCAAATGGCAACCTGATAAAGTCTTCGTGATCAAACAGCAAGAATCCGCTGTTGATAACTTTCTGTTCAGGTGTTTTCATCTGTTGCAGTCGCATAAATACTTTTTGCTCGTCGCAGCTGTTTCCGTAGGCAACTTCGCCGTTAAGCCAAGTAATGTCCGGTTTATTCTCCGTGAAGCTCGCAGTAACTTTATCCACGTTGTAATCATGGATAGTTATTACATTGAACTCGCGAGAAAACTCCTCAGCCCAGCTATTGATAATCTCGCTTTTGCCGATGAACAGAATCGTTTTCTTGTTCTTGTCGATTTCAGGCGTAGTAAGATCTTCGATCGACATGAATCCTTCGGCAACTTTGAGCCAATTTTTGTTTGACTGTCCGAAGCAGCTGATGAATTCATTTTTGCCGAGGATCTGATCTATCGCCCAAGGAATCGGTCCAGCATGGTGACTGATGTCGGTAACGATCGCAACGTGCGGCACTCCGGCATTCTTCGCAGCGATCGACAGAACCAAACCATATGGCGTATCTTTTCCGATTTGCGGATTATCGCTTGAAATACCTTCGGCTTCGCCTGGAAGCATCATGTCCGTCAGCACGATGTCAAATTTTTTATTTTTGATCATAACTGCTGCAGCAGAGAAGAGGTGGCAGGTAATCAAGTTCACGTTTTTGTTCTTGAATTGATTTTCTGCATTTTGTAGGTTTGACTTGTTGTCGTCTACAACGAGGATAGTTATCTTTTTCATTATGTATGAGGGGGTTTAATTGGTTACCGCAAACCCGCAAAAGGGGATTTCTGGCAACCAATTAAAGCCTATGTAAGGTACGTATCTATACCTGTATAATAGCATAAATACGTTGACAAGTCAAGTATAATCTGGTAGTATACATTTCATAAATGTCCTTTAAAACCAACCTCAAAACACGATATCATGTCACAACTATTTATCGCCCAATCGCTCGACGAGCTTTTGCGCTACTGGGAAGATTGCAATCTTTCCGGCGAATTTAACTTCCAGCTTAACCTTGCAACAAAAGATGTTAAGGTGAGCGGAGAAAGTGTAGCTGCGCTTACAGGGTCTGAGCTAAGCCAATTAGGTTTATTTGCTCGATCTCTGCCTAATTACCAAAATCTCAGAAAAGTACTCATGGGTCATCCCTTGGTTCACAGCAATTATTTGCCGCGCATTCCAAAAGATATGAGAACTATGTTCAATGGCGATCAAGATCTATTTTTAGATCATAATTTCGTAAAATCGCCCGTACATATTTCCCAGTTTATGCTGAAGTGGAATGAAACGAGGAGAGCCTGTGTAGTCGAAGATAGTCTGCCAATTCCAATCTTGGATCTCAGGAAAGAAAATTGGCTGGAGAAACTTCCGTACAGTTCATTTTTCCTCAAGCTTGCATCGCCTTTTGTTTTTACAGATTCATCTGAAAAGAATGAAGAGTGGTCTGTCGATAGTTTTCTAATCTATGATGATGGAGACTATGTCAGGATAATGGCTTGGCCAAAAGAAATCGACAAGTTTTTGCTGACCGATGATGAAAGAAAAATGGTTAAGTCGGGAATTGCAGATATTAAAGGAATGAGAGTTCCAAAGAATGCTGCAATGATCGCCTCTTCAAAAGTTAGTGATTTCTTTCTTGCAAATTTGGCGGTAAAAAAAGGTACGTCTTTCATTCGCTCTGTTCAGGGTCTTGATGCAACTGTCGTTCACTCAGACATTTACGACGAGAGTACGTTCGAGGGTGCTGATCAAGTTTTGATCAACCTCAATGTTCGCTTGCGGATAATGCTTGAGACGATAAATGGCTTCTGCAAAATGATGGCAACGTTGCCTCCAAAACCTGAAGTTGAATCTATTCAAAGCAGCAGTCTGAGAAATCAGCCTCCATCTCCAAAAGAATGGTATGAGCTTCCAGTACAAACTGTGGATTATTTCCACACTAGTCTGGAAGGAGCAGTCATTGTTATCAAGAGAGGTTCTGGTGGCGAAAAGTCGCCGCACATTCGAAGAGCCCATACGCGAAGGATTGTTAAAAGTGACGGAAAGATCGAAGAAATTTGGATCGGCCAAACAACAATTCGCGCTGACAAGCTTCAGACAGAGCAGCTGCAGGGTGGTGCAACAAAAATTCAATAGAGTTAAAGTGGGAGTCCTTGGTAATAACAACCAAGGACTCTTTTTTATTTCCCGAATTGCGTCAATGTGGTAGGGTAAAAATATGAAACAAATCACTCTCCGCTTCCGCGCCACAGACCGCAGTGACTACAATCGGATAAGAGACGGTTCAAAGTCCGTTGAGACACGAGCCGCTACGGAAAAATATAAAGATGTCGCAAAAGGCGATGTCCTTGTTATTGTTTGCGGCAAAGAAAAAATGACAAAAACCATCAAGCGCGTTCGTCATTTCAAAACGCTGACTGCGATGTTTAAAGCAATTCCGATGAAAAAGATTATGCCGTCGACAGTGAAGACAATTGCTGATGCTCGCAAGGTTTACTATGGCTATTCTGGCTATAAAGAGAAGCTCGCAAAGTTTGGGGTAGTCGCGTGGGAGATATAAAAGATGTTATTATTGACATATCATTTATACGTGTTAGTGTCAGGAAAATCATTACTAACGCAAAAAAACACAAATACATGGTAGAGAGAAAACAAAGCCAGATGTGGCCGGAAGTACTACGCTATATCGAAAACAGTCCCGGCAAAAGAATTCCGAATGGATTTCCATTTTCGGTTCCATTTCCTGAAATGTATGGCGGGCGAAAATATGAAATTATTCTTGTTTCCGGAGAAAAAGTTTTTGCCACTGTCGATGATGCACGAGAGTTTTCTTCAGAAGGATTGCAGTGGAAAACAGATTCCGGCAATAAAGAGCAAGCTGTTGTTGCTGCTTGGAAATTGTATTCAAAGTAGATGTGTCTAAAACCTTATGATCACTTGTTGGTCATAAGGTTTTTTTTATTTCCCACCTAGAGAGCCATTGTGCTACAGTAAATATATGGAAAACCGCAACAAATTCTTACTCATCGCCCTTATCATAATCATCGCTTTATTCATCATCTTCCGAAAACCGGCAACTGCGCCGACAGACGTCGAGCAAGTTGGCCAAAATCAAACTGGCCCAATGACTGAGTCTGTCGCACCTACCGCTTTTGCGTGGCGCTATGAAGCCGCACCAACGAACAATCCAGACGGCATTCCGCAGACCAAAGTCTTTGTCGATGTCATGTATCCAGTTACTGCCACAGCTGCCGCAACAACCGAAAGCAAGCTTGTCGATACGACAGACGGCTCATGTTTTGATCACAATCCAAGCAATGCTGGCACTGCGCAAGATGACACCAAAGACAAAGTCGCTGGCACGAAAGTCATCCAGTGCTACGCTGCAGGATTTGGCTACTACTTCAAGATCGTCAGGAATGGCACTTCGTACGAAATCATGCGCAAGGAATTTGCCGAAGCGTCCCCCGACTTCAATCCGCCAGAGCAGCCGTTTGTGAAGATTGCTGAGATTCCTTTTAAGTAAACTTTTCAACACGTTTTTAGAAATACTTTATCAAGACTTTATGTTGGCAGAGTAAAATATACTCATGCTGGCAAAAGAATTTGAAAAGGACAAAGCAATTCAGCTCCGAAAAGACGGCAAAACATATTCAGAAATTCTGAAGGCTATTCCTGTTGCCAAATCAACTCTTTCGCTTTGGTTGAGGGAAGTTGGTATTGCCAAAGAACAGGTACATCAGTTTTCAGAAAAGAAACGCTTGTCGAGTTTGCGGGGAAGTAAGGCAAGAAAAGATCAGCGTATACAGAGGCAAAAAAGCATCGCAGGTATCGCAAAAATTGAAATAGGGGAAATAACAGATCGTGAACTTTTCTTGATAGGTGTTGCTCTCTATTGGGCTGAAGGGTCAAAGGAGAAAGAATGGCAGCCTGGCTCTTCTGTTGAGTTCAATAATATGGATGCGGCTATGATTAAGGTCTTTTTGGCGTGGCTCATAAGGATAGTCAAAGTGCCGAAAAATATGCTAGTATTCGAAATATCCCTTCATGAAAACCACCAATTGCGTGTGCCAGAAGTTCTGGAATATTGGCAAAAAGTGACCGGCTTTGCGCAGTCAGATTTGTACAAAGTCTATTTCAAAAGGAATAGTGTCAAAACCACAAACCGAAGAAATACTGGCGCAGAAACCTATTTTGGATTGCTCCGTATCAGAGTAAAACAAAGTTCAACGTTGCTCAGAAAAATTACCGGCTGGACTTCGGGTATTATAGAAGGTTTGGCATAAATATTGGGGAATCGTCTAATGGCAGGACAGAAGCCTTTGAAGCTTTTAATTGGGGTTCGAATCCCTGTTCCCCAGCACGAAAAGTAATTATAGTAATGCAATATTTAAATCAGATAATTATAGGGTTAATTGTAACGATTGTCGGTGGCCTTATTCTTTATTACATATTTGGTGTAGGTAGAAAAGATAATTTAAATTCTAGCGCACAAAAAACAAAAAATTTCACAGTTAAAGTAGCAGAAGAAGAAGTTACTTTTGAGGAAAAAATGCGAAGCCTTAAAATGGATGTTGTAAAAGTAAATGCACACGATCATTTTCTCGGTGTTCAAAGTGAGTACTCTTGGATTGAGGAAAATTACCCCAGAAGTAAGTTTACTGGTCAAGCTATAACAAAATATGAATTTGCTACAAATAAAAATGATGAAAAGCGGGTAGTAAATTTCGATATTATTTTTATCGAATTAGAGAGTGGCAGAAAAAAAGAAATTTATTTTGAAATAGACAGTTTCTTTAAGCCGGGTAATCCTAGTTCTTTGGGGCAGGGTTATGCTGAACAGAAATTAAGTGACATCTATTCATAATTAAAGAAATTATTGTGAATTGGATAGGGTCTTTAGTAAATAATTATTTATGTTACTATTCCCAATATGAAAACAATCCTCATAACCGACTCCCTTTTTATTCACGCCGAGCACGAGAAAATGCTCACCGATGCAGGTTACCAGATCGTACGTCTCGACAAGCCAAAGGCTACAGAAGAAGAACTTATTGAAGCCATCAAAGGTAAAGACGGCTACATTCTTGGCGGTATTGAAGTCTTGACTGACAAAGTCATTGATGCGGCAGATTCACTCAAAGCTATTGTCTTCACCGGTATCGGCTACAAAGATTTCATTCCAAACCACGAATATGTCACCAAGAAGGGAATTGCGATCGCGAACACTCCGGACGCAATCAAAAATGCAGTTGGCGAATGGGCGCTCGCTATGGCACTTGCGATGAGTCGTAATATTTTTGATCTCGGTCGCGCTGGAGATAAACAGTTCATGACAAGCAAGGGAATTGAAGGCCAGCACATCGGCATCATTGGTCTTGGGAGAAATGGAAAAGAAATTGCGAGCATGATCAAGGTTTTTAAGCCTGCTTCAGTTTCATATTTCAGCAAGCACAAGCACGAAGAGTCTGAACTTGCTTACAAAGACATGGAAACCTTGCTCAAGGAAAGCGACATTGTGTTTGTCTGCGTTTCTAAAGATGCTGGCCCTGATTTTATAAATGAAAAAGAACTTGGCGCAATGAAAGAAGGCGCACTCCTCGTTTCATTTATGGCAAAAGGCATTATCAATGAAGATGCGCTTCTTTCTGTACTCAAAGCTGGGAAAATCCGCGCTGTCTCTGATTACCCAATGCAGAATCCAGAATTCAAAGATCTTCCAATGAGCGTTTGGTATTCATTCAACGATTCAAATGCCTTCAATACTGCACCGACACTCAAGCGCTGCAGCGATATGGCGACGCAGTCGATGATTAATCTTTTGGAGAAAGGGGAAGATAAGAATAAAGTTAATTAAATAAAAAAAGACCACATTCCTGTGGCCTTTCTCCTTTTGTTCATATTAACCAACCTTGGCTAACACTTTTGTTTTGCGATCGTATCTGTATTTGATCACACTTGTCGTTCCTTCCGGCAATACTTCAAAAGTAATAGTAGTATCATTTACTCGGATACCTTGAAGATTCATACACGGAAGACAGTCTTTAATGTTAAGAGCTTCCCAGCCAGCATTTTTGCCAGTTGCATCGCCAGAATACCAGACAACAATGACCTGTCCCCAGCGGACATGCATAATTCCTGTCTTTGGATTTTTTACAGGCGGGAGCGTAATGCTGTCGTTGACAATGGCGGTGGAAACAAGTTTTCCTTCGCCGTAATACCTTCCGAACAAAGTAGAATCCAAATGTTCTCTGCCGCAACGAATGTCATCGTAGTAGAGAAAGCCGGCAGGATGCGCCGGACTTTTATCTTTGAGGAAATACATGTTTGGATCAAAGCTTGTGGAAGGTGTTGCAGAAGTGTTTTTGAAGTCTCGAGCCTGCGAGTGTGCAAGGCAGGGAAGTAAGAGTGCTATGCAAAGAGCGATTTTTTTCATGTTCGTTATGATTTTTGATTTTCTGTATTTAAGCATTAAATATGTAGTTTGTCAAATAGCCGAGTAACTAATGACTGTGTGATAAAATAAAACCATGAACACAATACCAAAAAACACAATCTGTCTCTGGTTCGATAAAGAAGCTGAAAGCGCTGCGAACTTTTATGCCGCAACGTTTCCGGAGAGCTCGGTAACTGCCGTTTTCAATGCGCCAAGCGATTATCCGAGCGGCAAGAAGGGCGATGTCCTCACTGTCGATTTTACTGTTCTCGGCATTCCATGCATGGGCCTCAACGGCGGTCCAGTATTTAAGCAAAGCGAAGCTTTTTCATTCCAAATCGCAACAGATGATCAAGAAGAAACAGATCGCTACTGGAACGCAATTGTTGATAATGGTGGACAAGAGAGCGAGTGTGGATGGTGCAAAGATCGCTGGGGTGTCTCATGGCAGATCACACCGCGCACACTTACCGAAGCGATGGCCGCTGGCGGCGACGAAGCAAAGCGTGCCTTTGACGCAATGATGACGATGAAAAAAATTGACGTTGCGGCTATTGATGCGGCGAGGAAGGGGTAATACTATCATGACTATCAAGCCCCGAGTTAGAACAAAAGAAGACATTGCAGCCTTGAAAGAAGTGCTGAAGTCTTTTCATGTTGATCGAGAAAATCTGCTGAAGCGATACAGGGCCGAGCTTGAGGCTGAGTCAATTTTGGAAATTAAAAAAACATTGAACCAACTTGGATAAGAAAATATGACCAATAAACAAGAACAAGTTATTCAGAAGGAAAATATTCCTGAACCAGCTGAAAATGCAGAGCAGTCGCCTGAAAGCGAACTTGAAACGGTAACTGAAGAAATGCTGGGTTTTGAAAGCGAGTTTGATGAACAGCTTTCGTCTATTCCGCAGGCTTACCAGAATATCAGTCCAGAAAAATTAGAAGAAATTGCTGGCAAGTATAAAGCTGAAGCAGAAATTCTCAATGCAAGTTTCAGAGAAACGTTCGCTGACAATATTAAGAAGTATTTATCTGAACCTGTGCAGAGAGCTCTAGCTGTTTTTGAAGGCACTATTGACGGCTATTTTGTAGAAAAAGCGTGGCGCGCCAAGGATGCCAAAGAAAATAAAAAGGAAATAGCATTTGCTGAAACTGGCTCGGGATTTTCAAAGAAACTGACAGACGAAGAAATCATTGATATTTCTGTAACTATTTTAAATGTACATACTTTACGGAAGGAAGATAAAAAAGCGAAACTTGATGACATTAAAGAAACTCTTGGATGGTACAGGCACGAGATCGCACAGCGCGAAGCTAAGCTTATTGATGATATATTTAAGTCTCCCAATGCAGATCTTGCTGATTTAACTTTTATGGCCCATGATGCTTTTTCAGGGATTCCTATGCCATTTGACGCCCGTGAGCAAATCGACGATATTCTTTATCGGTACTATGAGAGAAATCAAAAAATTCAAGAAATGCGCAATAGCCATCCTGATGACCGTGAGCTGTTTCGAGAACTGTTTAATATAGAGCCTATTGGGCGTATTGAAATAATGACAACGCCAATAAGTTTCTATGTGCGTGCTCACGATATTTTGGACTATACCCATATACATTCCCGACGTTGGCTTGACCCAGAAGATAAGGCAATTTCTAAGGATAGTATTAAAAGAGCTAGGCAATCTGGGGGAGTTAAGCTTGGTAATGCTCTACAGTCCGAACTTAAAGGAGGAATCCTCGTTGAGAATGCTGGGCATCATCCATTCGTCGGTTCTGCCCGAAGAACATTCCAGCACGAACAGCAACATGCCCTTCAGCATTTTTTCAATGAACGATTTGATAAAGTATTTGCAGACGAAAAAGCTCAAGCAGAGTCTCTTGCTATGGAAAGAAAAGAAGACCTAGGTCCTTTGCTGCTGAGATATTTTAGAGAACGCAGAACTCCAATAGAGGAATATGCAAGGGATGAGATTTTTGCTTTTCTTGTCAACGACACTTCTCTTAATGAAATTAAAAAAGATCTTTTCGATAAAAAGGGCCTCTACTCTTACTACGAAGATAATAAAGGTTACTATAACAGCACTCCAGAATTAGAAGCGAGACAAGACGTTGCCCAAGCAATTAAAGAAGGAAAACCAACATTCGACGAAATAGTCACTGATGTTACTCAAAAAGTGTATGTCGAAGAATACAAAAAAAATGTAAGTGAAGCATTGGAGTGCATAAAAAAACTTCGTGATGGCGGTGTGCCAAGAAATCTTATTATGCGCATATTTACCCATGAACCGCTTGCAGGATGGAAAAAACTGACTAATAGGATATTGATGCCTTAATCATATGAAAAGCCGTTTTCTCCCCATAACCCTCCTCATCATCTACATCGCCATCCTCATCAAGGTCATGGTCTTTAAGGCTATCCCGCTCATTCATGTCGGCCAGCTCATGCTCAACTTTGGCGGAACGAATGCCGGCAGTGCGCCAAACTTTGTGCCGTTTAAAACAATCGTGCCGTACCTTTTTGGCGCGAAAGGGCTTTTGATCGGCGGCATCAACCTCGTCGGCAATATTATTTTACTCGTGCCGCTTGGTTTTCTTGTCATGCTCGTTGCGCGAAATACATCATGCAATCTCAATTGGAAAAAAATGCTCGGCATCGCAGTAGCTAGCGGCCTCATTATCGAGGTCATGCAAGTGCTTCTGCGTGTCGGCA
>JAGOSA010000034.1 GCA_018062505.1 Minisyncoccota bacterium | reverse complement strand
CGCCCGTAGAGACTAAACGTTGATGTTCTCGCAAGAGAATGTGATATAGTCCGATCCCTTCAGGAATGAAGGTTCAGCACGCACTTTATAGTAGATATTAAGTGCGACCGCGGAAGTAAAACCAAATGCGTGAGACAGGTTGGTCTCCTATCTACTGCGCTCGTTGATTCTTGAGAAGAGTCGTTCCTAGTACGAGAGGACCGGAATGAACTAACCTCTGGTGTGTCGGCTGTCCTGCCAAGGGCACTGCCGAGTAGCTATGTTGGGAATGGATAACCTCTGAAAGCATCTAAGAGGGAAGCCAGCTTCAAGATAAGGAATCGTTATAGAACCCTGAGAGATGATCAGGTTGATAGGCACTAGGTGTACGCGCAGCAATGCGTTCAGCCGAGGTGTACTAATTATTCGATTCCTATTAGGAAATGTGCGAAGCACGATATTAAATATTCGATCGAAAGATCGTTTGGTTCGGCCATTATGAAAATAATTGGCTTCATGTTTGAGCGTTCTGTTCTGGTGATTTGACGCGGTGGTCACACCTCTTCCCATTCCGAACAGAGTCGTTAAGCGCCGTAGTACTGATGATACTCCTTGTGGGGAAAGTAAGTAGTCGCCGGAACAGAACGTTCAAACATCTATTTTAAAACTACAAGAAAAATCCCCGACATAATCGGGGATTTTTCTTTTCCACTTTTTGCAGCACCTTTTGTGCACAGCGCGCGCTTGGACGTTTTATTGTGCGTGATATACTTTCCACATGAAAAGAGAGACTAATGCAATGCTTGTTGGCTTCGTCGTTGTGGCGTTTATTGTCATGAATACAAATTCAGCTATTGGCAATGGCCAGCTTGAGGCTGCACTTATTAATGCCCAAAATATGACTATTGAGCGGGGCCCAAGAAAAGCTGACATGCAGGCAACTCCTGAAGTTGAGAATAATATTAAGAATGCAATCCAAGCTGACATGTCTGGTAAGATGCAGATTCGCGGCATGATAAGCGCAAACTTCGGCGAAAATACTGAAAACGTAGATGCAAACAATGTCCTCATTCTTCAGACATACCTTGCAGCGAATGGCTATCTCAAAGAGAAATATGTCACAGGCGAATTTGGCGCAATCACAAAACAAGCAGTCAAAGATTTTCAGATCGCAAACAACATCGAACCAGCCTCGGGCTTTGTTGGCGATATGACACGCCAGAAGATAAACGCTGCTATTTCTTCAAACTAACTTTGTCTTAAAACTAGCAAAGAAACTATTACAAAAGCATATCCTTTTGTAATAGTTCTCTGTATAGCTTATACTGGTGGTACATGACTTGGTCAGGAAAACGAAAGCTATTTTATGGCGGCATTGCATGCTTTGCAGTTGCCCTTTTTTTGCTGGTCAACCTTTACCCAAAATTCAATAAAGCACCGACGTGTGCCGACAACAAGCAAAATGGCGCTGAGACAGGAATCGACTGTGGTGGTGGATGCATGAAAATCTGCCAAGAAAATGCTGTGCCGCTCGTCGTCAAATGGTCACGCTCATTCAAGGTCGGCGAAGGCTTCTATAATGCTTTTGCCTATGTCGAAAACCAAAACCTTCAAGCTTCAGCTAAAATTATCTACTACGAATTTACTTTCTACGATGCCAACAATATTTTCATCTCGACTCGCCAAGGAGCAGCGTATGTCCCGCCAAATGGCCGCTTCGGCATTTTTGAATCTGCAATCGCAACTGGCCAGCGCGTCCCGAAAAATACGACATTTAGATTTATGACAGAACCGCAGTGGCTCAAAGTGACAGAAGACGAAGCTAAGCAAATTCTCTTTACAGAAGCTGGGCTTGTCGAAAATGCTGATATTGCGCCAAAGCTTCCGGTAACTATTGAAAATCCAACAACGACAGTAGCAAAAAATATTGATGTCTATGCAATCATCTATGATTCAAACGATAATGCACTCGGCGTCAGTAAGACGATTATCTCAAGCTTGCCTGCAGGTCAGAAAAAGAACCTCACTTTCACATGGCGCGAGCCGTTTGCGGGGGAGCCAAAACGCATTGAAATCATTAACCAGATAAATATCTTCGCTAATCGTAAGTAGGAGACAATATCTATGGGCAATTCTTCTACTCAAAAAATGGACTGGCTCATCGTCTTTGCTGTTATTCCGATAATGGCGGCTGGCCTCATAACGATGAAATCATTTACCGGCGAGTCCGGCTTTTTTGGCCGTCAGCTTATCTGGGTTGTTGTTTCGCTCGTTGCATTTTTTGTTGCTTCTCGCATCGATGTTCGATTCCTCAACCGCAGCAACATAGCGCTCGGGATTTTTTCAATTTCTATTCTCTTTTTGGTTGCAGTCCTCATTGGCGGCAATACCGTCAACGGCGCAAAGTCTTGGTTTTCATTTGGTGCGTTTTCTTTTCAGCCGTCTGATGTCGTCAAGATTGCGCTCATTTTACTTCTGGCAAAATACTATTCGCGGCGGCACGTTGAAATCCGCCACGTGAAGCACGTCCTCATTTCCGGCATTTACGCACTCATTCCGCTTACGCTCATTTTTCTTGAGCCAGACTTCGGTTCGGCAATTATTATTTTCATGATTTGGTTTGGCATGACGCTCGTTTCCGGCATTTCGAAAAAGCACCTTGGTGTCGTCTTTCTCCTCATGCTGACGGCTTTCGGCGGACTCTGGTTTTTCGTCTTTAAGCCGTACCAGAAGGAGCGCGTTATTAACTTCCTCAATCCGTACTACGACATCCGTGGCTCTGGCTACAATGCCTACCAGTCTCGAATTGCTGTCGGGTCTGGAGGGCTATTCGGGAAGGGTGTCGGCTTCGGTACGCAGTCTCGTTTGCAGTATTTACCGGAATACCAGACTGACTTCATTTTTGCAGCTTTCACCGAAGAGTGGGGATTCATCGGCGCGCTTTTCCTCCTAATTTTGTATGGACTTCTGATTGCCCGAATCATTAAAGCCGCATTCGTCGGCGCAACCAACTTTGAAACGCTTTTTGCCACAGGGCTCGCAATCATGCTGCTTTCGCATATCTTGATCAATGTCGGCATGAATATCGGTATCATGCCGGTCACCGGTATTACGCTGCCATTCATGAGTTACGGCGGATCGCATCTTCTGGTAGAATTCATAGCGTTAGGACTTCTCATGGGTATGCGCCGCTACTCGC
This sequence comes from Minisyncoccota bacterium, assembly GCA_018062505.1. Taxonomy (GTDB): domain Bacteria; phylum Patescibacteriota; class Minisyncoccia; order Phycocordibacterales; family UBA9973; genus JAGOSA01. Next base: position 465 of record JAGOSA010000034.1, on the reverse strand, counting down.
GTGCGGCGCACCGCGACGACATGGGCAAAGAATTCGTCGGTATCTAGTTTTCTTGTGCAAAAAAATTATCAATAAATCCTATTCCATGTTCACATTCCTCCACAGCTTGCTATACAGAAATGATATCGTCGATAATCTCGTCTACTTTTTGGCTGTGACTTTGCCGTACATACTTTTTGCTTTTGCTTTTTTGCTGATGCTTTGCGTGCCGACCAGAAATGATAATGGTCCGTGGATCAAAAGTTTGCCGCGCCGCGCACTCAAATGTATTCATGGCATTTTTACTGTCGGCATAGCGTATGGCGTCACGGCGATTCTCAAACACGCACTCCATATTCCGCGTCCATTCCTCGGCTTTCCTGATTTGCAACCGCTCTTTCTTGAAACAGGTGGTTCGTTTCCGTCTGGCCACGCCACGGCCTTTGCCGCGCTCGCAGCTGTTGTCTATTTCCACAATCGTCCAGC
>JAGOSA010000016.1 GCA_018062505.1 Minisyncoccota bacterium | reverse complement strand
CACGCGAACACATCCTTCTTGCTAAGCAGGTTGGTGTGCCTCGTATGATCGTTTTCCTCAACAAGTGCGACATGGTTGACGACAAAGACATGATCGATCTCGTTGAAGAAGAAATCCGCGAAATCCTCACAAAGCAGGGCTTCGACGGCGCAAATACTCCAGTTATCAAGGGTTCAGGCCTCAAGGCGCTTGAAGCTACTTCTATGGATGACGAATGGGCAAAGAAAGTTCTCGAACTTACAAACGCTCTCGACACATACATCGAAGTTCCAGAACGCGACACTTCAAAGCCATTCCTTATGCCTATCGAAGACATCTTCTCGATCGAAGGCCGTGGCACTGTTGTCACAGGTAAGATCGAACGCGGTGTCGTCAAAGTCGGCGAAGACGTCGAAGTTGTCGGTATCAAAGATACTCAGAAGACTACAGTCACTGGTATTGAAATGTTCAACAAGTCACTCCAAGAAGGTATGGCTGGCGACAACGCTGGTATCCTCGTTCGCGGTCTTAAGAAAGAAGACATCACACGCGGTCAGGTTCTTGCAAAGCCAGGTTCTATCATTCCACACGCTGAATTCGAATCTGAAGTGTACATCTTGAAAAAGGAAGAAGGCGGTCGCCACACTCCTTTTATGCAGGGTTACAAGCCTCAGTTCTACATCCGAACTACTGACGTAACTGGTGAAGTTACGCTTCCAGAAGGTAAGGAAATGGTCATGCCGGGCGATACCGTGACCTTCAAAGTCAAGCTCATTACTCCAGTTGCTCTTGAAGATCAGACTCGCTTCGCAATCCGCGAAGGTGGTAAGACTGTCGGTGCAGGTGTCGTAACGAAAGTGATCAAATAAGTTAGCATTCGCTCACAGTTTTCCATGGCTACAAAAACATCGACAATAAAAAAAACAAAGAAAGCAGATCTCGCCGGTGCAGAAGGTGCTGTTTCTATACTCCGCATTCGCGTGCGAGCGTATGAAAGCAAGGTGCTTGATGCGTCTGTAAAACAGATCATTGATACGGCTATCAGATACGATGCGAAAGTACTCGGTCCGGTGCCACTCCCAACAGAGATCAAGAAGTACACGGTGAATCGTGCGTCCTTTGTCTATAAGAATTCTCGCGAACAGTTTGAAATGCGAACTCACAAGCGCCTCATTGATATCGTCAACCCTTCGGCGAAGACGATTGAAGCTCTTACGAATCTCTCATTGCCATCAGGCGTCGACATCGACGTCAAGATGATCTAGTAGTTTTCTACTACATTCAATTCTCGCAGAAATAGTTAGTGAACAAGTAGCCTCGAAAAAGACTATATGAAATTTATACTAGGTAAAAAACAGAATATGACACAATTCTTCGCCACAGGCGGGCAGGTTTTTCCTGCGACTGTCGTGAAGGTCATGCCTGGTGTCGTCACGCAAGTGAAGACTAAAGACAATGACGGTTATATTGCTGCGCAGGTTGGCTTCGGCGAACAAAAAGCGGATCGCCTGAACAAGGCAGCCAAAGGTCACTTCAAAGACCTTGGTAATTTCTCTGAAGTCCGCGAATACCGCATCAACTCTGATGAAGCTTTGACTGTCGGCACTGCCGTCACTCTTGAAGCTTTCACAGAAGGCGATGTCATTCGTGTTTCAGGAGATACAAAAGGTAAAGGTTTCCAAGGTGTTGTTAAACGCCATGGATTCCACGGTGGTCCACGCTCACACGGTCAGAAACACTCTGAGCGCGAAGCGGGTTCAATCGGCGGTGGTCTTCGAACGCACGTACCAAAAGGTATGCGCATGGCAGGCCGCATGGGTGGTAACACGATAACTGTTAGCAACCTCAAAATCCTTCACATTGATAAAGACGAAAACGTCATGGTAATTTCGGGCGCGATTCCTGGTCGACGCGGCACCCTTATCGAGATAATCGGCTAATTCATAGTACAAATATATGGAAGCAAAAATATACAACATAAAAGGCGAGACAGCAGGTAAGATCACTCTTCCTGAATCTGTTTTCGCTGCGAAAGTCTCAAAGGATGCCATTCACTCAACAATGGTTGCTCTTCAGGGTAACCAGCGTGCAGGAACAGCTCATGCAAAGGGTCGCGGCGACGTTCGCGGCGGCGGCAAAAAGCCATGGAGACAGAAGGGAACAGGACGCGCTCGTCACGGTTCATCACGTAGCCCAATCTGGGTTGGTGGCGGCTCGACACACGGTCCGAACAAGGAAAAAAATTACACTCGTAAGATCAACAAAAAGACTTTGACATCAGTTCTTTACGGAGTTCTCTCTGCAAAGAATAAAGATGGCGAAATCGTATTCGTTGATAGTATGTCTTTCGGTGCTTTCAGCACAAAGGCAGCAAAAGCTGCTCTCGTCAGCATCGCAAAGGTTACTGATTCTCCACGCATGGCAAATGGCCACAAGCCATACTGTTTGGTGCTCCTCGGAAACTCAGATCCAAAGACAGTCAAAAGCCTCTCAAACCTCCCATCAGTCGAAGTGGAGCAGTGGAAGAACGTCAATCCGTTGATGCTCGCTTCATACAAATACGTCCTCATTTCTGAACCGCAGGAAGCGATTAATTTCTTCGAGGGCAAAAAAGCTAAGGCTCGCAAGAGTGAATAATGTATGGCTGCAAAAAAAACAACAACTAAAAAAGTAGCTGACAAAGAAGTCGCTGTCGCAGCAGAAAAGAAAGAAGTTTCTATTCTCGTTAAGCGCGTTACTGAAAAGTCAGGTCTCCTTTCTGCAAAGCATGCGTACACATTCATTATTCCAATGGATGCTAACAAGAGCATGGTGATCGCAGCTTTCAAGAAAGAGTACAAAAAGAATCCAGTCAAAGTCGCTATTGCTCGCATGCCAAGCAAGCCGCTCTTCCGAGCAGGCCGACCAGCATGGAAAGCAGGCTACAAAAAAGCGGTCGTAACCCTTAAAGAAAGCGATAAGATAGAATTCATGTAATTATATGAAAACCTATAAACCAACAACTCCATCACGCCGAAAAATGGTCACGATCGACTACCGCAAGGTTTTGACGACTGACAAGCCAACAAAGTCTTTGACTCATGGTCAGAAGCGTTCAGTCGGGCGCAACAGTCAGGGCCGCGTTACTACTCGCCACAAGGGCGGCGGTAATAAGCGACTCTATCGCGATGTCGACTTCAAGTACGACAAGCGCGACATTCCAGCTGTTGTCAAAACAGTTGAGTATGATCCGAACCGCTCAGGCTTCATCGGTATCCTCCAGTACAAAGACGGCGAAAAGCGCTACACGCTCTTGCCGAAGAATGTCACTGTTGGTGCTGAAATCATGGTCTCTGAAAAGGCTTCGATCAAGCCAGGCAATAGACTTCCATTGAAGTTCATTCCAGTCGGTACATTTATCTACAACATCGAGATCAAGCCGCAGGGCGGCGCAAAGATGGTTCGTTCAGCTGGCGTTTTCGCACAGTTGATCGCGAACGATGCGGGCTATGCTCAGATCAAGATGCCGTCAACTGAAGTTCGAAAGATTCCTGAGCTCGCTTGGGCATCGATCGGTTCAGTATCAAACGACGAATACCACCTCATCAACTATGGTAAAGCAGGACGATCGCGCTGGAAGGGCATACGCCCGACTGTACGCGGTTCTGCCATGAACCCAGTCGACCACCCACTCGGTGGAGGTGAAGGCGCACAGGGTGCCGGTATGAAGCGTGTGAAGAACGTGTACGGTAAGGGTATCCGCGGCAAGAAGACTCGCGGACCAAAGAAGTACTCGAACTTCCTCATTGTTTCTCGCCGAAAGACAGGCAAGAAGCGAAAGGGCAACTAGTTCTCGCAAGATTTTCAAAAGTATCCCAAAAGTGGGATCACAAAAAGCCGCCAGCAATGGCGGTTTTTTGTTTGTACTGTTTTTCTGCAGCTGTTGCGATATTTTGCGGGCGTGGTAATGTTGGCAAAAATCAAACAATTCTAAAACAAATCAATATGAAAAGAAACTTTATGAAAATGCTCGCTGCCAAATTGGCAGAGCGAAAACTTATCTGTGTGGGACTTGATAGCGATCTCGATAAAATTCCGCAGCATGTTAAAAAAATGTATGACGGCAACATTAGAGTCAGTTATCAGTTTAACAAAGCAATAGTTGATGCGACAAAAGATCTTGTAAGTGCTTATAAACCAAACCTGGCATTTTATATGAGTATGGGTATTGATGGAATTGCTGCACTACAGAATATCTGTCGTTACATCAAAGAAAATACGCCGAATGTTCCAATTATTCTCGATGCCAAGTATGGCGACATTGGAAACACCAATGAACACTATGCGAAATTCGCTTTCGATTATATCGGAGCAGATGCTGTTACTGTCCACAACTACATGGGAAGCGAAGCCATGAAGCCATTTCTTGATCGCAAGGACAAAGGAATTATTGTGCTTTGCAAAACATCTAATGGCGGCTCAGGTGAATTTCAGGATGCTTATGTCATGATCGATGCAAATAGAAATAAGCCCATGAATGAAATCGTTGCAGCAACTGTTGTTAATAAATGGAATTACAATGGTAACTGCATGCTTGTCGTTGGGGCAACGTACCCTAAAGAGCTGAAAACAATTCGTGAAATTATTGGCGATATGCCAATCCTCGCTCCGGGGATAGGAAAGCAAGGCGGTGCAATAGACGATGTCATTGCTAATGGTATGGACAGCAGAGGCCAAGGCCTTATTATCAATTCTTCGCGCGATATTATTTTTGCATCAAGCGGAAAAGATTTTGCTGAAGTTGCAAGGAATAAAGTTATCGAAATGAACAATAAAATTGATATTGGCATTAAGAAAGTCGTCAATCATCAGTTGAATTTCGACAATAAAGCTTAAAATTAAAAGGGAGAACAATCATGTTCTCCCTTTTTTGTTTGTGTTACAACTTTTTACTTTTTTACTTCTTCAAAATCGATTTCACTGTGCGCAGCTTTCCATTCATTACTCCATCCTTCCGGATCTCTGCTCCATTTCTCAATAGAGACTTTATCATCTTCTGAGAAGTAGTTGGCTTCAAGTGCTTTTTGCAGAAGCAAGGGAAAATCGAGTACTGAATCGGTTTTGCATGGCGTCAAAAGGAATTTTTTCTCAACAGGATCTTTTGAGAAAGATTCTGTGCCGGCAAACATTCCTGCGGCTTTCGGAAAGCCGTACGTAAAGATCGAAAAGCAGTGATTGACGATACCGCCGGCATCTCTGATTGCTTGCACAGCATCAACGCTGCTTCCGCCTGTTGAGATGAGGTCTTCGATAACGACAACTGTTTTTCCATGAAGTCCTCCGAGTTTGATTCCTTCAATCCTGTTCTCCATGCCATGGTCTTTTTTCTTGTCGCGGACATAGATGAGCGGCAGTTCTAGTTGGTCAGCAATAATGCTGGCAAGCGGAATGCCGGCTGTTGCAACGCCAGCGATCCAGATGTTGCTGTAATCTGGATATGCATTCTTGATGAGAGCAATAAGCCCTTCTTTAGCAAGATCGCGAATTTCGGGCTTTGACAGCGCTAGTCGGTTGTCATTGTACATCGGACTTTTCCAGCCAGATGCCCAAGTGAATGGAGTGGCGGTGTTGGCGACTATTGCTTCAATCGAAAGGATTTTTAGGGCAAAATCTGACCGAATTGATTCAAGGGTCGGTGTTCCTTTTTCTTTCATAGTTTTATTTTTTTAAGTGTTTTTCTTCATCCTACTGTTTTTGCCGATAAATGCAATAAAAGAGCCGCTCCATAAGAAGCGGCTCAATTGTTCGTACTGTTTACGAAACTTTCTCTCCAACTAATTCGCTGTACTCAAGAAGTATTTCTGAAAATATTTCAGGGCGGTTTGATCGCAAAAATGCTGTGCCTATTTGCATGAGCGATGCACCAACTTTGCTGAACTCAAGCATATCCCTGCCAGTCGCAATGCCGCCGGCTCCAACAATAATTTTGCTGGAATTTTTTTCGCTGAGAATTTTCTTTACTTGCTTGACTTGCCCAAGCGCAATTGGCTTGAACATCTGTCCGCTAATGCCGCCAAGGCCTCCGTCCGGAGTAATTGCTGGATTGAGGTGCTCATCAAATATAAATCCTTTCGGAAACGTATTCGAAATAGTGTAGCCTCCTTTCGGAAGTACGTGGTCGATAGTACTAATGGCATATTTCAGCTGATCAGGATCTGAGTATGGCGACAGCTTAATGAGTAAATTATTAAGCTTGTCATCAAGTGTTCCTCTGAACGCATTCTTAATCTCATTAATTACTCCAACCATGTTTGGTATATCAAAGCTGTAAATCGGCTTTGCTGTACCGCCGTCGAGAACATTTGGGCAGCCGAAATTAATTTCAACAATGTCTGCGCCGCATTTGAATGCTACGCCGGCAAGGTTAACGTACTCTTTGGCATTGAATCCTGCGATGCTGACAATAACTTTTTTATCATTGTCGTGCGCTTCTTTTACCATTTCCGGCAAATTGTCGATATAGTAACCGAGCCCGGGGTTTGGCATGCCAAGCGAGTTGATGCCGTCAGGATGCCATGTTGTTCCTTCATTGCCATCTCGAGAACTGACAGTGATTGATCCGATAACAATTGCTCCTAGATCAGTTTCCAGTAATCGCTGAAATTCTTCTTTGTATTTTACAGTTCCGGCTGCATTGATGAGTGGTGTGGCAAATGTCATGCCAAGGTATTCGAGGTTCTGATTCATAGTATTATTTTTTTTGTTTTGGTGAGTGCTTTTGCCCATACTAGTTCTTTTGAGAATATCTGGCAATAGAAATCAACAGATTTTAATTTAGAAAAATTTTATCGTGCTATCATTTGAATATGCTAGATCACAAAGGTTTCTATCCGCGCTCACGACTCAAGTCTATGTCGAATGCATGGCGCGGCATAAAGATAATGTTTAGGGGACAGTACAATATTTGGATTCACACGATGATTCTCGGCCTCGTTGTTATGGCAGGTATTTATTTCAGCATTACATTGCTCGAATGGATATTCATCATTTTTGCTGCCGGTATGGTTTTTGCTGCTGAGGCATTCAATACAGCTATCGAAATCGACATGAATCTCACAAGCCCAGAATTCCACCCTCATGCTCGAGACACGAAAGACGTCGCAGCGGGTGCCGTACTCATTACAGCAATTGTTGCTTTGCTCGTTGGAATCATCATTTTCCTCCCTAGATTCGTAGTCTTGATGCTCTGGCAATAGGCCATTTTTTGCCCTATTTTTCAATCTTTTCCAGACCATAGATTCCCTTTAAGACAAGCTTAGAGGGCTGAATTTGACTTTAAATACCAATCTGCTAATATGCTTGGAGCTCCATCAGGGCTTTTCTTTTTTATTCAAAAGGACCAATATGACAAGATCACTCAAAAAAGGGCCGTACGTAGACGTACGAGTTCTCAAGAAAATAGAAGGCAAAAACCCCTTGCAAACAGGGGTAATTAAAACGTGGTCACGCGCATGCCAGATCGCCCCTGAAATGGTCGGCTTTACTTTTGGCGTCCACAACGGCAAGACACACGTCGAAGTCCTCGTTTCTGAAGACATGGTTGGCCACCGCTTGGGTGAATTTTCGCCTACGAAGAAATTCGTCCGTCACGGCGGTAAGATGCAGAAAGAGCTCGAAGCCAAGAAGAAGGAGGCTGAGATCTCAGCAGCTAAGTCAGCCAAGGAGTCAGATGGCGCTAAAAAGAAGTAATTTCACTATAAATCATTACCATGAAAGCCTTTTTGAAAAACTACAGACAGTCTCCACGCAAAGTTCGGCTTGTTGGTGATGCCGTAAAAGGAAAGCGAGTAGCAGATGCTATGCTCTATTTGTCGTTCCTCCCAAAGCGCGCAGCTGAACCTATGAAGAAGCTCGTGGCTTCTGCTGTTGCAAACGCTAAGCAGGCAGGGGAGAATACAGACGACCTCGTTATCGCATCTCTCACAGTAGACAAGGGTATCGTCCTCAAGCGCATGATGCCTCGCGCTCGTGGCTCGGCTTTCCGCATCAACAAACGCAGCTCACACATTACCCTCACTCTTGCTCAGAAGACTGCAAAGACAGACAAGAAAGCAGCTCCAGCCGCAAAGAAAGCTGAGGCAAAGCCAAAAGCTAAGAAAACAGCTAAGAAAACTGATAAATAATTTATGTCAAAAATTGTCCACCCATATGCACATCGTCTTGTAACCCTCCGCGACTGGAAGTCACGCTGGTTTGCTGACTCTAAGAAGTTTGCTCATGAACTCAAGGCAGACGTCGTTATCCGTGAATTTTTGGACAAGAAACTCCGCGGCTTTTACGTCTCTGGCGTAGAAATCGAACGCAACCGCAAGGCAACTCGCCTCATCATCCGCACATCACGCCCAGGCATGCTCATTGGCCGAGGCGGCGACGGCGCAACAAAGCTCAAGACTGAAATCGAGAAGAAGCTCGCAAAGCGCGGCATTGAACTCCCAAATGACTTCAAGCTCGACATCGTCGAAGTTGAAAATCCAGACGCTGATGCTGCAATCGTTGCATACTCAGTTGCTGAAGGTATTGAGAAACGCCTTCCATACCGACGCGTCATGAAGACTGCAGTCGAAAAAGTCATGGGTGTCCGTGGCGTCAAAGGAGTCCGTATCGTTCTTGGCGGCCGCCTCGGTGGTGCTGAAATCGCGCGCGGCGAAGAACTCAAGAAGGGTTCAATTCCTCTCCAGACAATCCGTGCTGACATCGACTATGCTCGAGAGAAAGCGCACATGACATACGGCGATATTGGTATTAAGGTTTGGATCTACAAGGGCGAAGTCTTCGCTGCCGAGAAAGCAGCTGCCGACAAGCGCCGTGAAGCTAATCCAAATAACACGAATTAATATATGTTATTCCCAAAGAAAGTAAAACACAGGAAGTGGCAGTCCACTCGCCGAAATATGAGCAAAATCACTCCGGAAACGCGCGGTATTTCACTTGCCTTTGGTTCTTTTGGACTCAAGTCAGAAAGCTACGCTCGCGTTGAGTCAAAGCAGATCGAATCAGCCCGCAAAGCTATGGCCCGCCAGCTCTCAAAGACAGGACGCATTTGGATCCGCATTTTCCCAGACCGACCATTTACGAACAAGCCACCAGAGGTGGGCATGGGTAAAGGTAAGGGTGATCCAGCAGGTTACTGCTTTGAAGTTAAGCCAGGTCGTGTTATTTTCGAAGTAGACGGCGTAGACGAAGCTACAGCTAAAGAGGCGCTCCGCAAGGCTGGAACAAAGCTTCCAGTTAAGACACGCGTCATCGCACGATAATTTATATATGGAAAAGACAGAAAAAAAAGTAAATAATAAAACACTTGTCGGCGTTGTCGTCTCAGACAAAATGCAGAAGACAGTCGTTGTGTCAGTTACTCGCTACGAGAAGCACCCAAAGTACAAAAAGTACTTGAAGATCTCAAAGAAGTACAAGGCTCACGATGAATCAGGCCACAAGGTAGGGGATAAGGTCACGATCGTTGAGACTCGACCGATTTCAAAGGACAAACACTTCAAGGTCGTTGCCTAATAAACAAGAAACAATAATTATATGATCCAAGATGGAACAAATGTAAAAATCACTGACAATGCCGGCGGAACACACGGCCGTGTGTTCAAGGTACTTGGTGGTTCAAAGCGACGTTATGCTGGTATCGGTGACCTCGTCATCATCTCGGTCAAAGTCGCTGATCCTCGCAAGGGCGTCAAGAAAAAGGACATCCACCAAGCTGTTGTTGTTCGCACAACAAAGGCATTCCGCCGCAAGGATGGTTCTTACATCCGCTTTGACGACAATGCAGTTGTTATCTTGGAAAAAGGAAAGATGGATCCAAAGGCTGGTCGCGTTTTCGGTCCGATTCCTCGCGAGCTCGCTGAAAAGGGCTTCCAGAAAATTATTTCCCTAGCTCCTGAGGTCATCTAATCTCACAAATACATTTTTATGAAATTCAAGAAAGGAGACAAAGTAATAGTTGTTGCAGGCCGAGACAAAGGAAAGTCAGGCTCAATCGTCACAGTCCTCCGCGAGAAGAATCGCGTTGTCATTGATGGCATCAACATGATGAAGAAGCAGCAGAAGGCAAAGCGCAGCGGCGAGAAGGGCAGCATCATCGACATGTCTATGCCGATTAACGCTTCTAACGTCATGATCGTCGACAGTAAGTCTGGCAAGCCATCTCGCATCGGTAAGAAGAAGGTCGGCGATAAGTTCATTCGCGTCTCAAAGAAGAGCGATCAGGAAATTTAGTCCCAATTTACATACATTTTATGAGCAAACATCTAACAGTAAAAGAAAAGAATGACGCAGCATACGATTCACTCAAAGCGACTTTGGGATTGAAAAATAAGCTCGCAGCCCCAAAGCTTGTGAAGGTTATTATTTCATCTGCAACAGGTACAGCGATGAAGAAGGATCCAAAGCGCAATGAGCTCGTCCTCAATCGTCTCTCTAAGATCACAGGACAGAAGGCAAACGTTCGCGGCGCCAAGAAGTCTATTGCTTCGTTTAAGATCCGCACAGGCGACCCTGTGGGCGTCACAGTCACTCTCCGTGGCGCGCGCATGTACGGTTTCCTCGAGAAGCTCATCAACATCGCTTTCCCTCGCACAAAGGACTTCCGTGGCCTCGAGCGCAAGAACCTCGACTCAATCGGCAACCTCACGATCGGTATCAAGGAACACACTATTTTCCCTGAGACTGGCGATGAAGATATCCGCGACGTCTTCGGTATGGCGATCACAATCGTCACTACTGCAAAGGACAAGAAGCAGGGCGAAGCCTTCTTCGATTACCTCGGTATCCCTTTCAAAAAGAAAGAAGAAGCTGCAGCAAAAAAGAAGTAATCTCTCATCGCTTCAACCTCAAATACTCAAATCAAAAAGTCCCGAAAGGGGCTTTTTGTTTGACAGGAATATTGAGTGTAGTAGTGTTTGCTGAAACAATAAAAAAACTGCACCATGAAAACCTTACTATCAAACACTGAGACATTCATTGTTGGCGGGACAATTATTTCCGTAGTCGTTACAATAATAGCTGTACTTGTCGGCATTAGGACATATCTAAAGAACAAGAAGGACGAAAAGAGAAAGTTGGAATCAAAGCAAAAAATTGAGGAAAACAATCAAAAACATCTGAAAAATGTACAAACGATTATTGAAAATGGCTATAAGCCAGACAAGACTGGGACAGTAATTCATTTGTATACAAAATGGTGTACTGAAATTTTTCCTGCAATTCAAGGCAATGCAAAAAAGAAAGATGTTCCCCGCCTCAGAAAGCTGAAGGACGAAAATAAGCCTTATGAGTATTTCCCTAAATCACTTGTTTATGAAGATCCGAAAATCCCAGCAAGCAAAGAGGTAATTGTAATGAAAGATTGCTTTACAAGCACCTTTCCATCGCTTCATGACATGGCTGATTGGGCTCTTGGTTGTAAGCTTACAGAGCTATTTGTTCTCCAAGGGTATTACCCAGGAGGTCGTGTTTTGAGTAGTGTGGTTCATGTAAAAAATCATTTTGTTAACCACAGTATGATTCAGGGGATTATCCAGTTTGACCTATACATACATGCATTGGATGTGCCCATTTCGGAAATGGTAAAAAACAAGGAAAAGTCGCCAGCGATCACGGTTTGACACAAAGAAGGGCTTCTGCTAAGATAGCGGAAGCCTTTTATTTATCTAGGTAATCCGTTTTTCTCCTTTACTTTTCAGTCTCGCCTTGGTCCAAAGCCTGGGAGTTGCCGAAGAGTAAAGAAAACAAACGAGATATTCCTAGAGCCAAAAGGCCCCTTAATTATTATGGCAAAAACATCAGTCAAAGTGCGCGCAGAGCGCAAGCCAAAATTCTCAACACGGGCAACAAACCGTTGTTTTCGATGTGGTCGTAAGCACGGCTTCATGAGAGATTTCGGTCTTTGCCGCATCTGTTTCCGCGAATACGCTAACGACGGCAAAATCCCAGGTGTACGCAAGTCATCTTGGTAATCAATAAATTATATGACAGACCCAATTGCAGCAATGATAACAATGATGAAGAACGCATCACACGCAGGTAAAACTGTCGTGACTGTTCCTCATTCTTTGGTTAAAGAAGCAATCGTTGAATGCCTCAAGCGCAACGGTTTCGTCGCAGGTTTCGAAAAGAAAATCCGCAACGAGCGCCCATACCTCGACATCACTCTCGCTGCAAAGAACGGGGACCGCATCAACGACGTCACTCGCGTATCGAAGCCATCTCGCCGAATGTACAAGGGCGTCAAGGAAATCCGCATGTACAAGAACGGTGTCGGGAGCTTCGTATTTTCAACACCAAAAGGTATTTTGACAGACAAGGAAGCCCGCAAAGAAATGGTCGGTGGCGAAATAATGTTTTCAATTTGGTAATACACATATATGTCACGAGTAGGAAAACAAGAACTCAATATCCCAGCTGGTGTCACTGTCTCTCAGGCAGGCGGCGTTATTACAGTTGTCGGTCCAAAGGGAACACTCAGCAAGCCAATGCGTGATGAAATCGTCATTACTATAGAAGCTGACAAAGTCACTCTCAAGCCGCAAAACCTCGACACAAAGTTCATGAACTCTCTTTGGGGTACTTACGCATCTCACATTAAGAACATGATCAAGGGCGTTACTGAACCTTACACAAAGGTCCTCATCCTCGAAGGTGTCGGCTTCAAATCTGAAGTCAAAGGCGACAGCCTCGACCTCGCTCTCGGCTTTTCTCATCCTGTTAACGTTGCGATCCCAGAAGGCCTCACTGTCACTGCTGTCAAAAACAATGTTACAGTTGTCGGTATCGACAAAGAACTTGTTGGACAGTTCACAGCAAAAGTCCGTTCGCTCAAAAAGCCAGAACCTTACAAGGGTAAGGGCTTCCGATACGACAATGAAGTTATCCGCCGCAAGCAGGGCAAGAAAGCTGCATAGTCTTTAAGATAGATAAACTGTATGAAATACAAAAACATCAAAACTGAAAAGCGATCACGATTGAAGGGTAAGATCCGTTCAAAGGTTTCAGGCACAACTGAACTTCCTCGTCTTTCGGTTTTCCGATCGAATAAGTTTATCTACGGACAGCTCATTGATGATACAAAGGGTGCTACTATTGTTTCTGTCAGCGACATCAAGTCAAAAGGCAAGGGCACGAAAGTGGCTTCAGCCAAGGCTATGGGTGTAGCTATCGCAAAAGGCGCAACAGAGAAAGGCATCAAGAAAGTCGTCTTTGATCGTAATGGCTTCAAGTACACTGGCCGCGTGAAGGAATTCGCGGATGGTGCACGCGAGGGCGGATTAATTTTCTAATACAAATTATATTAACAGTATGGCTGAACAAACAACAACAACTTCAACAACAGGCGCTCCACGACCAGCTCGACCAGCAGCAGGCGGTTTCCGCGCAAGCACTCCAGGCTACCGCGGAGGTAGTTCATCACGCGGCGCTTCAAGTGGTAGCGGCAGCGGTCCACGACGTGGTCCTCGCCGTGATTTCGCAGATCGCCCTAAGCCTGAATTCGATCAGAAGATTCTTTCTATCCGACGCGTTACTCGTGTCGTTGCCGGCGGTCGCCGTTTCTCACTCTCAGTTGCTATTGCAATTGGCGACAAGAAAGGCAGCATCGGCCTCGGAACAGGTAAGGCAATCGATACATCACTTGCTATCAACAAAGCTGTTCGTTCAGCTCGCAAGAATATGATCACTCTCAAGCTTACGAAAGAAGGCTCAATCCCTTACGACGTCAAAGCTAAGTTCGGCGCTTCAAGCGTTATGATCATGCCAAACCGCTCAAAAGGCCTCGTTGCTGGTGCAGCTGCTCGCGATCTTCTCGTTCTCGCTGGCGTCAAAAATGTCACTTCAAAAGTACTTTCGAAGTCAAAGAACAAGCTTAACAACGCTCGCGCAGCATTCGACGCTCTTTCTTCAATTGCGACTCGCAAGGTAGAGAAGGCAGGCGCACGCGATGAAATCTTTTCATAACTAGTTAAATTATATGCAGCTACA